>NZ_JAKKRN010000001.1:0-300615 GCF_025654245.1 Shewanella sp. SM29
ATTCCAAGGCGCCGCTATAAGAATACACCTCAAGAAAGAGTCGATTGGTGCTTATATCGGTATCGACATTTAGTGGAGAATGCTTTTGGAAGAATTAAGCACTATCGAGCAATATCAACAAGATATGACAAGCTAGCAAGAAATTACGCCAGTATGGTGTCACTGGCGTTTATGTTAATGTGGCTGCCGATATATTGCTGAACAACATTTGTACAGCAAAGATCAACAGACCCTAATAAGCTATATCTGGTGGATGATATTTATTTAAGTGATGACGCGCCATTACATTTATTAACAAGAACAAACTAAGTGATTGGTAAAATAACCATTTTTACTTAGCCTGAATAAAGCGCACTTAAATTAGGCTTATATCGGTCAATTTAATCAAGGGCATCTGCATTACCCTATATCCCAATTTTAAACTTTACCTTTTTGCTGGTAATTGTCTTCAAGGTCTTGAGTTAACTATTAGGATAAAAGGATAAGCAGTGCCTGATGTTCGATATTAATGTTTACCTTTCTGTAATCGCATAACTTCCATCTGTGTTATAGCGGATGGTAAACCCCTTTTTCTCACCATCGTGGTAATACTTCAGGGACAGTAATCGCTCCTTGTTATCGATCTCATATGTCCAGCCACGTTGCTCATTGTCGCTGTAATTGGACAGTGAATAACCGCCATCCTTCTTGTAGCGGATGCTGATTTGACTGTCTTGCCCCTGTTCATTATTTTGCAACTTTTGGACATGCCCCTCTTCATCGAATTCATATTCTTTGATGAGGTTGCCATGATGGTAGTCAGAAAATTTGTATAATTTTCCTTTACTATCATAATAATATTGTTCCCCATGCTTAATCGATGGCGTATTTCTAAAGGGGGGATTCAGTATGTCCTTACAGTCATTGCTATAGGGATTTTCTCGCATTATGCATTCGTCTTGGGAGGGCTTGACGGGCAGGGTTTCGTCATATTCATAATGACTTAACTCCATAAGCCGGTGATTATGGTTAGGATCAAAAATCGCCTGCATGCCATGGTACTCACCTTTGCGATAGTGCCTAATGCCACTGGCAACATCCTGTGCTGAGTACCAAATACTCTGACCATCGAGCAGGCCCTGCTTATAATGCTTATTGGCAAAGAGCACATTTTCATCGCTGATTAGTTTTTCTTCACCTTCGCGTAATCCATTGAGATAAGTCACTTCGATCCGTGATTTCTTGTCAGTTTTAAATACCCAAGGGCCAGTGCGCTTGCCATCAAGGTAAGCCCCGTTACCCACATAGTTGCGGTATTCGCCAAGCGAGACTTTATCTACCCAAGGGCCTTGTTTAATGCCGTTTTGATAGTGACCTTTATTGCCATTGCTCTCAAGCCATTCACCGTCTTTGACGCCGTTGCGATAAATGCCTTTTTCAGACAATCGCTTATCTCCTGTGTCTGCGCCATATTCGGGCTCATAGATTTCATAGGGGCCATCAAGCACTCCTTGATTGTAATGGGCAAAACCGTAGTTATCTGCCTCATCGAACATGGACTGTGCAATCCATTTACCTTGCTTTTTACCGTCAAGATATTCACCTTCCCAATAGCTTGCTTGGCCGTCAGCCTCCATCCATTTACCGACTTTTTTGCCTTGTTTGTACTGACCATTCAACATGATATTGGCATTACGGTTATCGTAGGCGATATAGGGGCCATCGAGCACACCTTGGGCATAATGACTTTCAAGCGCAAGTCCAGCCCAAGAACCACCGAGATTCATATAATCATAAGCTGGGCCCGTTTTTGGGATCTCACCCTCACTACTGTTTAGCCAGTCCACATCATCGGCTTCAAAGACAACACTCACCAACACAAAACTGCCCTGTTGTTCGCGATAATCATTGCGATAAAAGTGGGTCACTAAACTGTATTGATGCTCGCGGCCTTGGGCATCTTTATCTTTGCGGGTGAGGGGGTAACGTAATTTATATTCGTCCGCGGTTTTCACATCGGCGGGTAAACCTTTAGCATTGCGATAGCCGATTAAGGTTGGTTTGAGCTTGGTTGATCCATCGATAATCGCTTTAATGGCAGGATCTTTAATCGCCTCAACATCATAGGTCATGCGATATTGCTGCGGCGGAATTTGGTTTAACACTTTGCGGGTGTCGCTGACGGTAAATGACGATAACGTCGGGGCGACTTCATCCAGCACAACTTGAAGGCGTGGCAGCTTAGTGAGTTTTGAATCCTCAAAACCATAACCCCGTAAATGCTGGCCATCAGCATCTTTAAGCATGACCACGACTTCTTTGTCGCCACCCTTATCAAAGTCATAGTAAAAAACGGCCACAATTTCAGCCGCACCATAATCATCAAGATGTACGCCGGGCGCATCGCCGTCGGACATTTCGCTCCACACTTGATTGTCTTTTTGGTGAAAATTAAGCCATTGGCCATTCGGTAAATCGACAGTGGGATGGACTGTTTTGACCGCAGCGTTTGCCGCAGGAATAACCGTTAAAGAGGATAACAACACCATGCCCGCTGCAGTGAATAAACTGCGAATCGAAAGTTCCATTTAACTACACCTTTTACACCGATAACTTGCGCCTCATGCGCACCAGTAAACGGGCCGAATTTTATGCGATGACAAGCACTTCAGGAAGTAGCTGATACAAAAAAGGCCGCAATAGCAGCCTGTTAAAAACCAATATTTAACAATCAGCGATGGTATGTAGCATATATTTCGTGGGTGTCTTTTAGGGTAATCATTGAGATTTCTTTGAAAACGGGTTTTAAAAGAAAATGAGCTAAAAATATTACAATAACAGCTGCTTAAATTTAATAGAGCACTGAAGCAGTGCTTCAATTTTGCTTTGTTTCGCTTGTTCTGAATCTACATTCCCAGTGGTGTAAAACGTTATTTCTGGATCGAGTATCGGGCTACACGTTTGGTGTTCGATTTTTAATAATGAGTGCGTTCGATTAGCAATGGCTAATCCAGAATCAATGACGGTAAAGTGGTGGGGAAGGGCATTTTTGATTTCTGCATTGATAAGTGGAAAGTGAGTACAAGCCAGCACTAATACATCGGTATTAAACGCATCGGGTTTGCTAAAAATACGCTGAATTTCCTGGGTTACAATGTCGGGATCAAACCCATTGCCGAGAAGTTTTTGCTCTGAGGCGAGAACCAGCACTTCAGAGTCTTCTACTAAAACCTTACATTCTGTGGCGAAATTAGTGATCAGCATCTTCACATAAGCTGAGTTCACTGTGGTGTGAGTGCCAAGTACCACCACTACCTTTGATTTTGATAACGAAGCGGCAGGTTTTATCGCAGGGACAACGCCGACAATAGGTATATTGAGTTCAGCACGAAGTAAGTCTAGCGCAATGGTACTCGCTGTATTGCAGGCGATAACGATGATATCGGGTTGAGTCAGTGAGCTTGCTTTGGATATAACGTCTAAAATTCGCTTTTTAAGTATATCGTGCGGCTTTTTTCCGTACGGGAAAAAGCCAGCGTCAGAGACGTAACTCAGCCGTATGTTGGGGATTCTCTTTTTTATTTCGGCCGCGACAGTCAGTCCACCTGAACCTGAATCAAAAACTAATATTGAGCTATCCATTGCACCTACCTTCACATAATCAACACATTTAATTTTGCCATAGACACAGGAGCGTTAGTCGAATTGGCATACAGCTTCAAGAGGCGCATTTTGCTCTTTCAGCCTATTTTGAACAATGAGGATATGTTTGGTTAAGACTTTTTCGTAAACAAAAAATCTTTTGGTGAGTTAATGCTATCTACCGCAGCGTGAGATCATGAATACTCAGTTTTGTCCGCAGTTTAGTTTGGATGCCAACTTAATCCTTTGTGTGTTTGTAAATATTGCTGGAGCTTTAATTCCCATATCCATTAAGCACTATCATTCCAGTGACACGCAGCAAGCCCGTCCCTGGATGCTCGAACGTGGCATCTGCTATATAGGACATACTAATCTCGCGATCACATGTATGTGAATAAGCGACCATGCCACGGACTGTCACTTCCATGATGGTGCTTAATTTGGGTTAATCCCTTTGTATGTCAGATGGTTGATTCTTAAAAAATTCATGGCTGTCCGCTTTTTTTACTGCCATGCGTGGTAATACGCAGTTCAAGGCCGATCTGAGTTGGGCAATAGAATTTATTACCACCAAATGTTATCGCAGCAAGCAGTCAAAAACAAAGCACGACAATAGCTTAGAGGTGATATGGGCACATTTAGATGCTTAAGGTACAGGCTATGAACAATGGATGTCTTGATAATATTGATAATAAAGCAGAAAAGAGTTATGGGAGTCCTGACTTTCGCTTATATGCTCAATGCATAGCCGAGCAAGTCGAGTCTAGTGACCAAAAGAAATCGAGCTTGGATGAAAACCGCATTTCTTGAAAAGATATTAATGGCTGGGCTTGCCAAGGCGGACAAAATATGAACATTTACGCGATTACCCTGGGAACCAGACGAGATAAGTCTGGTTCAGTGAATTGCAGATTTAAATTTTATTTATTTTTTACCATGATTAATTGACCATCTTTATAAATCTCTTCAGATGCTAATTGCCCATCGTCACAATAGCTTTTAAGGACTCCTTCTAATAAGTCATTTTTATAAGTCCCTTCCTCCATCAATTGACCACTTTCATAATATCGCTTATATGGACCTTCTTTTAGATTATTTTCAATAATTGCATCACAATTGACCTTTCCATTTTCATAATAATGTATAGAGTGGCCATTTTCCAAACCACTTTTATACGTCATCTCCCACCACAACTGACCACTTTCATAATAATATCTAGAAAGGCCTTCCTGCTTACCATCCTTACAGAAAACCACTCCCCACAATTGACCATTTTCATAATATGATTCACAAATTCCTTCTGGAAGTCCATTTTTCTTAGTTCCTTTTCTCAATATCCTCCCACTTTCATAATATCTATTATAAGGACCATCTTCTAATCCATTATTATAATTCCCTACAAGCCTTACAGCGCCATTTTTATAAAATATCTTGTAAGGGCCTTCTTCTAATCCATTTCTATAACTTCCTTCCTTCTCCACTCCGCCATTTTCATAATATTTTTTGTAAGGGCCTTCTTCCAACCCATTTTTATAAGATCCTTCGAACAATAGCAAACCATCTTCATCATATGTTTTAAAAGAACCGTCTTCTAGACCATTTCTATAAGTTATTTCCCTATATCCGTCACAATCATCACTTTTATAATACCTTTTACTTTTCCCAGTAAAAGGTATTTGTGTATCTATTTCATAATAGATCCCATTTATATTTTGCAATTGATTAAAATCTATTTCCTTCATCGATAACTCCTTTTTTATCTATAATTCTCAATGCTCTCACACCTACCATCGGTGTTTTTCAAGGTAGTAGGCACTCCTTGCTCAAATATTATGCTTCAAGCTGAGCTTGCACTAAGGCTTCGGGTGTCGCTATTTTTGCGGTTAAATTGCTCAAAGATGATTCCTTACTGAAATGAATTATCTCGAAATGCATTGCTGTGTAGGGAGGGAAAGAGCGCTTGTCGTCGCGCTACTATCATCGCACTACTATCATCGCCATGACTGCTTTCTTTCCCTCTAATATTTTCTCAGTTAAGTACACTATTCCAATATCTTAAGCTGTGTTTTTCCCCATTGGGTGGCATAGGGCATGGCTTCTTGCGGGCTGAGGATAAACTCATTTTCACAGCCATCGCCGCGGGGCGTTTCCCAGAATTTGATGCCCTTTGGCTCAAGGGTGAGCTGGTAATATCCCGAGCCGTCTGATGTGGGGCATTCTGCGTCCGGTGCTTTGCCAGTAAACAATTTGTCTCTTAATGCTGGGGGTAAAGGATGACTCATACCCACGAGCATACTTCGTGGTTGCGTATCGGCGAGAAACCACTGCCACGGGTGGAAAGGTTTGCCGTCGGTAAGGGAGAAACTCACAAATTCTTGGCTGATACCATTGGCGCCATAACCTGCAGCCCAGCGATATAGGCGCACACTGAGCCAATGCTGATTAATAAAAATCGGTTCGGCAAAGGTTTCGTCAGTTACAAAACTGCCCATTTGTGCCAGCATTCTGCGGCGAGTGTCAAAGGTTTGTGCTAGTTGGACTTCATCGGTGAGCTTATGTTCAAGCCATTGATTAATTGCCAATATACCCGTTTGTGGGCCTTTAAATTCGATACCTACATCTGTGCCAAAAGTCAGCGGGCGATACTCAATATTTTCGTAGCTTTGCCATTTACCTCGGCTGAGTTTTGGCGTGGTTTCTAGCGGTAGATTGTAAGCATCGGCACCACAATCCTCGACCTTATCTGGGCTGATTTCTCGCTCAAGTTGCACTGGTAACGATTTACTCGCGGTATCTTTAAACCAATGGCCGCTCAGTTTTTGTGGCGTGACACTATCAAACTGCCAATTTCCTGTATTGCCTTCTTCTTTCCACAGTTCATCTTGCTGCTCGAGTCTTATCGGCGTTAAGTAGCGTTGATAGTAATAACTGCCGGTTCCATATTGATTAAAACAAATTCTGACCTTGCTTTTACCTAACTGTCCCTGCCAGATCCCTGTGAGTTCATTGGCCGCAAAGGTCGGCAAAGAGATCGTGGCGGTCAGCAACAGGCTTGAAGATAAAACGGAGAATAACATCCTTGTGGGCATACTGATTTTCTCTTAAAAGGTGATAAGTAAGGGCCGTATTCTAAGCGCAGGATACTGACCGATTGTTGATTAAAAATCAAAATCTGATAAAAAAGTCGCCCGTAGGCGACTTGATGTTAAAGACTTAAGGCTTACTCAACTTGCCAATCAATGGCTTCTCCAGCACGAATAGGCACTACGTTAGTATCGCCAAGCGGGTAAGTGGCGGGGACATCCCATGACTTTTTGACCAGCGTGATGGTATCGGTATTACGTGGTAGATGGTAAAAGTCTGGGCCGTTAAAGCTTGCGAACGCTTCGAGTTTATCCAGCGCATTGACCGACTCGAAGGCTTCGGCATACAGCTCTATGGCAGCATGAGCCGTGTACGAACCCGCGCAGCCACAGGCCGCTTCTTTCTTATCCTTGGCGTGTGGCGCTGAATCTGTACCGAGGAAAAACTTCTTGCTGCCGCTTGCCGCTGCACCTAACAACGCCTGCTGGTGGGTGTTGCGTTTTAAAATTGGCAGGCAGTAAAAATGCGGACGAATACCGCCAGCCAGCATGTGGTTACGGTTATACAGCAAATGGTGGGCCGTGATAGTCGCGGCCACATTGTCTGAGGCTTGAGTGACAAAATCGACTGCATCTTTGGTGGTGATATGCTCAAGCACGATTTTAAGCGCTGGGAAATCGGCGACAATTTTACTGAGGATATTTTCAATAAAGACACGCTCGCGGTCGAAAATATCAATAGCTGAATCTGTGACTTCACCGTGGACTAAAAACAGCATACCGACTTCTTGCATGGCTTGGAGTACGGGATAGATGTTTTTAACATCGGTTACGCCGGAATCTGAGTTAGTCGTCGCGCCCGCTGGGTAGAGTTTAGCGGCAACAATTTTACCCGAAGCTTTAGCCTTGCGGATTTCATCTGGGCTGGTTTTGTCGGTTAAATACAACACCATCAAAGGTTCGAATTGTGAGCCCGCGGGCACCTGCGCTTTAATGCGATCGTAATAGGCCAGTGCGGTTTCAGTATCGATAGCGGGGGGCACTAAGTTTGGCATGACGATGGCGCGGCCCATATAGCGGCTGATATCGCGCACTGTATCTTTAAGCTGGGCGCCGTCTCTTAAATGAATATGCCAGTCGTCTGGGCGAGTGATTGTTATTGTAGTCATAGGGTTTGGTCTTTTGATCGTTTTTGCTGCGAGGGTGGCAGGATCTTATGTGGCAAGGATTTTACTGTAAAGGGAAACTCGGTAGTTTCGGCCAATAAATCTGTTAGGACATGTAATTGAAACGCTTAGCAGCATGGCTCGCGCTATATCGCTGTTTTTAGCATCGGACACTTTTGATTAATCTGCTGCGGACACTTTTCGATTTAAACCCCAGTGTCCGCGGACACTTCTATCAATAATTTTAATTTAAAGTTTTGAATAATAATGTGTTTAACTATTTGGCATAGGCTTTGCTATCTCTGTGGTATAGATTTCCAATAGTGTCCGTTGATTGCGTTCCGGCACTGATGATTCCAACAGGGAAGCGAGTAAAGCCATGATTAAAGATACTAGCGGCCAAGATACAGTACTTGTGCCATCTACCTCTAAACGTCTTAAGTTACCGCTGATCATTGGCGGTTGCGCCTTATTAGTCAGCGCCTTAGTTTGGGCGAGCTTGGGCACTGATAGCGTGAGCAAATCCTTAAGCCGCAGCGACATCACTACCGCAAAACTCTTCGTTGGAACGTTAACCCGCGATGTGGCGACCACAGGTAAAATCGTGGCGGCCAATGCGCCTATTTTGTATAGCACAGAGGAAGGTACTGTGACTCTGCTCAGCAATCCTGGCGATACTGTTAATAAGGGCGATGTGGTCGCCAAACTCGATAGTCCAAGACTCACTAATCAGCTAGCGCAAGCCAAGTCCGTATTAGCGGGCATGGAGAGTGCATTAGAGCGCGCTAAGTTGGATGCACGACGCGATCAATTACAAGCTTATCAAACCTTAGATATCGCAACGGTCGATCTTGAAGCGGCGGATAGGGAAAGCCGACGCGGAGAGGAGCTGATTCAAAGTCAGCTTATTGGCCAGATTGATTATGAAAAGGGCAAAGATGATTTACACAAAGCCAAGCTGAAGTTTAAGCATGCCGAGCAAGAAGTGGCGTTAACGAAAGATACGTTAACCTTTGAAATTAAAAACAAAGCCCTAGAAGTTGAGCGTCAAACTCTCGCGGTGCGTGAATTAGAACGTCAAGTCGATGCCTTGAATATTATTGCACCTGTTAACGGCATTATCGGTAACTGGATTACCGAGCAGAAAACCCGTCTTAGCGCTAACCAACCGATTTTAACTGTTGTGGATTTAAGCGCCTATGAGGCTGAGTTAGCCGTGCCTGAATCCTATGCGGATGATCTGGGTTTAGGCATGGAAGTCGAGTTGAGTTTTGGCAGTATTAAGTTAATGGGCAAGTTATCGTCAATTTCCCCAGAAGTGCGTAACCGTGAAGTGACCGCAAGAGTGCAATTTGACCAAAGCGACAGCCTAACACTGCGCCAGAATCAACGCATCTCGGCCCGAGTGTTATTAGAGCACAGACCTAATGTTCTTATGGTAAAACGCGGCGCCTTTATGACCAGCGGTGGGGGTAATGTGGCTTATCAAATCGAGGGCGATTTAGCCAGTCGTCGTGAGGTTAAGCTCGGCAGTACTAGCCTGAGCCAAGTCGAAGTGCTTGATGGTGGCAAAGCCGGAGATGAGTGGGTTATTTCAAGTGTTGATCCCTTTAATCACGCCGAACAGGTCAGAATTCATTGATGACCGATATTCGTAAATTATTAAACAACCAATCTGATGAATTTAACAGCGCAGTGATCAAGGTGAATGACGAAACCTGCTGCGACATGGATAAGAATAGGAGCCGGATATGCGTGATAAACAATTTGATATCAGCGTGTTGATGTCATCCTAAATGTTTGGAGTACTAGCCTTATTATTACTGGTGGTTGCGGTGGAACTAAGTATCGGTGAGGCCAATAGCTGGTTTTTCCTCGGACTCAATTTGTTGGAATGGAGCAATCCTTTGGATGAGTTTCGCCAAGTGGGTGAGGTTTCTACCGAAACTGCCAACCTTATGCTGGGCGCTTTTATGTGGTTTTTAGAGTGTGTCGTTGAGCCATTCTTTGGCTGATAAAGGTGTGCTGATTACGGTCGTACATGAGTCGATGCCTAAGGTGTAGACGCAGAGTCTGGGCGCAAAATAGATTTGATTATTTAAAGGAAATTAACATGTTATCAATGAAGAATGTGAGCAAGGTTTTTAAAACGGATTTAGTAGAAACCCACGCCCTGCGCGATTTTAACCTCGAGGTGAACGAAGGCGAATTTGTCGCAGTCACAGGTCCTTCTGGCTCGGGTAAAACCACCTTTTTAAATATTGCAGGTTTACTCGAAGGTTTTACCCACGGCGACTATTTTCTCGATGGGATTAACGTGTCTAACTTGAGCGATAACAAGAGCGCCACTATCCGAAATGAAAAAATTGGCTTTATTTTCCAAGGTTTTAACTTAATTCCCGATCTTAACTTAGCAGAGAATATCGAAGTGCCGCTGCGCTATCGTGGTTTTAATGCCAAGGAGCGTCAACGTCGTGTACAAGAGGCATTAGAACAAGTGGGCTTAGCTTCACGGCTTAAACATTTACCTACTCAGTTGTCGGGTGGACAACAACAAAGGGTGGCGATTGCTCGTGCTTTGGCGGGGGAGCCACGTTTCCTACTCGCCGACGAACCTACGGGAAACCTCGACAGCCTAATGGCACGTCAAGTGATGGAATTACTCGAAAATATCAATCAAGCGGGCACGACCATTATCATGGTGACGCACGATCCTGAACTCGCTCGACGCGCCCAACGCAACATTCAAATTGTCGATGGTCAAGTGTGTGACTTTACTATGTATCATCAAGGTCATCGACATGTCAGTGACATCACTGCTGCGACTGATATCGACAAACTTGTCGCCAACGCCGACCGTTAAGGATATGCATTATGTTCTTTTATTATGTTGATTTAGCTTGGCGCAGCATTAAGAAAACCCCAGTGCTGTCGCTGTTGATGGTGTTGGCGATTTCGATTGGTATTGGTATCACGATTACTACGTTAAACGTATACAAGATGATGTCATTTAATCCTGCGGGTGAACGCTCTGATGAGTTAAATGCGGTACAGCTTTGGAGCCAAGGTCCTGATTCTTGGGATGAGTTAAACTCGTTAGTGACTTACCAAGACGCGATGAATCTGCGCAACAATTCCTTACCTAAACGCCAAGCTGCGATGTTTCGCACTGGGATGGCAGTGCAAACGGAGGATGCCAATTTTGCGCCTATTTTAGAAAGAATTCGGGTGACGGACAGTGACTTTTTTAAGCTGTTTGACGTGCCATTTTTGTACGGTAATGCGTGGGATAAATCCGTCGACACTGAACCTGCTTATCAAGTGGTGATTAACGATAAACTCAATCAAAAGTTGTTTGCGGGTCAAAACAGTGTTGGCAAAGTTATCTATCTTAATCGTAAACCTTATCAAGTGGTTGGGGTGATTGATGCTTGGGATCCTAAGCCTAAATATTATGATCCCACTAACGGTGCCTTTAACGACACGGAACAAATTTTTGTACCGTTTTCGCTGACACCTATCGAAGAGTTTGATGTATGGGGTAACACGTCGGGTTGGAAGTTTGAGACGATGAATAGTTACAGTGATCGCCTTAACTCTGAAAAAGTGTGGCTGCTGTATTGGGTTGAGTTACCAAATAAAGACGCAGTAGCCAGTTACCGTTCTTGGCTCAGCAATTATGTAGCGGAGCAAAAAGCCCTGGGCCGTTTTACGGATAATAAATCTGCCGCTGACTCAGTCAAAGTATCCGATGTGGCAACTTGGCTTGAATACAATCATGTGGTGCCCGAAGACAATAAAATCTTGGTTGGCTTGAGTGCGCTGTTTTTAAGTGTTTGTTTAGTCAATATATTAGGTTTAATGCTGACAAAGTTCCTCAAGCGCGCACCCGAAGTGGGAGTGCGCCGTGCAATCGGCGCTAGCCGTGGCCAAATCTTCGCTCAATATATGGTGGAAGTGGGCATGATTGGCTTATTCGGTGGTTTGCTGGGACTCGCTTGGGCCTACGCTTCGCTTTATGGGTTATCGGCCCAGTTTGAGGTCGCGAAGGGGTTAACCCATTTATCGGCGAGTATGTGGATTATCACCCCAAGTATTGCGGTAGGCACAGCCTTGTTGGCTGGTTTGTATCCCGCATGGGTGGTGTGTCGCACTAAACCTAGCGTTTATCTAAAAAGCCAGTAAGGGACTCATTATGTTGCATATTAAACCTATTCTCAGCAGTTTATTGCGCAGTAAAAGCGGTCCAGTCTTACTGCTTATTCAGATTATCTTGTCTGTGGCAATTGTGGCGAATGCGAGCTTTATTATTCAAGAGCGTTTAGCCCTGATGCAGCGTGATTCAGGGATTAAAGAGTCAGAAGTCTTGACCTTTAGCTTGTTCAACTTCGATCCATTGATTGATAAAACCGCGCAAAACAAAATTGATCAGCAAATTTTGCGGGGGCTACCCAATGTGATTGATGCGACCTCAACCAATATGTTGCCGTTAAGCGGTGGCGGCTGGTCGAGCACGTTAAATCTGGGCCCCGACCCCGATAGCGCTAAATCGACACCGCAATTTGCCATGTATTTAGGGACAGATCACACCATTGAGACCTTAGGCATTAAGCTGATTGAGGGACGTAACTTTTACCCCCATGAACTTAAGGATAACCTCGATAGCCCTAGCCGATTAGCGATCATCTCCAGTGTGTTAGCCAAAGCCATTTGGCCTGATGAATCCGCACTTGGCAAAGTGTTGTATGAAGGTAAGGATGCGCAGATCACTGTGATTGGCGTAGTCGAAAAACTACAAGGCGCGTGGATTGACAGTTCTAGCCTTGAAAATAGTGTGATTCAAAATGTGGATTATGGCAGCAGTTCTTACATGGTACGGGCCAAACCTGAGTTTCACGCCGAGCTTAAAGACGCGATAAAAAAAGCGCTGCTGGCCGAGAATCCAAACCGAGTGCTCGATGGCTTTAAGTCAATCGAGGCCTTAAAAGATAGCTCATACCGAGATCATAAATTGATGATTACTGTGTTAACTATGATGGTGGTGTTGTTATTGCTTATCACCTCGCTCGGTTTAACGGGCATGGTGATGTTTAATATCCAGCGCCGCACTAAGCAGATAGGTACCCGCCGTGCATTGGGGGCTAAAAAGCGCGATATTATCAGTTACTTCCTCGTGGAGAACTATTTGATTTGCTTAGCGGGAGGCGTGCTGGGCGGCTTGTTAGCGATACAGTTAGGCCAACAGTTGATGAAAATCTATAGCTTGCCTATGTTGGACTTAAGCTACCCACTAATTACTGTGGCAGGTTTGTTTATTGTCACCACGTTAGCGGTTTACTTGCCAGCGCGTAAGGCGGCAAATATTTCGCCAGCAACCGCAACTCGCAGCGTATAGCGGAATATTTGATGTTACTCAAGGTACGATAAAAGCTCGACAAAAGTGCGATAACAATAGGATGTTATTGCACTTTTTGTTACTTTACGGTTAACAGTTTTACTTAGGACAACACTCACACTTATGGATACTATCCTTATCGTCGATGACAATCATGCCATCTGCCAAGCCCTAGGTTTGATGCTAGAACTCAATGATTATCGGGTGCTGACTTGCCATAGCCCAGAGGACGCCCTTGGGTTATTGGCGACTCAAGATGTGGATTTAGTGATCCAAGATATGAACTTTACCCGAGATACCACCTCGGGTGAGGAAGGTCGGCAGCTGTTTTACGCCCTGCGCGAACGCCAAGGGGATTTGCCGATTATTTTGATGACGGCGTGGACGCAACTCGAAACGGCAGTTGAATTAGTCAAAGCGGGCGCTGCCGATTATATGGGCAAACCTTGGGATGACGCTAAGCTACTCAATAGCATCACTAATCTGATTGCGCTTTATAAACTCTCCCGTGCTAACCACCGCTTGGAGCGGGTGAATCATCAACGCCAAGTGGCGATCGCCGATGCGGATCTCTGCGGTATTGTCTTTGGTAGCGGTGCTATGCAGCGTTGCATTGATTTAGCCTTGCAACTGGCGCGCTCCGATGTGTCGGTCTTGATCACTGGCCCCAATGACGCGGGTAAAGACAAGCTTGCCGATATTCTCCACGCCAATTCACCCTTAAAAAACAAACCTTTTATTAAGGTTAATGTCGGCGCCTTGCCGATGGATTTATTAGAGGCCGAGCTGTTTGGTGCCGAGGCGGGCGCTTTTACTGGCGCGACTAAAGCGCGTATTGGCCGTTTCGAAGCGGCAGACGGCGGCACGCTGTTTTTAGATGAAATTGGTAATTTGCCGTTATCTGGGCAAGTGAAATTATTGCGGGTGCTACAAACTGGCGAATTTGAACGCTTAGGAAGCCATAAAACCCAGAAAGTAAAAGTGCGGGTGATCAGTGCGACCAATGCGGATCTGGCCCAAGATATCGCTGAAGGGCGATTCCGTGAGGATTTGTTTTACCGCTTAAATGTTATCGAACTGGCGTTGCCACCGCTGAATCAACGCACCGATGACATTTTACCTTTAGTGCAGCATTTTATTGGCAGCGATTTTAGCTTGAGTAAACCCGCGTTGCAGGCGTTATTACAGCACCGCTGGCCAGGAAATGTGCGCGAACTTGAAAATGCCTGTAAGCGAGCCGTATTATTGGCGCAAAGCCATGTGCTGACTGAGGCTGACTTTGGTTTGGCGACTGTTGCGAGTGTTATAAAATCTGCTTCCAGTGTTTCGGCTGTATCTGAGTCGCGGCTATCTGGCTTGAGACACTCTGATCCACTACCTGTTTATTCGCCCGCTTCCATCCCCGTAAATACCGCATTTTATCATGAATCTGTTCGTGCCCAAGTGTCAGATACCAATGAGGCGATAGACGTGAGCCGAGAAGATATCGAAGCGGCGTTAAAACAGCATCATGGCGTAATTGCTCGGGTGGCAAAAGCGCTTGGACTCAGTCGCCAAGCGCTGTATCGGCGGATGGACAAGTTTGGTTTAGATAAGTCATAGGCTAAGTGCAGATGCTAGGGTAAAGGCTATCGATTAAGGAATCTGAGTGTTAATTCGAACTAAACTTATCATTTTTTCAATGGCTTGCTGCGCCTTTGGCGTCTTGCTGAGTTTTGCTTTGGTGAAGTATATCTCACCCGATGCTTCGTCTGTTGCCACGTCTAACACGATTGAAATCCCTGATGTGAATGTGCAACTCGATTTTGCGGAGCTTGAGAAAACGGTCGCCTCCATCGAACTCGCCCTTAACAATAGTGAGCAATTGCAGGAGGCTGCGGCGATGCAAGCGCACCAGAGGGCCGAGCAGATTAAGGCCGAGCTGCAAAAGCTTGAACAACTTAAACAAGAGCAGTTACAAATAAAACTCTTCAAGTTAGAACAACTTAAAGAAGGGCTGTTTAATTCTATTCCTCATGTGGTTGAGCCTTTACGTGTAGAACCGCTATCTATTTTACCGCCCAAAGCACCTGTATCTCCTACGATATCCGCTGAGATAGCTAAGGGAGAGCGTGTCTCGAGTTTGACCTTAGGTGAAGGTTTGATCGTGTTGCTTCTCGCTTGTGCTGTCTGTGGTTTAGGTATTGCTTGGTTGACTCGACATCTCAGCCGCAGTTTAGATTCCCTTGAAGTCGGCTTGCTAAATTTTAGTGATAATGACTTTAGTGTGAGTATTCCTGAACATGGCGAAGGTCAGCTCAAAACCTTAGCGCAGTTATTTAACCATAGCGCTGCTAAATTGCGCCAAGAAAGGCAGTACATTTACCAGCGGGAGTTATTACTGGATAAGGTGATTCAAAGTTCTCCCAATGTGATGTTGTTACTGGACGATCATCAGCGGCTCATTTACGCCAATGATGCGGCGCGTCACCTATTCCATAAAAAGGGCAGAATGGAAGGCTTGAGCTTAGATGAATTGCTGGTGGATTTGCCCGAAGTATTGGCCTTAGCGCTTAAACATGAAAAGAACGGACTCTTCGCCATGGGTGAAGATGATGTGGAAACTTGGTATTTAAGTCGTGGTCATTTTTTATTGAATAACCAACAGCATAACTTGATTTTGCTCAAGCAGATGACCCGCGAGCTTAATCGTCAAGAGGTGGCAGTATGGAAAAAAGTCATCCGCATTATTAGTCATGAACTCAATAACTCAGTCGCGCCCATCGCCTCTATGGTGAACTCCGGCCGACTGCTCACTAAAGATATTGATAATCCGAAGTTAACTTTGATTTTCGATACGATCGAGAATCGCACCAGTCATCTAAGCCAGTTTATCTTTAACTATGCCCGTTTTGCTAAGTTGCCGCTCCCGCAACGGCGTCAGGTGAATTGGATGCAATTTACTGCCCAGTTAACTCAGCATTATCCCTTTAAACTTAGGCATGAGTTACCTGAGGTCGATGGCTATTTCGACCAAGGACAGATGGAGCAAGTGCTCCTCAATTTACTTAAAAACGCCCATGAATCTGGCTCAAACCCCGAGGATGTCACCCTGTCGATTCGGTATCAAACCTTAGTGGATGGTGGAGGTTTTAGTATTGTGATTGAGGATCGCGGCGCAGGTATGTCTGGTGAAGTATTAGAGCAGGCGCTACTGCCGTTTTACTCAACAAAACAATCGGGTACAGGCTTAGGTTTACCTTTGTGCCGTGAAATTATCGAAGCCCACGATGGCAGTATTAGCATGCATAATCGCAGTGACGGTGGCCTGTTGGTTCGACTATGGTTACCACAATAATGCTAGCGTTTTGAATAAACACCGTAATGCGACTCTTAAGTCGCATTTTTATTGCTTATCTTATCCGCTTGTTTAATGCATAACTCCTATCCTCAACAGCCTCTTGGCGTATTAGCCAAATGGGCTATTTTTGCATTTTTACCTTAGCTCTTCGGGCTAATTTGCCCCCCAGCGTAATGACGGGAGATCTTTAACCCTGTTAACCTGTTTTATCGAAAATTTGCGTTAAAACTCACCTTGTTCTAACAGAGGTTAGCGCGGTTTTTAAGGTTCGATTAAAAAGGTTAAGGAGGGATAAGTGAAACAGTTAAAACAGCGTCTGCTTACTTACGTTTTATGTCCATTCCTGCTGCTGGCTTCCCCTATCACTATTGCCGATAACGACATTGAAATTAGTGGCTTAGTAATAGATAGAACCTTGACTCGGTTTGGTAAGGACTTTGGCTTTTACTACTCAAGCTATTGGCGCGAACTGCCCTTTACCCAAGGCTTTAACGTCACTCTATATGAGACAGTGTTTCCACAGGCTGGAACCGTTTTAACCTTAGAGGTAAACGGGACTCGGATTTACACCACCCATTTTGGTCGTCGTGCAAATCCGATTAAAGAGAGCGCAGAGCAGGCGATTTTGCTTACGATTGATTATTTAGCGCAAGTCAGAGCCAATGCAATAACAGGTGATTTTTCAGGAACATCGGACGACTTTTAGGATAATAATAATGACATACAGGACGTTACTTGCTCTTGTCACGCTATGTGTGGCAAGCAGTGGCCAAGCCACTGAATTGATTTATACGCCAGTGAATCCCAGTTTTGGCGGCAATCCACAAAATGGGGCTTTTCTATTAAATAAAGCCCAAGCCCAGAATGACAATAAATCTACCTCGACCGAGAAGGACTTTGTCACCCGTTTTAAAGAATCCCTAGAGCGTAATATCATTAACTCAATCACCCGCGGTGTTGCTGATGGTGAAATTACCGATGGTGTTTACGATACAGGTGATTTTCGGATTGAAGTGGCTTCAACGGGAAATGGCGTGATGCTAACTATTACTAATACTGAAACCGGTGAAGTCACTGTGATTGAAATGCCGACATTCGGAGGAGTCAACTAATGGCCCGTCTAGTGTTAGTGAGTTTATTACTGCTAAGTGTGTCGGCCTGTAGCCTGATCTCCAAACCCGATTTAAATATCACGGCTGCCGAGGTTAACCCCTTGAGTGAGGTGATGCGTGGGTTGCAAACTCAACCAGGACCTAAGTTTCCTATCCCTGTGGCCGTGTATTCCTTTCGCGATCAAACTGGCCAATATAAGCCGCAGGCTAACGTGAGTTCGTTTTCGACCGCGGTGACTCAGGGCGCAACATCGATGTTGATGCAGACTTTGCTCGACTCTAAATGGTTTACACCCGTTGAGCGTGAAGGGCTACAAAATTTGCTTACCGAGCGTAAGATCAGCAACAAGCAGAGCGGTACTAAGGGCGATGAAGTGCCCGTATTATCCACCGCCAGATTGTTACTCGAAGGTGGGGTGATTAGTTATGAGACCAACACTAGCACTGGTGGTAGCGGTGTCGAATACTACGGCATTGGCGCTTCTGAAATGTACCGTGAAGATCTGGTGACCATTTATCTACGCGCCGTGGATGTACACACAGGTAAAGTCATGATGTCGGTCTCAACCAGCAAACGAGTCTTGTCCCAAGAAATGCGTGCGGGTTTGTTCCGTTACACGAGTTTAAATCGACTCGCTGAGGCTGAAGTCGGTTTTACTACCAATGAGCCAGTGCAGTTTTGCGTATTACAAGCCATTGAATTGGCGGTCGCTGAGCTGATTGATAAGGGCATCAAACAAGGCTACTGGAGCCCAACTCAAGTGGCGCAGCCAGCAGAAAAAGCCCAAGAGTTGAGTCAGGGCTAGGTGCCTGAAAGTCGGTATTAGATGCTAGAGCAAAGCAGGCTTCTGCTTTAGCACTTAGTCGCGATAGCGTAAAAGAAAACCGAGCCAGTTAAGCTGACTCGGTTTTTTATTGCAGTTATTGCAGCAGTCAGTTGATATTAGGCTATTTTAGTCCGCTTGCATGGCCTTCCAAAACAGTTCAAAACTGGCATCGCGGTATGTTTTATCTGTCCCCAAGTGCGGGTTATCGATAAAGAAACGCGTTGCTGCTAGATATTGGCCGTGGCAGTTTTCTAGCATCAATTCCACTGGATAATGGGCGATTAGCCCCATCATTTGTCCCTGCTTAATGAGTTCGCTAATAAAGCCTAAGATGCTATTCATCGCTTGATCGCGCACCTTAGCAGCAATCATGGGCGACATTGAATATTGCTGAAAAAACAGTTGTTTGACAGGGTTATCCAGCGACCAATCTATCGCACTTTGCCATAGTTGTAGGGCATTGTGTTTAAGATCGCTGCCCTTATGGGTGTTTAACAGTAAGGCATCGGCAAATTCTTGTTTTATGGTAAGAAACAAAGATTCCATCAAGGCTTCCTTAGAAGGAAAGTGATGGAACAAGGTGCCCGTTGCTACGCCTGCTTGTTTTGCAATCGAGGCGGTAGACGTGCCATGAAATCCTTGGCTGACAAAGAGCGCTAAGGCAGTATCGAGAATAGCTTGGCGTTTATCTGTCATGGTTTTAATGGATTGTGTTGTTGATGGTTTATTCAAGATTTATCCCCCAATGACTAGCGCAAAAATAGCTTCATTAAGATGCGCTGGATAAAAGTGCCGTAGGGCGGGTGAACAAATTTGCCTGTGTTGAATCGGCCACGGCTGAGTACCGTTTTAGCGTGGCTGAAGGTCAAAAAGCCTTCCTTGCCATGGTAATGCCCCATGCCCGACGGGCCTATTCCGCCAAAGGGCGCATCGTCGGCGGCGACATGAAACACGGTTTCATTGATACAAACACCGCCAGAATGGGTCTGCTGGAGGATCTTTTGCTGAGTTGGCTCATCGAAACTCATCACATAAAGCGCTAAGGGTCTGGCTCTGTGGTTGATGTACTGAATCGCTTCATCTAAGGAGTCGTAGCTAATAATCGGTAACAATGGACCAAAGATTTCCTCTTGCATCAATAGCATGTCTTCACTGGTGTGAGTTATCAACTGAGTTGCGAGTTTACGATGTTGGCTATCTATGGCTTCGTCAGTTGCTGAAATAACACGGGCACCTTTTGCTTTGGCGTCTTCGAGCACTGTCATCAAGCGGTCAAACTGACGTGTATTAATGATGCTGCCATAGTCCTTATTGTGGTTAATGGTGCCGTACATGGCCTTAAACTTAGCTTGGTAGGCGGCGATAAAGTCATCCACCTTGGTTTTAGGGCAAAGCACATAATCAGGGGCGACGCAGATTTGTCCGGCATTCAAACACTTACCGTAAATCATTCGTTCTACTGCTATCTCAAGCGGCATATCGGGGGCGATAATCACAGGGGATTTACCACCCAATTCGAGTGTTACTGGGGTGAGATTATTCGCTGCGGCGCGCATCACATGGCGGCCGACTGTGGTCGAGCCTGTAAAGAGTAAATGATCGAAGGGCAGGGCAGAAAATTGGGCAGCAATATCCGCCTCACCTTCAACAACCGCCACGTGGGATTCATCGAAGACTTGTGCCAATAACTGTTTGATCACTTGGTTAGTCGCTGGGGTAAATTCAGACATTTTGAGCATGGCATGATTACCCGCGGCAATAGCTGTCACTAGCGGGCCAATTGACAGCATTACGGGGAAATTCCACGGCACGATAATGCCGATCACCCCCAAAGGTTGATAATGCACTGTGACTTTGGCGGGGGCGAGTAAGATGCCCGCATGGCGAGCGCTGGGCTTGAGCCATTTTTTGAGGTTTTTCAAGCTGTAATTGATGTTGTTGATGACAGGCATAATGTCTGAGATCAGGCTGTCATCAATCGATCTATGGCCGTAGTCTTGGCTTAAGGCTTCGACTAAGGGTGTTTGAAATTGCAGTATGGCCGCCTTCAGTCGAGTTAATTGCTCCACTCGCGTAGCGTAATTAGGATTCGGCGCCGCTAAATAACTGCTGCGTTGGCGTTGGAGCAACTGAGTCAGTGGCGAAGTATTAAGGTGTTCGGTGGCCATATTCATAGTGGTTGCTCCAAGGGAAATGGTAGGCAGAGTCTTATTCGGTACTTTATTTAAGTAATCGTCTCGATTGAGTCTTTTATTAAATTAGTACCGACTGATTAGTCGGTTTATCCTAGCTTGCTTAGTGAGATGGTGCAAGGTATCTGGTGTATTTTTGAGCAAGATCACGGCTTGTTGTGGCGTTAGCTTTTACACTAAATCAAGGGTTGTTACATAAGGAGTATGTATGGCATTGTTAAAGCACGGAATTTCGATTGGTATTGAGCGTTATGGTGATGATGATTTTTTCGTTACCTTTAAAGCTATCGGTACCTTAACTCATCAAGACTACGAAATGATGGTGCCTGTGTTGGAGTCTGCATTAGCTGGGGTGAAAGATCCTGATATCTTCGCCTTGGTAGATGTCACCGAGTTGGAAGGCTTGGAACTACAGGCCGCTTGGGACGATCTCAAACTTGGGGTGAAGCATATTCGTCATTTCGAGAAAATAGCCATCGTCGGTAAGACGACTTTGCAGGAAGTGTTGGCTAAATTGGCAAACTGGTTTACGCCTGCTGAGGTAAGGTTTTTTGTTGATAATGGCGATGCTGTTGCTTGGCTAAGAGACTAAGGTTGTGAGATGAAGTTTGTGGTCTGCCAATGCGCTAAATCGGGCGTTATAGCAGCACAGTAAAGATTCACCCAGCAATCCATTCGCGCCATAGAAGGAGTACAAATTATGCGTACAGGTCAAATACTCTGGCCCACAGATTTTTCGGAAACTGCGGCCCATGCACTGAGTTATGCCATTGAAATGGCTAATCTATACCATGTAGGGCTAAAAATCTTACATGTGGTTGAACAGCCGATCGGTGATGAAAACTTTATGATTCTATCTATTACCCCTGAAGAGCTTGCTAAAAGCATGGAGGAAGCGGCGGCAACTAAAATGCGAGCACTATTGGATGGATTGAATACTGAGCTTCCTATCACTACCTTGATCCGCCGTGGCGATCCTGTCTATCAAATTTTAGAAGAGGCCAACAGTAAAGACATTGGCATGGTAGTAATTGCTAGCCATGGCCGAACTGGGATTTCGCATTTTTTACACACCAATGTCTCAGAAGCGGTGGCGAATGGTGCAACTTGTCCTGTGCTTGTGGTTAAGTAACTGGCTTTGACTCTATAAATCCAAAGGGCGCTTATAGCGTCCTTTCTTTTTGATTGATAAAGAATAATTAATTGAAATGGGTACGCAAGAAGCATAGCAAACTGCTATAAAATAGTGGTATTTTGGCCTTAATAATTAGCTTAATTAAAAACTCAAATGATGGATAAGCTTATGCGTACTCAAGAAGTGTTATGCCCTACGGATTTTTCATCCACTGCGGCCCATGCGTTAAAATATGCGGTTGAAATGGCAAATGTTTATCACGTCGATATTCGGTTGTTGCATGTGACTAGCCCTGCCCGTGGCGCCCATTGTTATGGTATTGCGGTCGATATTCCCGCTACATTGGAAAATGAACTCAAAGCTTTCGTTGATGCAAAAATGCAAAGTTTGCAGCAGGAAATGCAGCAGAACCTTACCGAAGGGCTCAATATTAAGTTAGTCGTGCGCCATGGTGATGCTATTGATGAGATTTTAGCGGAAGCCGTTGATGTAGGCATGGTGGTTATCGCTAGTCATGGGAGCAGCGGTTTAGCTGACTTTTTAAAACCCCACGTTACACAGGATATTGTTAAGTACGCTAAGTGCCCTGTGTTGGTGGTGAAATAACACTATGGGATAAGTTTAGTAGGAATCATTTTTGATCATTTTAGGTTCTGTTAACTTAGTCGACGCCTCGGCTTCATTGTCAAATGACATCAGGCGTCGATACTTTTCCTGCAGAGCCACTAAGCTACCATCTTGGGTAATTTGTTTGAGTCCCGCATTAAAATCATCCCGAATTTGTTCACTGAGAAACGCGAACTTGTATTCTGTAGGTGGGAATATTTGGTGGCAAATCGCCTGTTGTTTTAAGTCTTTCTCAGTGAGTTTGCCCTCAAGATAGGCCTGCTTTAAGTAGTATTTGAAAATATTTTTATCCATCACAACGACATCGGCTCTGCGCTTCATCAGCATATAAACCTGCTGCACTTGCCTCGCTTGTTCTTGGTAGCCGCTATTGGTCTTAACCATGTTGGCAAACTCTTCCCCCAGTAACGATGATGCACGTTGAAAGGCGACGACTTGTTTGTTGTTTAAGTCTTCTATGCTATTGATGTTAAATTGATTACTCTCGAGGCTAATGGCGCAGTTTTGGTAGGTTATCGCAACGTTGGAATAAAAAACGTTGTTAATCATTCCTTCTTTGATGTTGATGATGCCATCGAGTTTACCCTCCCTGAGTTCATGGAAAGTGCGCGCCAGTGGTAAGTAGTGGATAGAAGCAGTATGGCCTTTAACGGCGAGGGCTTGGTTAAGTAATTCGAGTTCGATCCCGCTATTGGTTGCTTGGATGACATAGGGCGGGATAGACAGGCTGACGCCTATCTTAATTTCAGCCGCTTGGCCGAGCTGAGCGCCGCATAGGATGAGTAACCCCATCAATTTATAGCGGTTACGACGAGCCACTGAGCTATTTGGCTTATTTAGTTTATGCGCCATAAGTTACCAACACCTCCGCGGTATACACTTGCAACTGTGTTTGATACTCGCCAAGTCATTCCATGACTTTCTTGAGTAAGTGTAGTGTGTCTGTGAACTCAGCACGGCTTTATTTATCAAATACACATTAACGCTTTAACCTATTACAGGCTCAAAAGGATGAGCCCGGTTCAGTCAGAAAAGCAATTTCTTCCGCCGTAGACTCCCTGCCTAAGATAATATTTCTATGTGGATAGCGGCCAAACCTGTCGATAATCGCTTTATGGCGCAGTTCAAACGCGAGGTTTGTTATCGCAGCTTCGCGATTAAACAGTTTTACTGCTACTTGGTGAATGGCTGCCGATTCGCTGTGCATATAGGGCATAAATAGAAAAGGGACTTGTTTGGATTTTAGTGCTGTGTCGACCCGTTGGGCAACGGCCTCTTGGGCGAGCACTAGGGCTATCGCATCGGCTTCGAATGCGGCAGGCGTATTGCGGTAAATATTACGGGAGAATTGATCGAGCACTATGATCTCAGCTAATCGACCTTGAGGCGTGATTCGCCAATGTGAAAGCTCTCCCCGTTTAGCTTGAAGTAGTACACCTTCGAAGCGCTGTTTGATCTGGGTATCAAATTCAACATCTTTAATCCACCAAAGCTTTGGGTCAATGTCTTCAAACCAAAATGTCAGTATTTGGTCTGCTGTGATTGTCTGGCTCATTTTAGCCTTTCTTCATAGGTGTTGAGTGATATTAGAAATAACAGTTGTTGGGGGAGGATGACAAGTCGTTTTGTTTGATTTAAGTGCAGATTTGTTATCTGATGATCTTGTCGCGAACCGTAAGTATTTAGTATTGGCTATTGCCTTATTGACTGAATATAAAGTAGTTTTGATGATAATTACTTTTGTTTCCAGACAGGTCATCCTATGTCACTTTCAATGCCAGCATCCGAACAGGTTTCAAAGCAAAATAAGGCGTTTCTGCGTAAGTTATATTTGGCGCATTTAATGGATGATGACCGCCATAATCTATTATCACTCAATAAGTTAACCGGAATGCCTCGCCGAACTTTACAGGACGCTATCGCAGCTTTTGAGGATATAGGTATTCGAGTCGAGTTTGTGCAGGAAGGCAGCCGTAACAATTCAGGTTATTACCGCATAGTCACCTGGGGGCCGATCAGCAGCGCTTGGGTCGATACCCATCTAAGCGAAATCGCTGAGCTGATAGGATTTTACGATAAGTCAATTTAAACGCTGTTTGTTACCAAGGATGAATTTGAGAACTCTTCAACTGTTAGGTTTTATTCTTGCCATTGCAGGCGTCATTTTAGGATATATAACGCTAGCATCTATTGACTGTCAAACATCTGAAGCTTCTGCTGGGGCTGCGGGTTTAGGCATGATTTTTATGGTATTACCAACCTTTGGCTGTTCTGCGTTAATGTTGGTACCTTCTTCTTTAACATTATGCAAATCAGAAGTAAGGCTACGTACATATTTTAAAGGGAGTTTTTGGTTGAGTCTGTGGAAATTGAATTTAGTTATTTCTGCTGTATATATCCTTGTTACTCTTTATGTGGGCTGTTTATGGCTACAAATCAGCATTGGTCGCTAACGAGTTAATCATCTTGTTCATAATATGTTCATTTTTTATGCTTAACCTTCAACGCGAGTCTCACCCGAGGATATTGCATTCGTTTGCATAGATATTTGAGCATTTTCTCTTCATTACTCCTTTGCCAATTTTCTGGCCTGACCAGCCTAAACTCCCTATAATCGGCTGCAAATGTCATCACGTTACATAGTGTTCACATCTAAATACCCTACATACTTAAAATAAAAAGGAACCTTGTTCCATGTTAGAAAAACTGTTCAAACTGAAACAAAATCAAACGAGCCTCAAGCAGGAAGCGGTCGCAGGTTTGACAACATTTATGACGATGGCCTACATCATTTTTGTGAACCCAATGATGTTAGCCGATGCAGGCATGGACCATGGTGCTGTATTTGTGGCGACCTGTTTGGCGGCGGCTGTCGGCTGTTTGGTTATGGGGTTGATGGCGAATTATCCCATTGCGCTTGCTCCAGGTATGGGACTTAATGCCTTTTTTACCTACACAGTCGTGGGTGAAATGGGTTACAGCTGGGAGACTGCGTTAGGCGCGGTATTCCTGTCGGGAATTTGCTTTTTAATCTTGTCCTTAGTGCGTATTCGAGAATGGATTGTAAATAGTATTCCCATGTCGTTACGTATCGGTATTGCTGCAGGTATTGGTTTGTTTCTTGCCCTGATTGGCCTTAAGAGCGCCGGTATTGTGGTGGCAAGTCCTGCTACGCTAGTGACGCTGGGCGATATCACGGCATTTCCGGCGGTTATGGCTGTGCTGGGCTTTTTCCTCATTATTGCTATGGTGCAGCGGGGAATGAAGTCGGCGGTGATTGCCAGCATTCTGATTATCACTGGCCTAGGACTAGTGTTTGGTGATGTGCAGTATCAGGGCATTGTATCAATGCCACCTTCAATCGCACCTACATTTATGAAGATGGATTTATCCCAAGTATTTGAAGTAACTATGTTATCAGTCGTTTTTGCCTTCTTATTTGTGGATCTCTTCGATACCTCTGGCACCTTAGTGGCGGTTGCACAGCGCGGTGGTTTTCTCGATGATAAAGGCCGTTTACCACGTCTGAATCGTGCCTTAACCGCTGACAGTTTAGCAACGATTGCGGGGGCGGCTTTTGGCACTTCCACCACGACAAGTTATATCGAAAGTACTGCGGGTGTGAGCGCAGGTGGCCGTACTGGTTTAACGGCCGTTGTGGTGGGATTACTCTTCATTGCTGCGTTATTTTTATCGCCATTGGCGGGGATGATCCCGGCTTATGCGACTGCGGGCACACTGTTTTATGTAGCGATTTTGATGATGTCGGGACTGGTGCATGTCGAATGGGAAGATTTGACTGAAGCCGCGCCTGTGGTGGTTGTGTGTATATTAATGCCGCTAACGTTTTCTATCGCGACGGGCATTGCCTTTGGGATCATCTCATATGCAGCAATCAAATTACTCACAGGTCGCTTTAGCGATCTTAATGTGGGCATTTTAGTATTAGCCGCATTGTTTGTAGCTAAGTTTGTCTATGGTTGATGCTGTCGATTAATTCACCTGTACAGTAAAAACTCGCAGCGTAGATTGTTTACATTTTTTTGAGGGCCATCTAATCGATGGCCCTTTTTAATGCGCGATTCTAAGCAAAAACGAAAATTTATCTCGAGTTAATAACTCCTTGCTACCAATTACTCAGCGGATTAGGTATAAGGATTGTTCGGTTATTTTGTTACAAATGAATAATGAACTTAAGTGAGATTGCGTATCGCCGCGTGGTAGTGAAGTTAGGGACGAGTGTGCTTACCTCTGGCAGTAAACAGCTAGATAAAGCCCACATGGTTGAGCTTGCTCGTCAAATGGCCGCACTGATGAAGTCAGGGGTCGAAGTCGTATTATGCACCTCAGGGGCAATTGCCGCTGGGCGTGAACATCTCCAATACCCGACGCTGCCCGACACTATGGCCAATAAGCAATTGTTAGCCGCTGTCGGACAAAGTCAGTTGATCCTCGCTTGGGCACAACTCTTTAGTATTTATGGGCTGCATGTGGGCCAATTGCTGCTGACCCGTGCCGATTTGCAGGATAGGGAGCGTTACCTTAACGCCCGCGACACGCTCAATGCCTTGTTGGCGAATAATATTGTGCCGATCATCAATGAAAACGATGCCGTTGCCACCAATGAGATCAAAGTGGGCGATAACGACAATTTATCGGCGCGCGCAGCACTCTTATGCGATGCTGACTTATTGATTTTATTGACGGATCAAAAGGGCTTATTCGATGCCGATCCGCGCACTAACCCGAACGCTAAGTTGATTTCACAGGTGGTGAAGATTGACGATAGTTTGCGTATGTTGGCGGGCGGTTCTGTATCGGGTTTAGGTACGGGTGGTATGTCGACTAAATTGGAAGCGGCGGATATTGCTCGCCGTGCAGGCATTGAAGTGGTTATCGCCTCTGGCCATCACCCTGATGTGATCAAAAAGGTGGTCGCCAAAGAGTCCGTCGGTACTCACTTTAGTGCCATCGAAAACCCGCTCGAAAGCCGCAAACAGTGGATTCTAGCGGGACCTGCGACTCAAGGTTCTTTAGTGCTTGATGCGGGCGCGGTCAAAGCCGTGACTGACAAGGGCCGCAGTCTATTGTCTAAAGGTATCGTAGGCGTTAAAGGTCAGTTTGAACGTGGTGCGACGCTACAATTAGTTGATCAACAAGGTAAAGTGATTGCTAAAGGGATGACACGATACTGTGGCCAAGCCCTGAGTTTGATTGCAGGTAAGCATTCCGACGAGATCGAGTCTGTACTCGGTTACGATTATGGTGACGCAATAGTGCACCGCAACGACATGGTTGTCTTATAAGCGAGGTCTGTTTTGAGTCAAATGAATCAAGATCAGTATTTACAGCAACTTGGCCAAAATGCCAAACAGGCCAGTTATGCTTTAGCCAACTTAACGGCGAGCCAAAAGGCTGACTTACTCGAAGCTATTGCCGATGCGCTGACGGCAAACTCCGCCGCCATTTTAGCCGCTAATGCTAAAGACGTTGCCGCCGCTAAGAACGATGGATTAACTGAGGCGATGATCGACAGACTGTTGCTCGATGATGCGCGTTTAGCGGGCATTATCGGTGATATCAGCGATGTGATCCGCCTTGCTGATCCCGTGGGCGAAGAGTTTGGCAGCAAGTTATTAGATAACGGTTTAAGGCTGACTCGCCGCCGCGTACCGCTGGGCGTGATTGGGGTTATCTACGAGGCGCGCCCGAATGTGACTGTCGATATCGCGGTACTCGCCCTTAAAACGGGTAATGCGGTGATCCTCCGTGGCGGTAAAGAAACCCTTGAATCGAATAAGCTTATCAGCGAAGTGATCCGCGGCGCGATTGTCGCCCAAGGTTTGCCCATAGATGCGGTGCAATTTATTGATTCTTCAGACAGAGCCCTAGTGACAGGTTTACTTAAGCTCGATCAATATGTCGACATGATAGTGCCGCGCGGCGGTCAAGCATTGCAGCGCTTATGTGCTGAGCAAGCGACCATTCCGGTGATCTTAGGTGGCATAGGTATTTGCCACTTGTATGTCGATAAAAATGCCGACCTTGAGCGTGCCTTAGGCGTAATCGCTAATGCCAAAGTGCAGCGTCCAACTGTGTGCAATGCTCTTGATACCTTGCTGGTGGATGAGCGCGTGGCTAGCAGCTTTGTACCGCAAATTGCCGAATATCTGCATCGTCTAGGCGTGCGTTTTTCAGTTTGTGACACAAGTTTTAGTCTGCTGGATGGTTTAGGGTTCGATGTGACGCTTGCTAAGTCTGAGGATTTTGGTATTGAATGGCTGTCATTAACCTTAGGTATTAAAGTCGTGAGCGATATCGATGCCGCCGTTAGTCATATTCGCCAGTATTCTAGCGGCCATTCGGAAGCCATTTTGACCGATGATATTCATGCAGCGGCGCACTTTATGAATGAAGTGAACTCAGCCGCCGTGTATGTGAATGCCAGTACTCGTTTTACCGATGGCGGTCAGTTTGGTCTTGGCGCTGAAGTGGCTGTGAGCACCCAAAAACTGCACGCCCGCGGTCCAATGGGGCTTGAGGCATTAACCACATATAAGTGGTTAGCTTGGGGTGATTACACTAGTCGTGTTTAGCGGTAAATACCGATAAACCCAAAGCCGTTAACCTACTACGTTGACGGCTTTTTTGTTTGCGGTATCCAACTGAATAGCGACATTAATGTGTTTGGCTAACAAGTTTAGCTGCTTATGGTGAGCGGGGTATAAGTAACAAGTAACCAGATACAGAAAAATATCGTCGACATAACGACAGTGAATTTACGAAAGGCCTTGATGTATTCCAAGGTATAAATAAAGTACTTTTCTTGTACTCTGCGAGTGAGTAAAACCGAAGGCAGCATAAAACTGCAATAGAGCATGACTACCATAGTGGTAAAACTGTTTCCCCAGAAATGCTCATAAATAAATAAGGCGATGCAGAGTAGCATGGCGCACCAACTGATAGGGCTGATGCTATTTTCTGGATCCCATTGGGTTGATTTTTCCATCTGACTATCCTTAGTCGATTTGTACCTCAGTACAATTTATAGACGGATATCTCGGCTTTATCAAACGCTTTCCACTTTAGACTCAGTACGCTGGCAGTTTGTTGCCGTTTGAGCCTTGTTTACCATTTATCCAACATGAGCGCGTACAACTTAAAGTGGAGTGAATTGCTTACTTAACGTTGAATGACTTGTGCTTAATGTGGTCGAGATAGCTTAAAGTGTTTTGATATCGGCAAATTCGCCTTTGCAAAGCAGGGCTAAGTCTGTGGCCGCTAAGCTTATCTCTAAACCGCGTCTGCCCGCGCTGACATAAATCCTGTCGAAGCCTTGGGCGCTGGCATCAATCAAGGTTGGTAATTGTTTCTTTTGCGCTAAGGGACTAATACCGCCGACTAGATAGCCTGAGGATTTTTGTGCTAGGTCGGCATCGGCCATTTGTAGTTTCTTTTGTCTTAAGCATTTAGCTACGGCTTTTAGATTAAGCTGATGATCGACGGGCACGAGCGCGACGGCAATCGGCGCATGAGCTTTGTCGATGGCAACTAAAAGGGTTTTAAATACTTGCGCGGGTTCAAGCCCTAAGGTATTAGCGGCTTCTTCGCCGTAGGCGGCGCAGTGTGGATCGTGGCTGTACTCTAAGATATCAAACGCGATCTTGGCTTTTTTCGCCAATCGGACGGCCGGGGTCATTTTATACTCCTTCACAAAATGGGGGATATTAGCGCTTAATCTTGGCTTAAAATGTTAGCCAGCTCTTTTAATTGGCTCATTGCCGTGAGCTAACATTATTTAAGGCTGTTACTCAACGATTATTCCGCTAGCTTTGTGCTTATCTTGTTTTTGCGCTCGATATAACGGGGCAGAAGTTGCTGTAACATCATCCCCGATAAAATAAAGGCTAGGCCGAGATAGGTTGCCATCGCAATCGTTTCTTGCAAAATCCACGCGATAAAACCAATCGACATCACAGGGGATAAAAACACCATAGTGCTGATGTTCGCAGTGCGAGTGGCGGTTTTCAGCGCCATTAACCAGAGCACGAAGGTAATGCCCATCTCAAATAAGCCCACATACACACCTGCAAATATCGCCTTAAGACTAAAACTGGGCAGGGTATCTGTCAGCACTAAGGTGACGGCAATAAAAGGTAAGCCGATAAGAAAACTCAATAATAAACTCACCACGGGATCGCCTTGATCTTTGGTGTTGACGATCCAATATAGGCACCAGAGTAAGGTGCTGGTGAGGGCAAGGCCGATCCCGAGCGGGCTATCAAAACTAAAGCCGCTGATATCGCCGCCGGTGGCAATGATAAACACCCCAGTGTAGGCAATCAGCGCCGCAACAATGTCGCTCTTACGCAAATGTTGCTTTAACAAAGGCGCAGCCAGTAACGGCAGCAATACCGCCCAAGTGTAATTGAGTGACAAGGCTTGCTGCGCTGGCAGTAAGGAATACGCCTTAAACAGCACCACATAGTAAAGGAAGGGATTGATGAGCCCTGTGATTAGATAAAATGCAGGGCGGCGCAAAAACTGTTGCGTGAGTAAGGAAAGCTTCTTTTGCCAAGCCAGGATACCGCCAAGGGCAATAATCGACGTGAGCACGGCAACAAACACCAGTTGCAGTGGCGTGTAGTAACTCAAGGCAATCTTAAAGGCCGTGGCCACTGTAGACCAGAGGAAGACCGCCGCCATGCCATACACGTACGCTAAATTCGAAGACTTCACTCTGCTACCTTACATGGATAAACATCCGCCAAATGTGGGCAGATTGAATAACAGCTTGGGTTGATAAGCAAGACTATTTTATGTGCTTGGATATTTTATCCCGCGGCAGATGCGAGAAAGATAAATCAGAAAATTTTTTTGTTCGCCCTTGTAATTAAATTCCCTGTCCCAATATAGGTATCAAGGCAGAGAAGGTGGCCAACGATGGACTTGATATTTCAACCATCTAGCCCCATATCAAAACCAACTAAACAAATTTAGATTGAATGAAATTTTTCGGAGGACCTCATGGGTAAAATTATTGGTATCGACTTAGGCACAACAAACTCTTGTGTAGCTGTCCTCGATGGTGGCAAAGCACGTGTGTTAGAAAACGCTGAAGGCGATCGCACAACCCCGTCAATCATCGCTTATACAGATGATGAGACCATTGTCGGTTCGCCAGCAAAACGTCAAGCTGTGACTAACCCGACTAACACATTCTTCGCGATTAAGCGTTTGATCGGTCGTCGCTTTAAAGATGACGAAGTCCAACGTGACGTGAACATCATGCCATTCAAAATCATTGCAGCCGACAACGGTGACGCATGGGTTGAATCGCGTGGCAACAAGATGGCTCCACCACAAGTTTCTGCAGAAATCTTGAAAAAGATGAAGAAAACCGCAGAAGACTTTTTAGGTGAAGAAGTAACAGAAGCGGTTATTACTGTTCCTGCTTACTTTAACGATTCACAACGTCAAGCGACTAAAGATGCGGGTCGTATCGCAGGTCTTGATGTTAAACGTATTATCAACGAACCAACGGCAGCAGCATTAGCCTACGGTATTGATAAGAAACAAGGCGACAACATTGTTGCGGTATACGATTTAGGTGGTGGTACATTCGATATCTCTATCATCGAAATCGACAGCAACGATGGCGACCAAACATTTGAAGTGTTGGCAACCAACGGTGACACCCACTTAGGTGGTGAAGACTTTGACAACCGTTTGATCAACTACTTAGCTGACGAATTCAAGAAAGAGCAAGGCTTAGATCTGCGTAAAGATCCATTAGCAATGCAACGTCTGAAAGAAGCAGCTGAAAAAGCGAAAATTGAACTTTCAAGCACCAACCACACTGAAGTGAACCTGCCATACATCACGGCAGACGCAACAGGTCCTAAGCATTTAGTGATTAAAATCACTCGTGCTAAATTGGAATCACTGGTTGAAGACTTGATTCTCCGTACATTAGAGCCACTGAAAGTTGCCCTGGCTGATGCAGATTTATCTGTAACAGACATCAACGAAGTGATTCTAGTGGGTGGTCAAACACGTATGCCTAAGGTTCAAGAAGCAGTGACAAACTTCTTCGGCAAAGAACCTCGTAAAGACGTGAACCCAGACGAAGCGGTAGCCGTAGGTGCTGCAATTCAAGCTGGCGTACTGTCAGGTGACGTGAAAGACGTATTACTGTTAGACGTAACACCACTGTCTCTTGGTATCGAAACCATGGGCAGCGTGATGACTAAGTTGATTGAGAAGAACACCACTATTCCTACTAAGGCGCAGCAAGTGTTCTCAACAGCCGATGACAACCAAAGTGCAGTGACCATTCACGTACTGCAAGGTGAGCGTAAGCAAGCGAGCGCGAACAAGTCATTAGGTCAGTTCAACTTAGACGGTATTGAGCCAGCACAACGTGGCCAGCCACAAATTGAAGTGATGTTCGACATCGATGCCGACGGTATTCTGCATGTGTCTGCTACAGACAAGAAAACCGGCAAGAAACAAAACATCACCATCAAAGCATCTTCTGGCTTAAGCGAAGAAGAAGTGGCGCAAATGGTACGTGATGCCGAAGCTCACGCAGATGAAGACAAGAAGTTTGAAGAGTTAGTGCAATCACGCAACCAAGCTGACGGCTTAGTTCACGCAACTAAGAAACAAGTTGAAGAAGCGGGCGATGCACTGCCAAGCGAAGATAAAGAGAAAATCCAAGCTGCGATGGATGCTGTTGACACTGCTATCAAAGGCAATGACAAAGAAGCCATTGAAAAGGCAACTCAAGAACTGATCGAAGCATCTGCTAAGCTGATGGAAATCGCTCAAGCTAAGTCTCAAGCTCAAGGCGGCGACAATGCCGACGCGGGCAAACAGGCTAACGCTACTGCCGATGACGTTGTCGATGCTGAATTCGAAGAAGTGAAAGACGACAAGAAATAATGACTTGTTTTCAATCAAATAGATTGATTTCAAAGCGTTAATTTCTAGGCGGGCGTTACGGGGCAACCCTAACGCCCGTTTGTTCAACACCAGCTGAGAAGCATGAGATTATGTCAAAGCGAGATTATTACGAAGTATTAGGTGTCAGTCGTGACACTAGCGAACGTGAAATTAAAAAGGCCTACAAACGTCTGGCCATGAAATTTCACCCAGATCGCAACCCAGGCGACAAAACCGCAGAAGCTAACTTTAAAGAAATTAAAGAAGCCTACGAGATCCTAACCGACGCCGATAAAAAAGCGGCCTACGACCAATTTGGTCATGCGGGTGTGGATCCTAATCGCGGTGGCGGTGGTTACGGTGGTGGTCAAGGCGATTTCGGCGATATTTTCGGTGATGTCTTTGGCGATATTTTCGGCGGTGGACGTCGTGGCGGTCAACGCCAAGCGGCCCGCGGCTCAGATTTACGTTACAACCTAGAGTTATCACTGGAAGAAGCCGTAAAAGGCTTAACCAAAGAACTGCGGATTCCAACACTGGCGACTTGCGATCTGTGTGAAGGCAGCGGCGCTAAAAAAGGCACCTCTGCAACCACCTGTGGCACCTGTCATGGTCAAGGCCAAGTGCAAATGCGCCAAGGTTTCTTTGCGGTGCAACAGCCTTGTCCAACCTGTCATGGCCGCGGCAAGATCATCAAAGATCCTTGCACTAAGTGTCATGGCGATGGCCGTGTTGAAAAGAGCAAAACCTTATCGGTTAAGATCCCAGCCGGCGTTGATACGGGCGACCGTATTCGTTTAGCGGGTGAAGGCGAAGCGGGTGAGTTTGGCGCGCCAGCAGGGGATTTATACGTTCAGGTCAGTGTGCGTGAGCATGCGATTTTCGTCCGTGATGGCAACAACCTTTACTGCGAAGTGCCGATATCCTTCAGTAAAGCGGCCCTAGGCGGTGAGATTGAAGTACCAACACTGGATGGTAAAGTCAGCCTGAAGATCCCTGCCGAAACGCAAACGGGTCGTATGTTCCGTTTACGTGGCAAAGGCGTTAAGTCGGTTCGCAGCCATGCGGTAGGCGACTTGCTCTGCAAAGTGGTTATGGAAACCCCAGTTAACTTAAACGATCGTCAAAAAGAACTGTTACGCGAATTTGAAGCCACCTTAACCGGTGAGTCAAAGAAGCACAGCCCAAAGGCTGAGGGCTTTTTCGATGGCGTGAAAAAGTTCTTTCAAGATCTGAATAGCTAACTTGGTCTAGTGGCGCAGCGGCTAGCTGCGCACTAGATGAATAAAGCCTCGCAGTGTTTAGCACTTGCGGGGCTTTTTTATGGTTGTTTTATGCTAAAACCACTTAAAAGGCTAGATGTTAGTTTGATCGTTCTGCTTTGCTATTTGGCTTTATAGCCGAGATTGTTTGTGACTTAAACCTAGCTTTAGGTTTCTCTTTTTTAAAGAAAATCAAAGTCGTGGGGCTTCACCCCACACCCGACCAAGGAGGACTGCTCGTCCTATCCTCCTTGGATGCTCCATGACGCCCCCAACGGAGTTGAAAGCCCCTTGTGCTCATTGGCAAATTTGCTGACGCTTCCGATGGGGCGTCCCTTCCCCTCGAAAGCTAGCTTGCCATCCATGGCAAGACTCACGCAATTTGTCTATTCGCCCTGCGGCAACTCCGAGGGGATGGTGTATTCCTTTGATTCTGGTGTTATCGGTAAATTGTTCAGGTATAAAAGTTATTCATGTCCGGTCTTTACGTTCGCCCAGCGGCAATTCCGAGGGGATAGTGTATTACGTATTCATTGATGCTATTGATAAGCAAATAAATAATAAAATCAAGCTCACATAACCTTTCATTTATCTAAAAGTATATAAAATGAGATTTAAGAACAACTATCTAGTTTTAAATTATTGTTTACAAAGAGGAAAAACAGTGGGAAATTGAGTGTATTCAATATTGTTCATTTGTGTATCTAAACACTGTAAATGTAAAGTAATTAGAATTATTTATATATGGAGTATCGATGAAAGTATTTATAAGTTGGTCTGGTGAAATGAGTCATAAAGTCGCCAAGTCGCTAAGAGACTGGCTACCATCTGTAATACAGAGTATTACACCTTACGTTTCTTCAGAAGATATTGACAAAGGAGCACGTTGGTCCAGTGACATTGCATCAGAACTCGATGAATCATCTTTTGGCTTATTATGCGTAACGCCGGACAATATAAACGCACCGTGGTTAAATTTTGAAGCTGGAGCACTTGGTAAAAGTGTAGATAAGAGTAGGGTTTGTCCTTTTTTGTTTAGGATTAAACGCTCTGATATAAAAGGACCTGTACTCCAGTTTCAATCAACTATTCATGATAAAGAAGATATTTATAAGTTATTAAAATCTATCAATGATGCTTGTGGAGATCAGGGGATAGAGGAAACTAGACTTGAAAAAACATTTGCAGTTTGGTGGCCTAAATTAGATGAAGAACTTTCTCAAATTCCAAATCCGCAAGAAGCTCAAGAGGTTACTTCGAATCAACCTGAAGAAATGTATGGGTATGTTTCTAGAGTTCTAGAAGAGGTCTTAGAAGTTAGCCGAACAAATCAAAGGTTACTTCGTGATCCTACCACCCTCTTACCAGTGGACTATTTCGAGCATGTTTTGGATAGGCTAAATAGGGATAGTAGGTTGCGTAAAAGATCAATGGAGGAACGTATTATAGAAGAACGTATTCATCCGGCTGCATTAGAAGAATTGGTTGTTAGATATCGAGAATTCCTAAAGTTTTTTGGTAAAACTAGACATAAATTTGGCGAAAATCCTGAAATGATGGAAGAGTTGCTCTTTTTACTTCGACGCATGGATGATCCTCTTCGATATTTATGCAACAACATAGGTATGAGGCTACCAAAAGAGATGCTTGATGAGTTTGATAGACTATAAATCAGATTTATCTTACTTTGCGGTATTTAACCATTGATACCTTCAAATACCTATCGTCATAGACTCTTGTTTATAAAGATAGGTATTTGAGCGTGAGCCATCAATGATGATCAATGGCTCTTTTGAGAGGTTACTCTTCTGTATCAGTAAATGCGGCTTCGGCTTTCTCTAACTCTTGCTCGGTTTTCAGCTGAAACGCTTGTTGCTTTTTAAGTTTGGCTTCTTCTTCAAGTGCGGCTTCTCTTTGTTTAAATTCGTGTCTCTCTGGTTTAGTCAGAAACTTAAACGCGAGCTTGTTGCCTAGCACGTAGGCGACCACGTCTTCGCCTTTTGTGCGGCGTTCATCGACGCGTTGTGAAAAACGGGCGTTATCGCGGGCTTTACGTTCTTCGGCATTTAACTTACTCATAATCTGTTCTCCTCATTTAGTTAATCACGGTAGTGTTCCACTACGTTCAGTTAAACAAATGAGTTGTGTTGCACATTCATAAAGCTGATTGGGCGGGATTCTACCATAAGCAATCACGAAAGCTGTGGGATTAAAATCTACCATTCCATCACCTGCGTTAACTTTGCGCACATAAGAAAGATGCGGCTGGAGTCTCTTTTAAGATACACCACAAACATCGAAGCGACAGGAATTCACCTATTCCTGCGAACTGGCCGTTATATATGGACCTTGCCGGCAACGGAGATCCAAGAGGAGATTGCTGTTGATCCCCTCTTGGTCGACTCTTGATTTAACATCAGGGGGGGAAGCCCCACGACTTTGATTTTGATTTGATATTCGGTTTAGAAATTCAAACGAAGTTTAAAACTAGACTTTCTTCGTTGCGTAACGCAAATGCCGTAACTGTATCGTTGCAAACCGTACCGTTGTAAAGAGTACCGTTGCAAACTGAACCAAGGCTTGCGTAAATACCTAAACAACATTGGTATTCACTGCCAACTCTCAGTAAACTTTCGCTCCCATGTTTTGATCCGGTGCTGTGATGACCTTTCCCGAGCTTTCTTCCCCTGAGTCGTTAACTTTTGCTGAGCTTGGCTTAAATTCGGCGTTACTTAAGGCCTTGCCTGCAACACTGGCGCATCCGACTCGGGTGCAGCAATTGGCGATTCCGGCCATTCTTGCGAGACGGGATTTGTTAGCCTTAGCACAAACCGGTAGCGGGAAAACCTTAGCTTTTGGTTTACCACTTCTACAACAACTTTTGTTGCAACAGCAAACACAGTTACAGGGTGCTAAGTCTGTGCAGGCCCTAAATGCGCAGGCCTTAGTGCTGGTGCCTACGCGGGAATTAGCGCTGCAAGTGACTGAAGCGTTGCAAGCGGTGGCGAGTCAGTTATCGGCTTCGTTGAACATTCAGCTTCTGTGTGGCGGCGTCCCCTTGGAAGACCAATTAGCCGAACTTGCAGCCAAGCCGCGGGTATTAGTGGCAACCCCTGGGCGTTTACTGGATTTATGCAAACAGTCCCACATCAGCCTCGATTCGATAAAACATCTTGTGCTGGATGAAGCTGACCGCCTGTTAGAAATGGGGTTTTGGCCTGATGTGCAAAAGCTGATGGCGTTTATGCCTAAGCTTAAGCAAACCTTGTTGTTTTCTGCCACCTTGCCCGAGGCTTTGGATGCATTGGCGGGCAAGCTACTGGCGAATGAGCCGCTCCGGGTCGAAGCCCACAAGGTGAATTCAGTGGCTGGTGAAATCGAAGAGCAGCTCTATTTAGTCAACAAGGGCAGCAAAGCACAAGCATTGATTGCGCTGTTAAAACAATATCAATGGCCGCAGGTGTTGGTGTTTATCAGCGCCCGCGATGATGCCGATGCCGTCGCTAAACGACTCGCCAAAGCGGGGATGAAAGTCGCTGCGCTGCACGGTGAAAAAGAGCAAACCGTTCGCAGCCAAACCTTGGCCGACTTTAAAGCCAATCGGATCCAAGTATTAGTGGCGACAGATTTGATGGCGCGCGGTATTCATGTTGATGCCTTGCCTGTCGTCATCAATTTGGATTTGCCCATGAGTGCGCCTGTGTACGTGCACCGCATTGGCCGCACCGCCCGCGCTGGCGAAAAAGGGCTGGCGATTTCCCTCGTGTGCCACGGTGAAATGGCAACTTTAACGGCAATTCGCAGCTTAACCGCGCGGGAGTTACCGCTGGCATTATTGGCTGACTTTCCGGTAACGGATAAGCCGAGTGAAAAAATCACTGATGGCGCCACTGAGATCAAAGTTGAGCGTAAGCGACCACCACGGGATAAACAGGCGAATCGCCGTAGCATCAATAAGCACAGCGCCAAAGAGTTTAAAGGTAAGCGCTGAGCTTGAAGCTATTCATAGCGTTCAAGTTTGGCGTGCCATAATCACTAAACAGATAACAGAATAAAGCGCATTGGCCGCTGTTATCACTTTCGCTCTGGGTGTAACTTAGTGACTTATTTACATTAAGGAGCTAAGTCATGGGATCGACATTGGCGTTAAGCAAAGCACTTCATAAAGTGGTGAATAACGGTTTAACGACCGAGCACTTTGTACTTAGGCCATTCCAGCGAGCGGATCTTGAGGCTTTTACCGCCTATCGAGCCGACCCTAAGGTCGCCAAATATCAAAGCTGGACGGATTACAGCTATAGCGATGCACTCACGTTGTTCGAGAAGATGGATTATGCACAATTTGGTGCGGTTGGTACTTGGTTTCAGCTTGCAATTGTCACTGTCGCATCGGGAACTACACCAACCCAATTAGTTGGCGATCTGGCGCTGCAATTTATTGATGAGCAGCAGGTGGAAATTGGCTTTACGATTGCGCCTGAGCATCAAGGTAAACATATTGCTTTTGAGGCCGTCAGCGCATTGCTGGATTACCTCTTTATTGAATTGCATAAGCATAGAGTTATTGCCATCACCGATGCACAAAATCTTGCCTGCTGTCGCTTACTCGAAAAACTCCGCTTTAGGCGCGAAGCCCATTATGTGAAAAACATCTTCTTTAAAGGTGCGTGGGGCGATGAGTTCGTCTATGCCTTGTTAAAGGAGGAGTATTAATTCCTTTTAGGTGCAAAGTATCGCTAACGCGCGCCGCCAGTGTTTCTCTATTTGGCTTATCTTGTCTATCTCAGTAAAATCTTTCCATTAGTTGAGCCCGTGTTGGCTCAAAGATCTTCACGCCCGTCATGGGATTTAAGGAGTGCCACATGAAATCAATGCGTTTAGGCTTAGTGGGTATGGCGGTCGCGCTCGGATTATCGGCCTGTGCGACCACGCAATCGCCAACGGGGCGAGGGCAGACCTTGCTCTTTTCAGCGGCGCAGATGCAGCAGATGGGCGATGCTTCTTTTGAAGAGATGAAAAAGCAGCAAAAGGTGAGTAGCGATAAAAAGCTGACGCAATACGTGAATTGTGTCGCTAATCGGGTGACTGCAGTGCTGCCGGATCAAACCCAGCGCTGGGATGTCGTCTTGTTTGACTCTGAACAAGTTAACGCCTTTGCACTGCCGGGTGGGCATATTGGGGTTTATAGCGGCTTACTTAAGGTTGCCAATGGTCCTGATCAGCTTGCGACTGTGCTTGGTCACGAAGTGGCGCACGTGTTGGCGCAACATGGTAACGAGCAGGTTTCTCGCGGACAGTTAACGGGCGTCGGTATGCAGATAGCCGATGCGGCGTTGGGGGCGAGTGGCGTGTCGAATCGCGACTTATATATGTCGGCCTTGGGGTTAGGCGCTCAGGTTGGGGTGATTCTGCCCTTTGGCCGCGCTCAAGAGAGCGAAGCCGATGTGATGGGCTTAGAGCTGATGGCGAGAGCCGGTTTCGATCCGGCGCAAAGTGTGACGTTATGGCAGAACATGTCGAAGGTGGGCGGTAGTCAAGGGCCGGAATTATTATCGACTCATCCATCAAACAGTAACCGTATCGCTCAGTTGCAACAACTGCAAGGGCAGATGCAGCCACTCTATGCCAGTGCTAAAACCCAAGTGAAGAATCAATGTGTGGCGCCGAAATAAGCTGCACGCTGCATAGCGAAGTGCCACTTAGCTGAGTGTTAGCGGTTGTTTTCTGGCTGGTATGCGTCCTTAGCCTATTTACGCTTTTGGATAAATACGCAATAAGTGTGTAAAAAAGCCGCCTTAGTTAAATAAGCAGTCAGTTTATCAGCATAGGTCGCGGAACTATGGTAAACTGGCGCGCAAAATTCCACTGATAAATTGAGAGTCGTTAATTATGTCTGATAAATTCAGTACTGTTGAACAGCAAGCAAGCTACGGTGTAGGCCGTCAAATGGGTGAGCAACTGGCCGCCAATTCTTTTGATGGTGTGGATATTCCAGCCGTTCAAGCGGGTTTAGCCGATGCGTTTGCCGGTTTAGAAAGTGCTGTGTCTATGCAAGATCTGCAAGTTGCTTTCACTGAAATCAGCGGTCGTATTCAAGCTGCTCAAGAGCAAGCTGCTGCAGCTGCGTCTGCTGAAGGCGATGCGTTCTTAGCTGAAAATGCTAAGCGTGATGGCGTGACTGTGACTGACTCTGGTCTGCAGTTTGAAGTATTAGTCCAAGGTGACGGTGCTACTCCAACTTACGAAGATACAGTGCGTACTCACTACCATGGTTCTTTCATCAATGGTGATGTGTTCGATAGCTCTGTGGTTCGTGGTCAACCAGCTGAGTTCCCAGTATCTGGCGTTATCGCTGGCTGGACTGAAGCACTGCAACTGATGCCAGTAGGCACTAAGTTGAAATTATTTGTTCCACATCACCTAGCTTACGGTGAGCGTGGCGCGGGGGCATCGATTCCTCCTTATTCAACTTTGGTATTCGAAGTTGAATTATTAGATATCATCTAATATTGATAAAACGCCTAAGCCTGTCTTAGGCGTTTTCTTATGGAAGACAAAGAAAGATTGAGGAGATTGAAATGAGTGGACAAGTGAGAGTGGCAATCGTCGGTGCCGGTGGTCGTATGGGACGCACTCTTATTGAAGCGGCTTACAATCACGACCATATATTGCTGGGTGCCGCTATTGAGCGCGCTGGCTCTAGTTTAGTGGGCGTGGATGCGGGTGAGCTAGCTGGTGTGGGTAAATTAAAGGTCATGATCATGGATTCGCTCGATTACGCGACCGATGATTTTGATGTCTTGATTGATTTCACTGCGCCAGACGCCAGTATTGTCCATTTAGATTGGTGTGTGCGCCATAAGAAAGCCATGGTGATTGGCACAACCGGTTTCAATCATGCTCAAAAAGAACAGATCAATGCCTTTGCCGAGCAAACGCCGGTCGTGATGGCGCCGAACATGTCTGTGGGTGTCAACCTGATGTGGAAATTACTCGAACTGGCTGCCGAAGTCATGGGTGATTACACAGATATCGAAATTATCGAAGGTCACCACAGACACAAAAAAGATGCGCCGTCGGGTACAGCCCTGAAAATGGGTGAAGTGATTGCTAAGACCTTAGGTCGCGATCTTGAGAAATGTGCCGTGTATGGCCGCGAGGGGATCACAGGTGAACGTGACCGTGAAACTATCGGTTTTGCGACTATTCGTGCCGGTGACTTAGTCGGTGAACATACGGCCATGTTTGCCGATATCGGTGAGCGTTTAGAGATCACCCATAAAGCTTCGAGTCGTATGACCTTTGCTAACGGCGCTATGCGTGCCGCCCACTGGCTCGTGGAGCAAAAACCGGGCTTGTATGATATGCAGCAGGTTTTAGGTTTGCATTAATATTAAAAACGCCGATATGGCGTTTTTTTTTGCACCCAGATACCAATGGGTGGACGGTTTCACGTTTTTCCTGTAAACTCGTCGGAATTTGTCAAAATTTCGTAAATTAGCGGAAATTGGTATCTTAACATAACACAAAAAACATTATATTTCAGTGGCTTGGCTCTTTATGGAGGTCGCGTTGACAAAGTCTGCCTTACTCGTACTCGAAGATGGAACTGTATTCTCTGGCACAGCAATTGGTGCCGATGGTCTCTCTGTTGGTGAAGTTGTTTTTAACACTTCCATGACAGGTTACCAAGAAATTTTAACTGATCCATCCTACTCACGCCAGATTGTAACATTAACCTACCCACACATAGGCAACACTGGTACCAATGATGAAGATGTTGAATCCGATGGGGTTCACGCTTGTGGTCTTATCATTCGTGATCTTCCGCTCATCGCAAGTAGTTTCCGCAATCAACAAAGCTTAAGTGATTATCTCAAAGCGAACAATGTCGTTGGCATAGCAGATATCGATACCCGCAAGTTAACTCGTATTCTCCGTGAAAAAGGTGCACAAGCCGGTTGTATTATGGCAGGTGCAGATTTAGACGAAGCAAAAGCGCTCGCCGCTGCCAAAGCCTTCCCCGGTTTAAAAGGCATGGATCTCGCTAAAGAAGTCACAACTAAAGCGGCCTATCCATGGCGCAAAGGTAGCTGGCGTTTAGTGGGCGGTTTACCTGCAGATACGCCAGTAAATGAGCTTAAATACAAAGTAGTAGCCTACGACTACGGCGTTAAGCAAAACATTCTGCGTATGTTAGTGGACCGCGGTTGCGACGTCACTGTTGTGCCAGCTAAAACCTCTGCCGCCGACGTGCTGGCGATGAATCCCGATGGTGTGTTCCTTTCGAACGGCCCTGGCGATCCAGAACCATGCGATTACGCAATTGAAGCGATTCAACAGATCCTGAAAACCGACACACCGATTTTCGGTATCTGTTTAGGTCATCAGTTGTTGGCTCTGGCCTCAGGTGCAAAAACCTTAAAGATGAAGTTTGGTCACCATGGTGCAAACCACCCAGTGAGCAACATCGAGAAAGGTAACGTGATGATCACCAGCCAAAACCACGGTTTTGCTGCCGATGAAACCACGCTACCCGCCAACATTAAGGTGACGCATAAGTCGCTGTTTGATGGTTCACTGCAAGGTATCCATCTTACGGACAAACCTGCGTTCAGCTTCCAAGGTCACCCTGAAGCGAGCCCTGGCCCGAACGATGCCGCACCTCTGTTCGATCACTTTATCGAGCTAATCGAACACTATCGTCTTGTAACGAAACGTCAGAACGCTAAGTAATACGCAAGCTAGGAGAAGAGAGAAGCAATGCCAAAACGTACAGATATAAAGAGTATTCTTATCCTAGGCGCCGGCCCAATCGTGATTGGCCAGGCATGTGAATTTGACTATTCTGGCGCACAGGCGTGTAAAGCGCTGCGTGAAGAAGGCTACCGTGTCATTCTGGTGAACTCTAACCCTGCCACCATTATGACTGACCCAGAAATGGCCGATGCTACTTATATCGAGCCGATTCACTGGGAAGTGGTCCGTAACATTATTGCTAAAGAACGCCCAGACGCGATTCTGCCAACCATGGGCGGCCAAACCGCACTGAACTGCGCATTAGAACTTGAAGCTAAAGGCGTACTGAAAGAATTTAACGTCGAGATGATTGGCGCGACCGCCGATGCCATCGATAAAGCAGAAGACCGTAGCCGCTTTGATAAAGCGATGAAAAGTATCGGTCTTGACTGTCCACGTGCGGGCATTGCCCACAACATGGAAGAAGCTTACGGCGTACTCGATCAAGTGGGTTTCCCTTGTATTATCCGTCCATCCTTTACTATGGGTGGCTCGGGCGGCGGTATCGCCTACAACAAGGAAGAGTTCGAAGAGATCTGTTCACAGGGCTTAGAGTTATCGCCAACGAGTGAACTGCTGATCGACGAATCACTGATCGGTTGGAAAGAATACGAGATGGAAGTGGTCCGTGACCGCAACGATAACTGCATTATCGTCTGCGCCATCGAAAACTTCGATCCTATGGGCGTGCACACTGGCGACTCTATTACCGTTGCGCCAGCGCAAACTCTGACTGACAAAGAATACCAAATCATGCGTAACGCCTCTATGGCCGTACTGCGTGAAATTGGTGTAGAGACCGGCGGTTCGAACGTACAGTTTGGTATCAACCCGAAAGATGGCCGTATGGTTATCATCGAGATGAACCCACGTGTATCGCGCTCTTCAGCATTGGCATCAAAGGCAACGGGTTTCCCGATTGCGAAAATCGCCGCTAAGTTAGCGGTCGGTTTTACCCTTGATGAGCTGATGAACGACATCACTGGCGGTCGTACGCCAGCTTCATTCGAGCCAGCTATCGATTACGTTGTGACTAAAGTGCCACGCTTTAACTTTGAAAAGTTTGCTGGCGCCAATGATCGCTTAACCACACAGATGAAGTCTGTGGGTGAAGTGATGGCGATTGGCCGTACTTTCCAAGAGTCACTGCAAAAAGCTTTACGTGGTTTAGAGGTTAGCCGTAACGGTTTAGACCCTATCACTGATATGGCAAAACCTGAGGCAATGCAACGTATTCGCCATGAGCTGAAAGAGCCAGGTTGCGACCGTATTTGGTACATAGCCGATGCGATGCGTGCGGGGCTGAGCTTAGATGAAATCTTTAAGCTGACCAATATCGACCCTTGGTTCCTCGTACAAATCGAAGAGCTTATCAAGCTTGAAGGTGTGGTTGCTGAAGTTGGGCTGGCTGGTCTGGATCATGACTTACTGCGCAAACTGAAACGTAAAGGCTTTGCTGATGCGCGTCTGGCCGATGTATTAGGCGTGAACGAAGCCGAAGTGCGTAAGCTGCGTGACAAGTTTGACCTGCACCCTGTCTATAAGCGTGTGGATACCTGTGCGGCTGAGTTTGCAACAGACACAGCTTACATGTACTCAACGTACGAAGAAGAATGTGAAGCTAACCCATCGACCCGTGACAAAATCATGGTGTTAGGTGGCGGGCCAAACCGTATTGGTCAAGGTATCGAGTTCGATTATTGCTGTGTACACGCGGCGTTAGCGCTACGTGAAGACGGTTATGAAACCATCATGGTGAACTGTAACCCTGAAACCGTTTCAACCGACTACGACACTTCAGACCGTCTGTACTTCGAACCAGTCACACTGGAAGACGTATTAGAAATCGTCCGCATCGAGAAGCCAAAAGGCGTTATCGTGCAGTACGGTGGTCAAACACCATTGAAATTGGCCCGAGCCTTAGAAGCCGCTGGCGTACCTGTCATTGGTACTAGCCCAGATGCAATTGACCGCGCCGAAGACCGTGAGCGTTTCCAACAAGCGATTCAACGCTTAGAGATGAAGCAGCCTGAAAACGATACCGTGACTACGGTTGAAGGTGCTGTGATTGCCGCTGAGCGTATCGGTTATCCGCTAGTTGTGCGTCCATCCTATGTACTGGGCGGCCGCGCGATGGAAATCGTCTACGACAAGCAAGATTTGCTACGTTACTTCAACGAAGCCGTGAGCGTATCGAACGCGTCGCCAGTATTGCTCGATCGTTTCTTAGATGATGCGATTGAAGTGGATATCGACGCAGTATGTGACGGTGAAATTGTGGTGATTGGCGCGATTATGGAGCATATCGAACAAGCGGGTGTTCACTCAGGTGACTCAGGTTGTTCGCTGCCGCCATACACGCTAAGCCAAGAAATCCAAGATCGCATGCGCGTTCAAGTCGGCAAGTTGGCGATGGAACTCGGTGTTGTTGGCCTGATGAACGTACAGTTCGCCGTGAAAGATAACGAAATCTATATGATTGAAGTTAACCCACGTGCAGCCCGTACTGTGCCATTTGTGTCCAAAGCAACGGGTGTGCCTTTAGCTAAGATTGCCGCGCGTGTGATGGCGGGTCAAAGCTTAACGTCGCAAAACTTCACTAAAGAAGTGATCCCACCTTTCTACTCAGTGAAAGAAGTGGTGTTGCCATTTAACAAGTTCCCAGGTGTTGACCCACTGTTAGGCCCAGAAATGCGCTCTACCGGTGAAGTCATGGGCGTGGGCGATACGTTCGCCGAAGCCTATGCCAAGGCGCAGTTAGGGGCCACTTCTGAAGTGCCTAAGTCGGGTCGTGCATTATTGTCTGTGCGTAACAGCGATAAGAAACGCGTTGCCGATTTAGCGGCTAAGTTAATCGAGCTCGGTTACCAAATCGATGCCACTCACGGTACTGCGATTATCCTTGGCGAAGCGGGTATCAACCCACGTCTAGTGAACAAGGTGCACGAAGGTCGTCCACACATTCTCGATCGCATCAAGAATGGTGAATACACTTATATCGTGAACACTACCGAAGGTCGCCAAGCGATTGAAGATTCTCGTCAATTGCGCCGCGGTGCACTGCGTTACAAAGTTAACTACACGACGACCATGAACGCTGCATTCGCCACGTGTATGGCCCATGCCGCTGATGATCGTACTAACGTGACGTCAGTACAAGAACTGCATTTACGCGTACTGGCTAAATAAGCCACAGCGTTAATGCCGTGAATTAGAGGGCCGCATAACTTAGGTTATGCGGCCTTATTATTTAGGCCCGTGTCTGTTTTGCTCAATTCTTGAATTTGTTTTATTGAGTTATTTAGTCTGTTTTACTGAGTTTTTGAGTTTGCTTTATTGAGTTGTGCAGTTTGTTTTTAGTATGACTTCACTCATTTTATTGCCCATTTAGGTAGCCTGAAAAATTATGTCTGCTCCTGCCGATAGCCCTGCCAAAGTCGATACTTTTATTGCGCCGCCTTGCCTCGGGCAAATACGCGTGCTTTATCAAGATAGCGACATTCTGCTGATTGATAAGCCGAGCGGATTATTGAGTCTGTCGGGGAAGAATCCGCTCAATCTCGATTCAGTGCATTATCGTTTAGTGCAGGATTTTCCGACGGCCACTTTGCTGCACAGGCTCGATTTTGGCACTTCCGGTATCATGCTGGTGGCGCTGAATAAAAGCGTGAATGGTTTGCTGACAAAACAGTTTCAGGCGCGCACGGTTGAAAAGCGTTATACCGCCTTGCTGCACGGGCATTTAGCCGCTGACAGCGGGGTGATTAATCTGCCGATCGCTAAAGATGTTGAGCATTTCCCACTACAAAAGATTTGCCACAGCACAGGTAAACCTGCGATCAGCGAATATCGGGTACTGGAACGGTTAACCGACCCTTTTGCCACGCGGGTCGAATTTACCCCTGTTTCTGGCCGAACCCATCAACTGCGGATCCACAGTCAGCAATTGGGTCACTCAATACTGGGGTGCGATCTCTACGGTGGCGTGGGTGAGTGCGTGACTGATAAGGCTGATGCAGATGAAGCTGATATCACTAATACGACGAGCAGCAGATTAATGCTGCATGCGACCCGCTTAGCGTTTAACCATCCTATCAAGGGTGAGCGTATCGACTGGGTTTGTGAGTGTCCTTTTTAAGCGCTTTTAAAAGAGCAATAGAGTTTAACTCTCAGCATTCAGCACTTAGCACGTAGAATTTAGAGCAATGGGTTTAGTTGCTAAACCCGATACGTTCGGTCTGCATTGGCGGCGTATCGTTGGGGAGCCAAGTATGGTAAATCGTTGCGAAGGTGCCATCTGCTTTTATCGCTTCTAGGCTGTTTTTCCACTGTTCGATCACATCATTGGGTGTGCCTTGTGAAAAGGCAATATAAAGATGATTAGCACTAATCGTGAAGAGCGACTCTACGTCATCAATGCTCGCGCCCGCATCCGACAGAATACTCGGCGCGGTGAGATTGGCATTACACCAAAGATCGACACGTTGCTTCATCAATTGTTTGGCACTCAATAAGGGCTCGGATGAGGCCGCAACATTCGTAAATCCCAGTTCGAGCAATAGGCGTTCTTCCACCGAGGCACGATAGACACCAATTGCCTTAGCTGTCTTTGCATCATCTATAGTGGTTATTTTTATACCGCTATTTTTTAAGGCATAAAAATTAGTCGTGCCGATAGCAACAGGCCCAATCATAGTAAACATTTGCTCCCTTTCTGCTGTGCGCGTCATAGTAAACAGCACAGTATTAGGTTGCTCGGTCAGCATTTTCCAGCCGCGAGCCCAAGGTACGACCTTGATTGGATCTGGGTTGTTTATGCGCTTTTGAATTTCTTGTACTACCTGTACAGCTAAACCATCGGGTTTGCCATCGACAGAAAAGCTGATTGGTGACCATTCTTCGGTATAGATGTTGAGCGGCTGCGCGCGAAGAGAAACTGCGCTGCTAAGGGTGAGTGATAACAATAAACTTGTGACTAATTTCATTAATAACCCTAAAAATTAGAATGTTATAATTGAGTCTCACTGCTTGCTCTTGAAACGATTAAAGATGAAGGCTGTGTTTAAATCAAGTATAGCTAGGGGTTCATTTTCTAAGATTAAATTTACTATACCGTTTTGAACGATAAAAAAAGAGCGCTTGTATGGCGCTCTTAGGTAGGCTTATTTATGGGCGATAGCTTATCTTTCTGTGCCTATATATCACGCTCGATATACATCACGCATAAGGTTATCAATGCAATGCACAACACGCATACTGGCGTCTTCCATTGAGTGCAGTTGTTTGACCATCTCAGGCAAATTACCTTTTTGTCTCGCATTGAGCGCCGCTTTTCCTGCCTCGTGTACCGCTTTATGTGGTGCATCTAATGCTTTGAAGTTACTTAAATGCTGATAATTCTCGGCACCAAATCCTTTGAAATACCATTGCCCTAGGCGGCACTCAGTGTGTGAGTTCACATTGTGGTTATGCTGTGGTTTTTCAATTAATTGATAAACACTACTTTTCCAGACTGCGTGGTCGAGCTTAGTGGTATTCAAGAATGACGCTGTGGCTGCGTTATGGATAACGTGCTGCATTTGTTTTGAGCGTTGCAGGACATCTTCAACGACTTGGCCAATTTGGGTTGAGGAGGTGGCTACATCAACGGCACTACTTTGATTATTATGAACAATTTCTTTAATCTCAGCCGCTTGCGCGACGATTTGTTTTACGAGTTTTTCAATATGGCTACTGGCTTCATGGGCTTTGCTTGCAAGCTGGCGCACTTCATCGGCCACCACGGCAAACCCCCGTCCCGCTTCGCCTGCACGGGCGGCTTCAATGGCGGCGTTCAATGCCAGCAAGTTTGTTTGTTCTGAAATTCCTTGAATAGCCGCGACAAATTGATTGATTGAAGAGGTCGTAGCATCGAGTTCTGTGACAGCTTTCATGCTGTTCGATGCTTGATCATTAATATAAGTTGCTCTAGTGCCTAAATTGGCAATGGCCACACGGGTTTGATCAAAAACGTGATTGAGTTCAGACAGTGATTCTTTTTCCGCAGAGAGTAATTCGGCACTGCTGGCTAAGCCTTCGCGCACGGCATTAAGCATATCTCCGCCTAGGTTTTGGCAGGCGATCACTTCAGTGTAGTGGTCTGCATTTTGGCGCGACTGTTGCTGCATAGTCTCATTTTCACGGATCATGCCACGCAGTTCATCTATTTCATTTTGGTGTTGGCGTTCTAGTTGGATGAGTCGCTCTTTTAGCGCCTGGTTTTCAGCTTTGAGCTGGGAATTAAACCACATATAAAACCTCTCAAGTCGCTAGGACTATCACTATTGCTTATCGACTTACTGTGACTGGGCTCAGCGGTAAATACTGCAATGTTAATAAAAAGTAAAACGATTCAGGTATGGAAATATTAACTGATCTTTAAGCTTTATTCTTAATTTTTTTAAGGTTATTGAAGCTTTTATGCTTTGTCATAAATGGGTTAGTACTATCGAATGATAAGTGAACCACGCTAAGGTTAACTTAGCTTGGTTCACTTTGAGGTCTTAGGTCTTAGGCCTATGGCATAGGTAAGTCGAGCACCACTGTGGCTATGCTGAAATACACGAGTACACCTATGATATCGGCGATGGAGGTGATGAGTGGCGCACTAGCGGCCGCAGGGTCCATCTTTAACTTGCTCAGTAAGAAAGGCAGAGACATACCAATCAAGCTGCCAATAATCACCACAATTTGCATTGTGAGTGCCACAACCAGCGCGATTTCAGGTCCGCCGCGCCAAAATCCTAGCAAGGACACTGCCGCTGCCATGCTGGCTCCTAATAATCCGGCGACAAATAACTCGCGCCCTAGCATAGATAACCAATCCTTGAGAACCACTTCCCCTGTGGCTAAGCCACGTACCATTAAGGTCGCCGATTGTGATCCCGCATTACCGCCGCTATCGATCAGTAGCGGCAGGAAGAAGACTAAAGAGACATAACTGGCAATCGTGTCTTCGAAGAAGGCGATACCGGCCCCTGAGAAGATATTACCAAAGACCAAAATCACCAGCCAAACCACGCGCTTGCGGTAGAGTAAGCCTATGCTGGCGGTCTTAAGGTTATGGTCAATATTGCCGATGGCCGCAGTTTTTGTGAACTCAAGATCCGCCTGTGAGCTGGCGATATCCATAGCATCATCATAGGTGACGATACCGACGAGCTGGCCTTTGCCATTGACTACTGGCAGCGCCATTAAGTCGTAATGGGCGATCATCTGCACCGCTTCTTCGCGAAAGGCATTGGCATCGAGCGCGACGGGGTCGGGTTTCATAAAGTCGACCACTCGCTCGTGCGGTTGCGCCAGCAATAACTGCCTTAAAGATACAGTTCCTATTAAGCGGCCTAACATATCCACCACATAGGTTTGATAAATCGTTTCTTTATCAGCCGCTTCAGTACGCAGAGTATCGATGGCTTCTGCCGCAGTATGGCGGCTATTGAGCAAGGTGTAATCCGAAGTCATGACCGCGCCGACTTTAGCTTTATCATAGGCGGCGAGGGTGCGCATATCTTCCCATTTGGCCAATGCTAGCGCAGGTAAAATTGCCGCTTGCTGGGCTTCATCGAGCAGATTATAGAGGTCGGCACGTTCATCTGCTGCCATGTGAACCAGCAGCGCAGATAGCGTAGTTTTATCTAATTGCTGTACTAAGCTCGCCTGCAATTCATCGGTCAGATAGCGAAACAAATTGGCGCAAACCTTAGGTGAGGCCAGTTGCAATAATAGGACTTGTTGAGCTTGATTAAAGACGTTAAATACGGCTGCAATATCGGCAGGGTGGCGTTTTTCGGCTAATTCAGCCATGGCGCTGGCACTGCGTTGCTCGATAATCATTTGCAGGTTATGGATGATTTTTTTAGTGTTGTTTGTGCTGTTATTCATGTTCATAGTTCATTCTCTCAACGATCTAGTGACCAAAGTAAAAGGTGATGTCTGCGCCAAGTTGCAGCGCGTTGCCACGAAGGGCATTGCCTAAGCTCAATTCCAGCTGTAGCTGTTGTTGCGGTGTGTGTTGATAAGCGAACTGATAGGTAGTCTCGCTCAATTCTTTTTGATAAATCTCAGCTATCACGCGATGGTGACTACTGAGTTCATACGCCGCCGCGATACCCACAAGCAATTGGGTTGATTGATTAAACTCATGGGTAAAACCTACATTGGCATAGAGACTGACATCAGAATCGCCTAAGGTTTTGCCAAAAATGCCGAAGACTTCGGTGGCTAATTCGTTACTGGCATCGAGGTTTTTCTGCAAGTTAATCACCAGTGCGCTGTGCCAATCATCCTGTTGCTGCTCTGGATCTGAGTGGGAGTTTACGTTGAGTGGTAGCTTAATGCCGACCTCTGCTTGCTCCTCACGAATATCGTCATTGGCATTGGACGCTAATCCTAAATGCCATTCCCATTGATTGCGGCTGCAAGTCGTGGCCGCGTTTAATTGTGGGCGAGCATGATCCGACCTAGGTTGTTGCCAGCCCATTTCTAATTCACAGCGCTCCGCGAGGGCCGGATCATCTACTTCGAGATGGGATGCCGCCGCACTCATGCTGTAGTACAAGCTGATACTTGCACAGGATAAAGATCGCAAAATTGATGTGTTGTTTATGTAAGCCATATTTAGGCTCCTCAGATGTAAACCCATAGGTGTAAATCCATAGGGAAAACGAAGTCCACTGAGGCAAAAAACTTGCTTTGAGATGCAATAAATACACATAACTGAATCCCAGCAAAATGCTGGAATTGCTAAAGCGCAGCCATAGGCTCAGGCTTATTGTCTGTGATTGATATTTTGGGGGAGGCTGAGTGAAGAATGGTTCACACTACTACCCTGCTTAGCAGGTAGCAGCAAATATTGCGGGCTAGTGCTAGGCGTTAAATCCTGTCTTTTGGACAGGGCATCTACTGTCGCTTATGTGTGTGCCCACAGTGGGTCTCCGCAATGATTAAAGTCGCCACATTCTAAGGGACTGAAATGTAAAGTCAACCGCACATGTTGTTACATATGTTTTTGTTTGAATTTACACTTTGAGGAAAAGTTAATTTTATGATCATTCTTGGGCTTGCGTGATTTTGTTGGGAGTGCTGATGGTTTTGTGCACTAATCATTGTTGTGTAATTGTTTGTTTTTTGGCTGGTAGCGGTTGATTTTTGTTGTCGGATTTAACTGTGATATTGAATTGTGGTTTTTAACGGTATGACTTATCTCAGTAAGCTGTGTTTGAGTCGCCAGAGATGAGTTAACACTTTATCCATAATGGGGATTTGGTATTAGTGCACTTCGGGTATACCCTTGTCGTGCCTGCGGTGAGTCATTGTGCTCACTCAGATTAAGTCAGATTAAGTCAGATTAAGAGAGTTTGCTGTATTCAGATTTGGGGGGATTAAGCTGTGGCACACAATATCGATGAGTTGGAATCAATGGCTGCACCTATCGATCATAAGTGCACCGCGAATATCAAGATCGCCAGTATCAATCTGTTTAACTTTATTGAGCCGCCTTTGGCTTACTATGATTTTGAAAATATCTATAGCCATGGGCAATGGCAGAAAAAGTGTCAGTGGTTGAGTGAGTTTCTCGTACATCGCCAGCTCGATATTGTGGGATTTCAAGAAGTGTTTAGCCCTGAACCGCTCAAACGAATCGCCAGCGAGCAAGGTCTAGGGTATTTTGCGGTCGTTGATGAGCCAACTCTTATCAGTGATTACATTTATCGTAGCCCTGTGGTCGCGCTTGCCTCCCGTTATCCCATAGTGGAAATTAGCAGTGTCGAACCTGATGCGCGTTTAGTGGCTGCCATGGGATTATCGAGTGAATTTGCCTTTAGCCGTAAGGTGCTGCGCGCAACCGTTGAAGTGCCACACATCGGCAAGTGTGACTATTATGTGGTGCACTTTAAGTCAAAACGTGCCGGATTAGCGCTCGAGCCTAAGCTATTTGAACATCAGTCCCTTGAACATCAACCTCTCGAACATCAGCCACTTGGGTTAGATAACTTGGCTCCCGCAGCGAGCATGAAACTGCATTCAGAAACCCAACTACTCACAGAGCAAGCCTTAGGCCGCTGGGCATCCACCATGCAGCGCGGCGCGGAAGCTGCGTTATTATTCAATGGCATATTGGTACGCAGGCAAGAGTCTAAACATCCCGTTATCGTGATGGGGGACTTTAATGACAGTCTGACAATGGGCGCCTTAGATGCGTTAACGATACAGGGTGAGAGCATTCACAGTAATGACATTAAAGCCGCTGGCCTTGGGCATTTATCTGATGCGGCGTTAGCGGCGGTGTTTGCTCAGTATCAACTTAAGGATGCCTATGAGTTATTTATTGAAGCGAACTTGAGGGACAGTTTGACTGGCAATACCGCTTACCATAGGGAACACAGAGCGGCGACCCATTACTATGGCCCTAAAGGTTCAGTGCTGGATTATATTTTGCTTTCGAGTGAGTTTGATGCGAGCCATGGCCGCAGTTTAGCGCAAGTCGTAGATTATCAGACCTGCGATAGACACTTAGTCAGACCTGAATATGAACGCGACGCCTACAGTACTGACCATGCGCCCGTCATTGTTGAGTTAGCGCTACGTAGCTAAGTTCTCGTGTTTACTGATTAATTCGTCTTATTTCAAATCATGTCAGTTGTCTTTATCGTGCAGGCATCTTTTCGCTACGGTTTTGTTAGCGTTGTGTCATTAACCATTCCTACATCATTTCGCATGAATATCATTCAGAATTAACCGTTAAAATAAGGTATGATCGGCCACCCGTGGATGATGGTAAATAAGCGCTTCGGCGTGTTCGGTACTCGCACTTAGGTGGCATTGGGTATATCATCCGTTTCCCATTTTTAGACAGCAGCCCTTTTTTAGTGGCGGCCCTATTTTTAAAGGCAACTATGGCTATCAGAATCAAACTTAAACCCGGCCGCGAGAAGTCACTCGAGCGTCGCCATCCTTGGGTATTTTCCAATGCTATTCATAACATTAAGGGAAAACCTGAAGCGGGTGAGACAGTCGATGTGGTCGCGCATGATGGTCATTGGTTAGGTCGTGGTGCTTGGTCGCCTGAGTCGCAAATTCAAGTGCGGATTTGGACTTTCGATCGCGAAGAGGAAATTGATCGCGCGTTTTTTGCTAGACGTTTACAGCGGGCGCAAATCGGCCGTAACGATTTAATCCGCGAGCAAGGCTTAACGGGTTACCGTTTAGTGGCTGCTGAGTCCGATGGTTTACCTGGGATCACCATCGACAGATATGCCAATGTGTTGGTGTGCCAGTTACTGAGCACAGGTGCTGATTTATGGCGCGATACCTTAGTCGAGCTATTGGCTGAGCAATATCCAGATTGTGCTATCTATGAGCGTTCCGATGTGGATTCCCGTAAGAAAGAAGGCCTGCTGCCTGTTACGGGTTTACTGCACGGCACTCTGCCAGAAATGCCAGTGATTATCGAAGAAAACGGCATCAAGATCGCCGTCGATGTGATTAAAGGCCATAAGACAGGTTTCTATCTCGATCAACGTGATAACCGCGCCATTGCCGCCCGTTTTGTCAAAGATAAATCGGTATTGAACTGTTTTTGCTACACAGGGACTTTTGGTCTGTACGCTGCGAAAGCAGGTGCTGCCAGTATTGAAAACGTCGATGTGTCTTCTCTAGCCTTGGCGACAGCGCGCCTCAATATGCAAGTGAACGGTTTGAGTGATGACAATGTGCATTACAACGAAGCCGATGTGTTCAAGTTGTTGCGCCAGTACCGTGATGAAGGCAAAACCTTTGATGTGATTGTGCTCGACCCGCCTAAGTTTGCCGATAACAAGGCACAGTTAAACGGGGCTTGCCGTGGTTATAAAGACATCAACATGATTGCATTGCAGTTATTGAATCCGGGCGGCGTGTTATTGACCTTCTCTTGCTCAGGATTAATGCCTGCGGATCTGTTCCAAAAAATCGTGGCCGATGCCGCGCTCGATGCGAAACGTGAAATCCAGTTTATTGAACGCTTAAGCCAAGCGAGCGATCACCCTATCGGTAGCGCCTTCCCAGAAGGATTCTACTTAAAAGGTCTAGTTGCCAGAGCTTGGTAAGCCAAGCGTTTGATATAAGCTGTCTGCGATGGGCTGCTGAGTCAGATAACATTGAACCCTAAAAAGAACCATAAAAAATGCCAGCCCTTTGAATAAAGTGGCTGGCATTTTTACAGTGTATTTTGACAGTGTTTTTTACATCTGCAGCCGTGTGACTGGGATGTGAGTGTTAACGCTTAACTTATTTGGCGGTAAAGGTTTTTACGCCATCAGGGGTGCCAACGAGTAACACATCCGCACCGCGTTTGGCAAACAGACCGTTAGTCACTACACCGACTATCTCATTGATCTGACTTTCTAATTCTTTTGGATTAAGGATCTTAAGATTGTACACATCGAGGATCACGTTGCCGTTATCGGTCACAACGCCTTCACGGTACACAGGATCGCCGCCAAGTTTAACGAGTTGACGCGCCACATAAGAGCGTGCCATCGGAATGACTTCTACGGGTAGTGGAAATTCGCCTAGTATGTCGACTTGCTTAGTGTTGTCCACGATACAGATAAACTTCTCAGCCACTGCCGCGACAATTTTCTCGCGAGTTAATGCCGCGCCGCCGCCTTTGATCATATCCATACGGTCGTTGATTTCATCGGCTCCGTCCACATAGACAGATAAACGATCGACGCTGTTTAAGTCATAAACGGGAATACCCAGCGCTTTCATTTTCTGAGTTGATGCCTCAGAGCTAGAGACTGCGCCTTCGATATCGGCTTTCATGGTCGCCAGTGCATCGATAAAGTGATTCACAGTCGAACCCGTACCAACACCAACAATGCTGTCTTTTTCAACGTACTTAAGTGCGGCCCAACCGGCAGCTTTTTTCATTTCATCTTGAGTCATGTTGACATCCTGTAACGGCAAATGAGTAAAAAATTCTGGGCTTAGTATACTCTTTTCCGATAAATAATGTGGCGCAATTCCACCGTGGGTGTGATCTAGATTGCTGGCATTTTCACATTAGCAAGCAGTCCCAATAACGTAAGTAACTTAAGCAGTTAAGTTGGAAAGCATTTCGCTATACGCAACTAATCTAACTAAGCTACTATGGCAAAAGTAGAATGATTTATTGAGGATTTAGCATGGCAGGCGCGAGTTTATTAACCTTACTCGACGATATCGCATCGATTTTGGATGACGTAGCGGTAATGAGTAAAGTGGCGGCAAAGAAAACCGCGGGTGTACTGGGGGATGATTTAGCCCTCAATGCCCAGCAAGTGACGGGCGTAAGCGCCGATCGTGAATTACCCGTAGTGTGGGCGGTGGCCAAGGGATCATTCCGTAATAAGTTGATTTTAGTGCCAGCAGCAATGCTTATCAGTGCTTTTATTCCCTGGGCTGTCACCCCTTTATTAATGTTTGGTGGACTGTTTTTATGCTACGAAGGGTTTGAAAAACTGCATCACAGCTATAGCCATAGAAAAGGCCTGCAACAACACGAAACCCAAGTAGAGAATGAGTTACCTGAGATTAAAGATTTCGCCGCCTACGAGGCCGAAAAAGTCAAAGGGGCGATTCGTACCGACTTTGTGTTATCGGCGGAAATTATTGCCATTACCCTTGGTATCGTGGCGGACAAATCGCTATCGACACAGTTTTTTACGTTAGCTGTCATTGGGATAGTCATGACCATAGGCGTGTATGGCTTAGTGGCGGCGATTGTGAAAATGGATGATGCGGGTTTGTACTTGAGTCAACGTGAAGGTGCCTCTGTATTAACTCAAATGAACCGTAAATTAGGTTTTGGTTTATTGAGTGCAGCTCCCGTATTAATGAAAAGTTTAACGATTATTGGCACGGCAGCCATGTTTATGGTGGGCGGTGGGATTTTAACTCATGGCCTACACCTAGTCGGCGAGCAAATCCACCATGCTGAACAAGCGGTTGCTGCCATTGGTGTTGTTGGGCCTGTGTTTGCTGTGCTGACGCCAAGTATTCTTAATGGCTTATTTGGTGTCGTTGCTGGCGCTGTTGCACTTATTGCGATGACAGGAATACAGAAATTGCGTAGTTAACTAGCTGCGCGCATCAACCATCAAGGATGAGCACGATGAAGTTAATGAAGTACTGTGTCTCCCCGAGTAAGTTGGCTTGGTTACGTAAAGAGTTTGGCAAAGATGCCGATGGGTTAATGGCGGCAATGGATGCTGCTGGCACGGCTTATCTTGATAACCTCAATGCCTTGACCGAGCTGCAGAAAAGTGAGCAGGTATCGGCCGAGGCTGAAAATGCAATTAAAGCTAAAACTCAACTTCAAGCGCAGCGTCAGTGGGCATATTTGTGGCTGCAGCAACGTATCGCTTTGACTACACGTATTGATGATATTGAACTTGCAGCGTTAGCAGCTTTTGAATTTCAACATGTCCGCATCGAGGTAGTTGAGCCGTCGGAGTTCGATGCGGTTGTCGCGCGATTACAGGTTGAGCAAGTCTTAGGTTTTGATACTGAAACCCGTGCAAGCTTTGAGCGCGGCGTGCAACACCCCTTGAGTCTTATCCAAATCGCGACAGTGGATACCTGTTATTTATTTCAGCATGCCATTTTGGGTGAGCAATTCACCCAGTTAAAAGCCTTATTAGAAGATGAAACCATACTCAAAGTCGGGGTTGGTTTACGCAGTGATGCACACGCTCTCAGGCGGCAATGGGGCATTAATGTCGCCTCAACATTAGATTTAAATTGGGCACTGGCTCAACTTGGAGCGGAGAAGGAAATGGGGACGCGCCAATTAGTTGCGGCGCTTTTGGGTGCTCGTATCGACAAACCTAAAAAAGTCACCTTATCGAATTGGCAGTACGTGCCTTTATCCAGTGCGCAAATTCATTATGCTGCCGCCGATGCCTTGGCCGCACTCAAATGCTTCAACGCGTTAATATCTCAGTTGACACCCTTTTATCATGCATCAAGTGCCGCAAAAGCCGCATTATTAATTCCTTCAAGTTTGATAATGCCATTGGCGAAATATTTTAAGGATGCCGAATGAAACACAAAACCCAAGATGCCGCAAAAGTTAAAATCATGTCATTACATTCGGATGCGAGCTCGCAAGGCACCAGTACTTTAGGTTTGATTTACCGCGTATTTGGCATCTTGCTTCTGTTAAGTGTTATCACTTTTGGGATTAATGCTTGGGCATAGATAGCGTTATTGCCAGCAGTTGAAAATAAAGGAGAACACTATGTTAGATGCTATTTGTGAACTCGAAACAGAGGATCATTTAATTGCGAGAACGACTTATAGTGTTTTTAAGTTTCAACAATTACCCGATGAGGATATCGAGCGTTTGCGGCAATGGTTAATTTGCCCCGCCTGCGGTGGTAAAGCATATTTCCGTAAAGCCTCAAAAGACGGTAAAGCAGCTTGTTTTGGCTCGCGATATCATCAAGCTGATTGCATTGAATTTAAACCTTCGGCACAAAAGTCCCGTGAGGAGCAAGATGCCATCGAAGTGCAGCAACAGTTGGTGGACGCCGATGCTTTAATGATCGATTTTAGTCGTAAACCTCGTCGCCATTCACCTGCAAACAAAGTTTCGACTGCACAGGTATTAAGCAGCAAGACTGAGCCAACGCCTAAATTGTCCTCTATGCCTGAGTCATCGAAAGCGTCTGTTGCATCGTCAGTGGATGATCGGATACAAGAGTCGAAAACAGGCTACCAAGTTAACACAGCTGGACATACCACTGAAAAACGAGTGCCCAGCCAAGGGCTCGAAAAGTTACTCCACAGTTTATTGCGCGGCACAGATTTGGCGAAATCGGATCTCTGGGTATACACAGACGCTGAGCGAAAATACCGTTGGCGGGCGAAGAACCTGTTTGTCAATTTTGCCGATGCGGACCCAAGCGACAATAAACCCCACATGTATTGGGGCACGATATCCCACACTGACCCGACGATGAGCTGGCTTAACCCCGCCGACAGTAAAGATATCGGCATTCCTATCGATGGGATAAAGCAACCATTATTAGCGCAATTTGAAATAGAAGATAAACGCTGCTTTGAAGGCGCTGGTTTAATTTTATTTGGTAAATGTTTTTGGAATAAAGAAAAGACCCGCAAAATTATTCAGCTATGGAATAACGATTTGCAGCGGATTTTTATCTCAAAGTTGGAAGATTAATTGGCTTTGGGGAGAGAAATTAAAAAGAGGGGAGAAAAGGGGCGATTCCCGACGCACAAAAGCGTTACAGCAAAAGTCCCTATCTATATCACGCTGATGAAAGCGCTTACTTGCCGCAGCACTTCTTGAATTTTTGACCGCTACCACACACGCAAGGCTCGTTACGATTCGGTTTTTTCTCGAAAGTCGTGGTCTTAGGCTTATTTAATAAACCTTCTAATTCAACAATATCTTCAGCGACGTCGGCATTGACTTCGATATTGGCGAACAGCTGGTGTTCGGCAACAATCGCGGCAACTTCGAGTTTACGCGCTTCGTCGGCAACAATTAATTGTAATGGTAATGCTTCTGTACCCGGTTTAGCGGCACGTTTAGTGTTGTAGCCATAGCTTTCGTGCTTTGGCTTAGGGGTTTTACGACCCTTGAAGAAAAATTTGTCAGACATGAGTGGTTCCGTCGAGCTGTGTATGAAATTGACGATGCTTATACTATAAAACGCCGATTTTATAAATCGAACTCAGATCTTTTTTCGATAAATGCGCGTCTTTAACCCTTAAGCACCTCAAAATGGCCGAAACGGCACACTTATTCGACGTCATCAAACTGATTTGTTGTGGGATCATTTAGTCGAGTTACTATTAACCTATGGGCTCTAAACTAAGTATCTACTACGTCATATCGCTAATATGCGATGGCTTTTTAATCTCAGTGGCAGTTAAATCAACTGCAATAGCCTAACTTGTTTGAAAAACCTTCAGTTAATGAGTTTTGCCATAAAAAGTACTTTACCTTTGGAAGTGCTTTTAGCATAATGCCCCACGTCAACAGGGGTGTAGTTCCAATTGGTAGAACAGCGGTCTCCAAAACCGATGGTTGCGGGTTCGAGTCCTGCCACCCCTGCCAAATAAAACAACGGCTTGCATAGAAATATGCGGGCCGTTTTATTTTGTGTTGAATAAAGCGTAAAAAATGATTTTGCTTGGATTGAATAACTCGCCATTTTTTAACGCTACCAATTGCCGGTACTATTTCCATTTTTTTGTCGTAACCCTCCACATAACTGCGACTTGTAGGTTATTTCCTGTCAATGCTTGTTCATCAAATAGGTTGTTGGCGAAGTCACTAATCCGCCAGTTTCTAGCCTGATAATCGATGCTAAAGCGAGTTACCACATAATCATCTGCAACTGTTATCGCCGTTATAAATTGAGCTGCCTGTGCTATCAAAGTCTTGGCTGTGTTCGAAATAAGATAGGCCAATCAAAGCCACGGTTATTTAAATCAAAACGGTATTTCTCCCATCTAAAATTTACCAATGTGTGACTGTTTGTGCCGTTACCTGTGTAAAAGTTTGCATCGAACCTTTGTCCATCATGAACCCGCAGTACATTGATCAAGCCTATTAGCCGTCAGAAATGAGTATTCCATGACACTTTATTTTTTGTTCATCTTTGGGATCTTAGTTCCAAAATCTAAGATTTAGTTTGAATTGAAGGTCATAACAGTACAATATAAGGCCCATATTGAATGCATCTTAAGTGTGTTCATCATCGTTCTGCTACTCGGCTAACAACTATGCTAAATATTGATGATCCTACACAAACCGAACGTACTCACGCGTTATGGCGCTTAGGCTTTAGACCTTTTTTCCTTGGGGGAGCAATATTAGCTGCGCTATATATCCCTTTGTGGCTATTAACTTGGTTTACTCCCCAATATAGCTTTTTCCCTTCATCTTTTTGGATCAAGATATTGCCGCTATGGTGGCATCCACATGAAATGTTGTTCGGTTTCGCTATGGCAATTGTGTGTGGATTTTTGCTGACAGCCGTGCAAAATTGGACCAACCAACCCACATTAAAGGGATGGCCACTCGCATTGACCTTTAGCTGCTGGTTACTGGCACGATTATTACTCTTACTTCCAATGCAGGTTCCGCTCATTTTGCCCGCCTTGTTTGATTCATTGTTCCTTGGTATGGCAAGCCTTACCCTATGGCGCTGCATTTATAAGGTGAAGCAATGGCGCAATATTGGTTTTCCGATCATGTTGTTTGCCGCACTCGTGATTAACAATGTCAGCTATTACGCTTTATTTGAACGTGATTTTATCCTTGCCAACCAGATCTGGCAGGCGATGTTATGGTGGTTAGCCTTACTTATCACCATAGTCGGTGGGCGTGTGATTCCATTCTTTACCGCGATGCGCATTAAGGCCACTAAAGCAGATCCCTTAACTTGGATTGAATACCCGATGATCCTGACGATGATCTTGCTTGTCATTCAATCACTCATCCACCTTATACCTCTGGAAGTCGAGCGAGGCTTACTGCTCATTGCGGGGCTCTTGCAGCTGGTCCGATTTGCACGCTGGTTACCCCATAAAACACTGAAAGAACCTATGCTGTGGTCCTTGCATCTTGCCTATTTAATGTTGCCTCTTTGCCTGTTAGCCATGAGTTGGTATCTCGATAATGAATATGCCTATCGCAGTCTGCTTCACCTATTTGCTATTGGTTGTATGGCTACCCTGTGTCTTTCGATGATTTCCAGAGTGTCACTCGGGCACACAAGTCGAAATATTTATGAGGGCCCTAAGATGATCTTGGCATTTATTTGCCTACCGTTAGCGGCACTGCTCAGGGCGCTAATGCCCATCTGGTTTCCGGCCCACACCCAAGTCTGGTTATGGTTGGCTGGCAGTTGCTGGTTTATCGCATTTGCACTGTTTGTATGGCACTACTTGCCGATACTCTCTCGCCCCCGTATCGATGGGCGCCCAGGTTAATATTGATGTTAGGACAAAAGGATACAAAGTGAAAATTTATTTAAAAACAGTTACATTGCTAAAAATGATTTGCTTGCTCGTCATAACTATATGTACATCTGTAGCGGCTTCCGATACTAGCAATCAACAAAAATACCCTAACCAATATCAATCTTGGCAAGCCACCTCTGAACAAGTTGAACGCGAAGATATGCTCGCCAATTATCCCGCCAGCATCATACTCTGGGCAGGATCTTCCTATGCCAAAGAGTACCATAGCCCACGTGGGCATCATTTTGCCGTTGCTGATGTGACGCATACTTTACGAACAGGTGTCCCCCCTAAGGCAGGAGAGAAAGGATTATCCGCTAGTTGTTGGACCTGCAAGACACCGGATGCCCCTAGATTGATTGAACAACTAGGATTTGAAGGATACTCCGCTAAAAACTTTACCGATCTGGGCAAAGAGATCCAAAGCGTAGTGTATTGCAGCGATTGCCATGAATCTGGCACTAATAAGTTAACTTTACCTCGCCCCCATGCCCAAGAGGCTATGGCTAAAATTCACCTGCCATTCGATAAACAAGATACCGATATGCAAGGTGCGCAGGTATGTGGTCAATGTCATGTCACTTACTATTTCCGTCCAGAAAAAAGTAATGTTGTAAATATTCCCTGGATTTTTGGCAGCACAGCCGACGATATTGAAAAATATTATGACACTCGCCGCTTCTTCGAATGGATCCATCCTCTTTCGAAAACGCCCATACTCAAAGCACGTCATCCTGAGTTTGAACACTGGAGTCGCAGTAAACATGCCGAAGTCGGTGTCACTTGCATTACCTGTCATATGCCAACCCAGCAGGATGCAAAAGGTGTTGAATTTACTAGCCATAAAGTTGATAAAGCCTTACCGCATTTTGATAACAGTTGCAGTGGCTGCCATAGCAGTAAAACCAAAATTGAAACCAAGCTCGCGGCCAATAAATTAACGATTGAGACCAAAGCCCGCGAAGTTGAAGCTCTGCTCGTCAAGGCCCACTATGAAGCCAAAGCGGCATGGGATGCAGGTGCTAAATGGGAGAATATGAATGAGCCCATTATGGCGATACGACACAGTCAGTGGCGCTGGGACTTTGCCATGTCTTCACATGGTTTGTATGCACATAATCCACAAGAAGGTAAGCAGCTTTTAGATAAAGCTATCGAACAAGCGAACGAAGCACGTCATCTGCTCGCTGGAATATTGAAGCAACTTAACGTGACTCAAGTTAGTTATCCAGATATCAGTACTAAGGAAAAGGCCCATCAAGCGATAGGGTTAGTTGAATCGGATTTAATCAAAGAAAAACAAAAGTTTATTGAAGAGGATGTTAATAAAAATTGGCACCCTGTCGTAAAATATGGTTACTAGTTTATTAACGGGTAGCTGATAATTTGAGGGATTTTAAAGCTCAAAAGCGAGAGGAAGCTCGAGTATTTATGCTTTGATTCAGTGAGCGTTATGCCAACAAGGCTTGGTCGGTTCTACAGTAATGCTCATCTTCTTTGCACGAATAATAACTGCAGTCGAAATGATTCATGTCATTTCGGCTGCAGTATATAACTCATTGAGATGTGGTCAGTAACGACAAATTAATCACTATAATCTGTGTAAGACATCTGTAATTCAGTTTTTTAATGCGTAGAAAGCCGATCCTACTTTGAGGCAACTGATTGATGAAATTCTATTATCTTGGTTGGCTGCCAAAGTGATTGGTTTCGATGCGAAACTAAAACCAATGTACAACTCTGTTCGCAAATAGCCTTGGCTACACGCTTTTCTGTCTCTTCATCCAATGCCGAGGTGGCCTCATCCATTATCAGAATCGGCGCATTTTTGATAAGCGCTCGTGCTAAGGCAAGCCTTTGGCGTTCCCCTCCCGATAACCCTGCGCCTTGTAGGCCGACTTCTTGGTAAATGCCCAGTTCTGATCTGTCTAATACTTCATTCAGAGCCACTTGGCGTGCCGCTTTATCTACGGCTTGATCGTCGGCATCAGGGTTACCAATACGAATGTTACTGGCAATGGTGCCTGTAAAGATGAGTGGATCCTGCGGCACATAGGCGAAAAAGCGGGCAAGTTCAGTTGCGGGAACTGACGTGAGCGGCACCTTGCCCAAAGTGATCAGGCCTAGGGTGGGATCATCAAAGCGCATCAATAGCTTAAGTAAGCTGGTTTTACCTGAACCGCTCGGGCCACAAATCAGCACGCGTTCACCTGATTCGATAGTGGCATTGATATTTTGCACCGCAGGGGGAAATGTTACGTTATTCAGTTCGATTGTATGATTGTTCGGTGTCTTTTGTTGCGCTTGGCTTGGCTCTTTGAGCGTTGGCGCATTAGTCGCTTGTCGATAGTGTTTAATAGCCGCTAACTGATCATTAATGCTTATTGCCGCCACGGCGAGAGTCTCAAGTGGCGCTGATGCGCGCATGGTCAACATCAAGACTGCGAGCAGCATTGTCGTATTGTTTACGCCTGATAACACGAGATAGACAGCCATGCCGGCAATAGGTAAAAAGCTGGCGATAGCCGACAGTAATGTCGCTATAGCGGCGGCGCGATTAGTTCGACCCAGTGCGATTTCTTGCGCCTGCCAGTTTTGCTCTAACCGTGTTGTTGCGCCGCTATATCCTGCTGCTGTGCGCAGTAACTCTAGGTGGTCGATCAGTTCAAGAGTTGACTGATCTGCTGCCAATTCAGTGTTGTTTCGGTCCATATCTGCGCGGGCAAGGGCTCGTTGCGCCATACTCTGAATCACAAATGACACGAGCAACAAGCTAGCCAACATCAGTACCAGTGGTATGCCACCGATCAATCCTATGCCAAAGGTAATGCAGAGCGGAATAAGCGGTGCATGAATAAATACCTGAAATTGATGTGCCGGAATACTCATAAAGCCAGGAATACTTCGAGAGACAGTTTCTATGAGTAGTGTCCTGACACTCGGTGTAAACCAAGAGAGTTTAGCTTGTTGCATGGTCGTGCCTAAGGCACTGTAGAGCGCATTGGCCAGCCTTGCGCCAGCCCAAAAACCTGAACGCGAAGCCAGTATTGTGGTGAGTATGGTTATTGCAGCAATCGATAGCACTTTTTGCGGTGATTGCTGCTCAATAATGGCTAAAGCCAGTTGAATGTAGCATGCCGCTTCCAATATGGCCGTCACAGCCCAACCGCAGGCAACAGGTATTAAGTGCTTTATGGCTGCGTAATTTTGGGGACGATTTATCATTGGCCTTCTCCTTCCCTGTGATGATGCTTGAGTGTGAGCTTGTCATCCGCCAGCTCGGCAAGCGTTAAGTCATGGGTGACCATCACAATCGTTTTGTGGTTTGTTTTTGCGTGATGGCGTAGCGCTGTGAACACGTTAAATGCCGTTTCGCTGTCTAGGGCCGATGTGGGTTCATCAAGCAATATCACCCTAGCGGGTGAAAGAAATACACGAGCAAGATTAACGCGTTGTATTTCACCGCCAGAGAGCGCGCTTGCATGAGTAGTTAAGGGTTTATCCAATTGCGCGCAGTGTAATGCTGCTAAGTAATCGTCATCCGTGGCATAAGGTGCGGTGAGCGCGAGATTGTCGGCGATGGAGGTTGCCAGTAGTCCCGCACCTTGCGGTAATAGCATGATCGCGCGATTAATCGAGGCTTCATCCATCTCATTGAGTGCAATACCAGCAAGTCGAATATCTCCGGTATTTAGCAGCTCCATGCCAGCTAATAAACGCAGTAATGTGGATTTGCCAATACCACTGATCCCTGTAACTGCCGTGACTCTGCCAGATCTAAATTGATAGTTAATGGGCACAGATTGATTGCTTGTAGACAGTGAAGGCACAACATTCGTGAGGGTGAGCTGCATATTTGCATTAAGCTCAATATTGCCGTTACCAACAGGAACTCTCGACTGCTCAAGAAAATCCGTTAGCCGCTGAGCGGCAGCGCGGCCCGTGGCAAGATAATCAAGCCCATGCCCGAGCTTTAGGGCTGGCGTGACTATGGCCAGACTGAAGAACAAGGCTGCAGCAAGGTTTTCTGGCGGCCATTCATACCCGATGGCATAGACAATGGCAAAAGTACAGACAGCCTGCAGTAGTGATGTGGCCACAGCGACTGAAGTTGATACCTTGCTTACCCGCTCAAGAATATCCCCAATAAAATGTGTCGTTGCCTTTTGGTAATCGGCCATAGCACCCGTTTGTACGCCATAAATGCGAAATACAGGCGCACCACGGGCGTAGTCATCCACCGCGGCAGTGATATTTCCCATCACATTGACTCGTGCTTCCCCCTGTTTTGCTGCAAGCCTTGGGATCACCACCAAATAGAAAAGCGCTGCGACTAGGCCTGGTATAAGGGCAAGTAATGCCACTAAGCCAGCGCTTAAGATCAGCAAACCAATAGTGATGGCAGGGACAATGATAAAGGTCGCTAATTCTGAGGGTAAATGCGCGATCATATGATGCAATGACGCTATGTCATCGACCATTAATCGCTTTAACTTTTCGCCCTTATATTTTGCCAAGGTGCTTGGTGGCAACCTGACAAGATGCGCTGCAACATGACGCCTTAATCTTCCAGAAAATTGCGCCTCAGCATTGTGGTTAACCCAAGATGCGCCAGCTGATAGCAACGCTGACACGACCCCAAATATGAGCGCCCCCGCTAACCATAGCGAGTGATGACCAGCAATAAGTTGAATCATGCACCAGAGTGCACCTAGTGTCGTCACGCCAGCACCTACCGCTAGCAGCATTCCGAAAGTGAGTGCGGGAATCGCCGGACGTAGGGCGAAGGCTAATGTTGAAGTGGGACTGAAAAGTCGCTGCATTTTAATGTTCACCTAAAAAATCGAAGTGGAACAGGCTGGGCTTCGGTCTGGAAAGTGTGATTAACACAAGGCCAATGAAGCGATGAAGTCTTGATATTGCAGAGTAAAAAATAGTCTGAGTGCCAGATTTTATGGGCAAATGAACATCCACGAGCCAAATTCCTTGTTTCATAAAAATTGAACCGCCATGAGATGGCGACCATATTAAGCGGTCATTTTTATTTATCAACATTGTGTTGATAAATGTTTTGAGTGGCGATAATATAATTGATAACTATTCTCATTGGCAACAAATCTTTCGTATAAGGAGTTATTACACATGCCCCGATTTGGTAAGTTTTACCCACAATCAAAGTGGGTTATCGGTTCTCTTGCGCTGGGGCTTAGCGCTATTTCCGGCTCAACTATTGCTGACAGTGGAACTGCTCCGGATAAGCAATCCAAGCAACAAGATGCAGCGGGAAATATTGAAGTCATCACAGTTTACGGTCAGAAAATCGAGCGCACGCTGAAAGAAACGGCTAGCTCAGTGACAGTGATCACTGAAGAACAGTTGAGGAAAAATGCCGACCAATCAACGATTTCTGAAATTCTCGGCGGTACGCCAAACTTAATTTATGCCGGAAATACCGATGCGCCCATTATCCGCGGAACGGATACTAAAGGGCCTGTTGCAGCGGGTAATGCCTACTTATCTAAGCCTGTGCCTGGGGCAACTATCAGTGTTGATGGTAAATATCTGAGCCCCGCAGAACTGGATTTAGGTGCCGCAGGCGTGTGGGATGTGTCGTCTATTGAAGTCTACCGTGGTCCGCAAACGACCAGTCAAGGAGCCAACAGTATTGCTGGCGCCGTAGTCATCCATACCCATAACCCCACTTATACGCCAGAATTTGCAGCGCAAGCACTTTATGGCAGTCGGAATAAGCAGCGCTTTTCGGTCATGGCGTCCGGTGCGCTAAGTAATGACTTTGCCGCAAGAATTAGCGCAGATTACAGCGCTAGAGATACCTTTGTTGATTACGTTAACCCAGAGTTTACTGCCCATGATTTAGATTTTGAGTTTAAAAACCAAAATCTACGGGCGAAGTTGCTATGGGAACCCGAAAAATACAGCAACTTTTCCGCCATGCTGACTTATTCCTCCACTGAGGCTAAACGTCCCAGAAACGAGGTGGTATCAGAACCCTATGATGACTTAGAAAATCGTTCAATTTTTCAGGATAATCAAGAAGTCAGTAATCATGTCGGGATTTTTGATCTTGAATATGTGTTCGACAATGGGATGAAGTTGCATAACCAACTGCAGTATTCAGAAGGGCAGTTTGATTATCGCTTCGCAGCACCTTATCAAGGGATCGCAAAACGAGATAATGAAAACTTTTCGAATGATATAAGGCTGAACTTTGGTGACAAAAGTTCAGAGTTTAGTGGGGTTGCCGGTGTCTTCTACTGGGATGATAAAACCAACAACAAGCTGAACAACGTATTTGGTAATGCCGACGCAGACCTGAGGCATACCAGTTTTGCCCCCTACGGTGAAGTCATATGGCGCTTCTCACCTAAGTGGGCATTCACCAGCGCTCTTCGTTATCAGTCTGATGAAATTAGCCACGATGGTATTGCCAGCTACATCCCAGGTGTGCGCCATCAATATAAAGAAACGTTTACGGCGTTATTACCTAAGGTTGCCCTGTCCTATGATCTGACAGATAACGTCTTAGTCGGCGCTATGATCAGTGAAGGTAACATTCCTGGGGGCACAGGCATTAACTTCCGCGGCGGCGAATATTATACATTCGATGCCGAATCGGCATGGAACTATGAACTTTTTACCCGTATCGATCTGCTTGAACAACGCTTGATCATAAATAGCAATCTCTTTTACACCCGCTTTAAGGATTCACAACGTTCAGTTACTGATTACCTCGATGGGCGTCCCTTTGGTTCTGTCATTATTAATGCTGATGAAGCGCAGAGCTATGGGATTGAATTAGATTGGAACTTTAAAGTGGCCGATAGTTTTAGCCTATATGGTGGGCTGGGTTTACTTGAAACTGAGATAAGTGAATTTAATGACTACCGTGGCGAGGAGTTTGTCGGCAACGAGTTTAGTAAAGCGCCGGGATATATGTTCAATATAGGGTTTGACTATTCAATCACAGACGCCATTAAAGTGAGCGGTGATGTGCGCCATACGGATGGATACTTTTCAACGGATACCAATGAGCCAGAGTTAAGAGTGGGATCTTACACTACGGTAAACCTGAATTCTTCCTATCAAATCAACCAATATTTTGAAGCCTTTGTTTATGCACGCAATTTGCTGGATGAACGTGCACCCGTGGCAAAAATGGCTGACAGAAGTACCGGAGGCGTGGATGCATATTTACTTGAACCTCGAGAAATAGGTGTAGGCGTTAGGGCGAAGTTTTAGCGGCTAGATTCTACCCGCGGTATTGGCTATTGCCATGCAGCGGGTAGCAAGAGCGGTTAGAATGGCTTTTTTGCCTTGGAAACCTTATCGATATGACACAAGTACCGGATCAACCCACTCAAAAACGCCAGCGTGGCAGACCTAGCCGTATTTCCCGTGAGGCTATCGCCAGAGCTGCGTTGGAGATTGGGGTTGATCAAGCGACCATCCCTGCTATAGCCGCGCATTTAAAGGTCGATCATTCTTCCCTCTACCATCACGTAGCAGGTCGGAATGATGTTATCTCCATTGCTGCTGAGCTTGCAATTAATGAGCTGGACTGGCGAGCGCCAGCGGCCACAGATTGGCGGAGCGAATTGATCATATTGACCGATGCCATTTGGGCACTCTATGAGCGTCATCCTGGCCTCGCTGAGTCTATCCATCAGGCCAGTGTTACGCCGTCATCGGGTATACGTTCTTTTGCTGAATCGGTCGAAAAGCTGCAACGCAAAGGCTTCTCCCTCGATGAAGCAGTGCTGGCCGTTGATATCTTAGTTGACATGGTGGGGGAGTGCTTTTTGGGATGGTGGTCAACCACTAAACCAGAAGCCGATGGTCGGACACGTAAAGAGCGAATTATCGCAATTTGGGAAGATGAAGCCACCAAGCTCCCTGATAAAGCTGAGCAGATAAATGCGATGGTAGACATTATGAAGGTGGGCGCTCGCAAATGGTGGGAGCGAAAACGTGACTTAGTGTTAGCGGGTATTGCCGTTACCCATGCCCAAAAGGCAGGGGGATCTGATAAGGCTCAAACATAGCGCGTCGATATGAAAACCTCATAGCGGCTGCAGATTAGTACAAGATTTATTGCGTATAGGAAGTATCAGTTTGTGAAGGTGGTTTATGCACTGACGTGCTTTTTTGTGCTTTGTTTTGCCTCATTGCTGCTAGGCGCAAAGTATGCCTCTGTGGCGCAGATGCTGACGTTATCGGATGATGTTTGGTTGGTGTTATCTGCTAGTCGTCTGCCGCGGCTCTTTGCCTTGATTTGCTCAGGTGTCGGGCTCGCAGTCTGTGGCGTGATATTACAGCAGATTGTGCAAAACAAGTTTGTTGAACCTGCTACTTGTGGCGGGCTTGATGCCGCCAAACTAGGCATATTAATTTCAATTATTCATGCCCCGAGTATGGGGGTTACCGCCAGAATGTTGGGGGCTTTGGTTTTTTGCCTGCTTGCGAGCTTAGCCTTTATTCTGATTATTCGTGGTATTCGGTATAAGAGTCCGGTGCTCATTCCAATTATTGGGATTATGTTTGGCAGTGTACTCAGTGCGATAGCGGAACTTTATGCTTATCAAAACAATATGATGCAGAGTATGCAGGGATGGATGCTGGGTGATTTTTCAAAAATCGTGCAGGGCAACTACGAAATCATCTATCTGATCCTTCCCGTGGTCATACTGACCTACCTTTATGCACAGCGCTTTACCATAGTGGGAATGGGCGAAGGCTTGGCTACCACACTAGGCCTGAGTTATTTCAACCTAGTTATCTTAGGGTTAGTGCTGGTTTCCCTGACTATAGCGACCACAGTTATCACAGTCGGGAGCATTCCATTTATTGGTTTGATTATTCCTAATCTTGTCGCTATGCGTTACGGCGATAATTTAAAACGTACCTTGCCTATTATCGCCTTTGCTGGCGCAACGCTTCTGATTATCTGTGACTTGCTTGGTCGGATTATTTTGTATCCCTTTGAAATTCCTATAGGTCTAACGGCAAGCTGTTTAGGTGGACTCATATTTTTAGTTATCGTTTGGAAAATCAAATGAAAGACAGTGCATGGCGTTTTTTGAGCTGGGGGCTGCCTATTATGTTGGCAGTCACATTTTTATTGATGGGCTCAGGCTTTGATTTTGACTATGTCATACCGAATAGATTGGTGCGTTTAGCTACAATTTGCCTTGGTGGTGTCTGTATTGCGTTTTCTTCGATACTGTTTCAGACCTTAGCCGGAAATCGCATTTTAACGCCATCTATCATGGGGTATGAAGGGGTTTACTTGATTTTGCAGGCACTGTTGATCCTTATCTTAGGGACGGGCAGCAGTATTCTGATCACCGCTAACAGCAATTTTTCTGTCTCAGTCGTGGTGATGTTGCTTTACTCAATGGCGATTCACCGCTGGCTATTTAGTGGGGATCGACATGATGTGTTCTTCCTACTGCTTGTGGGCTTAGTGCTCACTGTGGTGTTAGGCAGTTTTACTCAGTTAATCCAATATTCTATCAGTCCCGGTGAGTTTTCTATTTTCCAGAGCTACAGCTTAGCGTCGTTCAACCGCGCTCAACCAGAGCAATTGCTTATCTCTCTAGTACTTGTTAGTGCCGTGTGTATTGCCGCTTGGAGAGTGCGTGCTGTACTTGATGTATTACTGATGGGGCGGGAGCAAGCTATCTCTCTTGGTATTGATTATCAAAAAGTGGTGCGCCTGCTATTGGGTCTTATCGCGGTATTGGTCGCAATATCAACCAGTTTAGTGGGGCCGACTGCTTTTATGGGGATATTTGTCGCGAATATGGCCTATGCACTGGCAAGGCATCCGTCGCACTCATTTACCTTGATAACAGGATGCGCTGTTGCTATCTCGGTTTTTCTGATCGCGCAAATGCTTGTTGAGCATCTGTTTAATTATCAAACCAGTGTTGGGCTGTTAATTAATCTATTTTGTGGCGCCTATTTCTTTGTCTTAATTCTTAAACCTCGGAGCGCAGTGTGATAACCGTCAATAACTTATATCAGTCTTATAGCGCGAAACCTGTGCTAAAAAATGTCACGGCACAATTTCCCGAACATCAGATGACTTCTCTCATCGGCCCTAACGGTGCCGGCAAAAGTACCTTACTGATGTCGATTGGTCGGTTACTGAATATCCAGCAGGGCGAGGTATTACTCAAAGGTACTGCTATCCACAATATTCCCTTGAAGGATTATGCCAAGCAAGTGGCAACCATGCGTCAGTTTAACAGCCTCAATTTACGCCTGACGGTCAGGGAGTTAGTGGCATTTGGTCGTTTTCCCTATAGCCAAGGGGCACTCACAAAGGAAGATCATCGCGCCATTGATGAAGCGCTGTCGTTTTTAGCTTTACAGTCATTAGCCAATGTATTTATTGATGAACTTAGCGGCGGACAACGCCAAATGGCTTTTCTGGCAATGGCGATTGCGCAGCAAACGGATTATTTATTGTTAGATGAACCGCTCAACAATCTGGATATGAAACATGCCGTTAGCATAATGCGGGCACTTCGCCATCTGTGTGACGATTACAAACGAACGGTAGTGTTAGTGGTTCACGATATCAATTTTGCGGCGAACTACTCCGACTATATTGTCGGTATGAAGCAAGGCGTTGTGCACTGCGCTGGACCCGTTGAAGAGGTCGTCACAGCACAAAGGTTAAAAGCACTGTACGAACTGGATCTTGAGGTGCTGAAAACGAGTCAAGGAACAGTATGTAACTATTTCAACTTCAACTTACAAGGAGAATACAAGTGACGTCGAAATGTAAAAGCGGTACTAAAGTGATAGCGATTTTGTTATTTAGCTCGGCTTTTTTGCTGGCCTGCGACAATAAAACCGAATCAGTACAGCTTGCATCATCGGATACGAGTGCTTCAACGGCTGAGTTGGAGTTTGCCCCGATAGAGGTAGAGCATAAGCTGGGCACTACTGTTATTACAAAACGGCCAGTACGTGTTGCGGCCCTAGATATGAATGAAGTCGACTATCTCGAACAGTTGGGTATTCCCATTGTCGGTATGCCAAAGGATTTTGTTCCTTACTACCTGAAAGACTACAGCAACAATAGTGATATCGTTGATTTAGGTGCTATCGTTCAACCCAATATGGAACGTATTTATGCACTTAAACCCGATTTGGTGCTGATGTCATCCGTTCAAGCTAGTCATTATCAAGCGCTTTCCAATTTGGCACCAACCATTCATTTGGATATTGATTATCAAGACAGCAACAGTGATTACTTTGATATAGTCAAACAGCACTTGTTGGTGCTGGGGAAATTATTCGATAAGCAAACCTTGGCAAAACATAAAGTGGATGAACTGGAAAGTAAGATCCAAGCCGCCAGAATGGTAATTAAAGACAGGCCAGAAAAAGCCTTGGTGGTGCTACATAATAATGGCGCTTTTCGATTTTTAGGTATTCGTTCACGCTATGGGTTCATTTACAGTGCGCTAGGGGTTAAGCCCGCTAGCTTATCAGAGCAGATGGGACTGCACGGTCAACCTGTATCAAGCGAGTTTATTCTTGAAAACAATCCCGACATCATTTACGTGGTTGACAGAACCGCAGTGATGGAGCGAAGCCCTGTATTGGATAAACAATCTATTGATAATCCTCTTTTGCGTGAAACTAACGCTTGGAAGACGGGGAACATTATTTTTGTGGATCCCGAGGCTTGGTATATCACAGGTGCGGGCATAACATCCCTTAATATTATGATTGATGATGTGTTAAAGGGTTATGTAAAGTAGCTGGCTGCAAATAGTCTATGGACTGCATAGCTAATGACTCATGAGATAAGTTACCTCTTGTAACATTTAAGCCCTACGGCTTAGGTAAATCGGTTTGCAACTTTAGTAGTGCTTAACATACAATCGCCTGCCAAATTATCTGAGGAAGTAGGGTTTGAATAGTGTGATACAAACAAGACGCACCCTAGCAATATGGCTTGCTGCCATATTGGTGCTATTGTCTGTTGCCATTGCTGTTCACAGTGTTTCCCATGCTAGTGAAGACTCCAAGGCCAATTGTTCGCTGTGCTTACATCAGCACCAGTTGCAACATGCGCTAACCAGTACACCCTTTCATTTCCAACTCGCTCAACAGGGTTATATTTCGGTTGAGTTTCAGGCAGTTTCCTTTAAGCGACCTTTTAGTCGTTTCTTCAATAGTCGTGCTCCGCCCATAACAGCATAAGTTACTGTTTATTCAATTTATCTTAATTAACTTTGAGCGCCTTGGCTTAGCTAAGGCGCCTATGCTGTTTATTTTCGGAGTGAAAATGACTTCTTTTTATGTCCCTAAGCGCACTGCGCTGTTGCTGGGCGCCTTGTTTGTGCTCAATCCTATTTCAATGCTGTTGGCCGCAGAAAGCAGTCAATCGAGTTCACAAGCTATTGATACTGTGAGTGACGCAGTGCTTGACACTGATATTGAACGTTTAAGTATCCACTATCGCCAAGCCTATCGTGGCAATGTGTCCTCAACTGAACTTCCCCAAGCGATCAGTGTGTTAGACGAGCAATTGATAAAAGACGCGGGGCTGACGCGGTTTCAAGATGTACTGGACTATTCTGCCAGTGTGGCGCGGCAAAACAATGGCGGTGGTTTATGGGATAGTTTTTCCCTACGCGGCTTTCCGGGCAACGAAAACATGCCATCGGGGTATTTAATCAATGGCTTTAATGGTGGCCGAGGTTTTAGTGGTCATAGAGATTTATCAAACGTTGCCTATGTCGAGATTTTAAAAGGCCCAGGTTCGGCACTTTATGGCCGCTCGGAGCCCGGTGGCACAGTTAATATCGTCACTAAGAAACCCCAATATGAAACCAGTGGTTATTTAAAAGCATCGGCTGGGAGTTTCGACCAATATCGGTTAGAAGGTGATGTGACCTCAGGTTTAACCGATAACTTGGCATTTCGGATTAATGGCGCTTGGCAGGAACACGATAGTTTTCGTGATTATGTGTTTAGCGATAAAAAAATAGTTACGCCGTCTGTGCGTTGGCAGATTTCCGAAAAAGCTTCCTTGCTGTATGAAATGGAATACCTCAAGCAGGAACAGCTATTCGATCGCGGTATTATTGTGCTCAATAACGATATTAATACCGTACCACGCTCGCGTTATTTAGGTGAGCCTAATGATGGCGCAACGGAGGTGAATGCCACTGGGCATCAGCTGACCTATGACTATGAATTAAATGATGATTGGTCATTAACTGCTGGCTATAACTATCGAGACTCTAGCTTGAAGGGGTATTCGTCTGATGCCGAGTTAGCAAAGGGGCGGCAATCGCTATTTGATGATGGTCGCACGCTGACTAGGCAGCACAGATATCGTGACTACGCCTCTGAGGATAATTCACTGCGTCTAGAGTTAAGTGGTCATGTGGATACGGGTTTTATTCGTCATAATTTGCTACTTGGTGCCGATGCCTATCACTACAATTTGAAGACGGGACTGTATCGTTATCGGGGCAAAAAAGGTGAATACGCCATCGATATCTATACCCCTCAATACGGTGGGCCTCAGCCAGAGGTGAGTTTGTTGTATGAGAATAACGAGACTCAAAAGGCGTGGGGGACCTATCTGCAAGATCAAATGGATTTAACAGAAAAGTGGAAGTTGCACCTTGGGCTAAGGTTCGATAGTTATCAGCAAGATATCAGTGAAGTCGCGAAAGATACTCTGTCAGAGCAAACCGATAGTCGAGTCAGCCCCAAGGTGGGTCTGGTGTATTTATGGTCCGATGCCTTAAGTTTCTATAGCTCTTATTCTGAAGGCTTTTTACCGCTTTCTGGAACTGACTTTGCGGGTAAGCCCTTCGAAGCGGAAGAGAGTCAGTCGGTTGAACTGGGGATGAAGTTTAATGGTACTTGGTTAAACGATCTTCCTATAAACGGTAGTTTAGCCGTGTTCGATGCCCAAAAGAGCAATATCTTGACCTCAGATCCTATCAATGTTGGTTTTTCTGCCACCTTAGGTAAAGCTAAAAGTAGCGGGGTTGAACTCGATTTAGCCGCCGAACTGACGGAGGATTTACAAGCAAAATTATCCTATGCCTATCTTAATACCCGTACCGCCAATGACAGCTTGAATCCTGATTGGGGCGTGCTCATTCCTGCAGGCAGTCCACTGGTGAATGTGCCAAAGCATACCGCGAGTGTGATTCTGAAACAGGATTTGAATAGGCTTTCTATTGATGGTCATCTAGGGCTTAGCTGGCGTTATGTGGATTCGCGCCTCGGCGATTCTGCCGATCCGAGTTTTCAATTGCCTTCTTATCAGTTACTTGGGTTGTTTATGAACACCCACTTAAGCGACAACTTAAGCCTTGGAGTGAATCTGGATAACTTACTGGATGAACATTACATCGCGAGTAGCTATTCCGCTATTTGGGCCGTGCCGGGTGAGCCACGTAGCATTAAAGTGAGTGTCAGCTATGAATTCTAATATCAGTGCTAACCCAGCGTTATCTTCAGGTTTTGCCGAGCAAGAACGGGGTCGTTCTATTGGCCGCACCCGGATTAATAGTATCGATATGATGCGCGGCGCCGTGATGCTTATCATGTTACTCGACCATGTGCGGGAGCGGTTTTTCTTTCACATGCAGGTGAGCGATCCTATGGATTTGAGTTCGACCTCTTGGGGGCTTTTTGTGAGTCGCTTTGCCGCCCATTTTTGTGCGCCGGTCTTTGTGTTCTTAACCGGGGTTTCTGCATGGCTTTATGCCAATCGTAGCCATGGCGAGCCACGTTCAGCACGTATGTTTTTGATTAAACGCGGGCTGTTTTTAATCGCGCTGGAAATTTTTGTGATTAACTTCTCTAACCTCTCTTGGATGGTCAGCTATTACACCCTTTGGTTGCAGGTGATTTGGGTGATTGGTCTGAGTATGTTAGCGCTCGCTGCGCTGATAAACCTGCCTAGACCTTGGATGGCCCTTTTAGGATTTGCGATTGTTTTTGGCCATAATCTGTTGACACCAATTGGTTTTCAGCCCAGTGAGTGGGCTTACGGTCTGTGGACCATATTGCACGACCGCGGTTATCTCGTCAGCGAAGGTGCACTTAGGGTTAAGGTGAGTTATCCCGTGCTGCCTTGGATTGGGGTGATTTTACTGGGTTATGTTGCAGGGCCACTTTTTAGTAATAAGCCGAACGGAAGCCATCTTGATGCATCGGCTCGCCAGCAAAAGCTGCTGTTTTTAGGGATCAGCTGTTGGGTACTTTTTGCGGTGCTACGTGGGTTTAACCTTTATGGCGAAACCTTGCCTTGGCAGTCGGGGGCACATTTGGGTGAAACCTTGATGTCGGTATTCAATTTAACGAAATACCCGCCATCATTAAGCTTTTTACTGGTGACCTTAGGCGGCATGTTTTTTTGCTTAGTGGCCTTTGAGCGGTATTTTGCATCAAGTGGGAAAGTGGATGGGATATTAGCGCGAGTGGGCCATGGGTTGTCTGTGTTTGGCTCAGTGCCTATGTTCTTCTATATCTTGCATTTGTACGCGCTGTTACTGCTGTATACTTTAGCGAAATTCATCTTTGGCGTAAACCATGGTGAGTACTTTGGCGTGAGCAATATAGGATGGGTTTGGTTTATCGCGGGCGTGTTAGCCATCGTATTGTATTATCCCGTTAAGCGATTTAGCGAGTATAAAAAGCACAGCACTCAGGCTTGGATTAAGTACCTCTAATCTATTCTGTTTGATCAAGCTTTAAAGGCAAAAGTCGCCAAGTGTTTACTTGGCGACTTTTTGCTTTGGTCAGAGCAATAATCTATTTAGCGATTATTCTGCGAGTAAGCTGCGTAGCATCCAGGCATTTTTCTCATGCAGTTGGATGCGCTGGGTGAGCAAGTCCGCAGTCGCTTCATCATTCGCTTGATTAACCAGCGGATACAAGGCTCTGGCATTGCGGATTACTAGCTCCTGATCGCTTAATAGTTCGCGGATCATGGTTTCGGCTTGAGTGACACCTTGATCTTCTTTTATCTCGGTCAGCGCGGCATAAGCTGAATATGAGCCGAGTGCTCTGGCGCCTAATGCACGTACACGCTCTGCGATAAGGTCGACCGCAAGGGCAAGTTCGGTATACTGCTGTTCAAATAGCAAGTGTAAGCTAGTGAACATTGGGCCAGTAACGTTCCAGTGAAAGCTATGGGTCTTAAGGTAAAGACTGTAGCTGTCAGCCAATAGTTGGTTTAGCCCTGCGGCGATTTCTTCTCTGTGAGCTTGATTGATACCTATGTTAATCATGGCGTTTTCCTTCTATTGTCTTACTGAGTGTGTTTAGTCTAATCTTCTGATATTAAATGTAAAATGAGTAAATTAGATTTTGTAAATCTATAAATTCGATTGAACTTCCGAGTGTTAAATCTCGTAAGCGATAAAGCCAGATATCATCTCCTTTCGCCGTGCAGCAGTAACAATGCCATGGCAGAACTGCTATCCTAGCGGGATATTGTGAGTCGATACTTTAATTGAATAAAACTGACCTTAATGAATAAATCAGCCTATTTAACCGCCATGAATGTGACAACTTGGCGAGTGCGCGACACTAAGGTGAAACCTTATTTAGTGATTTGGGATGAAAACGGTGAGTTACCAGAAGCAGAGCCGCTTATCGACGCTGTGCTAACGCTTATCGACATACAGCGTGATGAATGTGATTTTGACTGTGAGCCCCATACGGGTAAACAGATCGTTTGGGATCTGCGACGTCACAAAGTCAGGCCACGTACCGCATGGTTAGTGTCTGAGCCGTTGGCCGATTTATTAGTGGGTTGGCAGGCTAAAAGCGCGCTCTGGCAGCAGATTTACCAATGGCGCGACCAAGTTAGCGGCCAAGCGCCAAGCAAGTCTTAAGCTTTACTCGTAAATACATTAATAACCAATACTTTGGAATACCAGCGTTGAACATCCCACCAGTAGATAGTCTATTCACGACACCATTCGCAGCACAATTGACAGTAGGTTTGCCTGTTGATCTTGTGGCTCTCACGCTTGAAGATGTTCCCCAAATGGCGCAGCTTGAATCCTTGGCCCATAGCCATCCCATGAGTGAGGGGAATCTTGCCGATTGTTTTGGTCACTTGTACCGTGTCCTAGGTTTAAAGCTGAGTGCTCACTTAGAGGTAGATGCAAATACTGAGGCAAATATTGACGTCGTTTCGGATTCAGATACTTATCACGTCGAAGGACTCTTAGGGTTTGCGATAGTGCAGCAAATTATCGATGAAGTGACTTTATTGGATATTTGCCTATTACCGAGTCAGCAGGGTAAAGGTTACGGTAAGTTATTACTCAAGGCTGTGATGGCATCGGCCAAGGTATCGGGCGCTGTGGTGCTTATGTTAGAAGTGCGAGAGTCTAATCTCGACGCCCGTGCTTTATATCAAAAGGCTGGCTTTATTGAATCGGGACGTCGCAAAGGTTACTACCCGATAGAGGGCGGTAAAGAAGATGCTATCTTGATGGATTTAGCGATAACCCAAGAATGAGTCGAGTATTAGCATTCATGTCGAAAAACGACAGCTATACGAACCACTCTTCATAAACAACAGTCATAAATAACAGCCATAAACAACTGTCATAAAAACAGCCAATAAAAAACAGCGCCTAAGCGCTGTTTTTCTATTTTAATAACCTTGAAATCTACATCACCTAAGCTCTGCATCTAAGCAAGAAGGTTATTTCACTTCTTTACCTTGGGCTTGCAGGTCCGCATGGTAGCTTGAGCGCACTAATGGGCCACAGGCTGCATGGGTAAAACCTAACTCATCGGCTAAGGCTTTAAGCTCATCAAACTCGGCTGGTGGCACATAACGTTCAACCGGCAAATGGAACTTAGACGGCTGTAGGTATTGGCCTAAGGTCAGCATTTCAACCTTATGTTCTCGCAGATCACGCAGTACTTGAGCGATCTCTTCGTTGGTTTCACCCAGTCCCATCATCAGGCCTGATTTAGTGGGCACATTTGGATGACGTTCTTTAAAGCGTTTTAGCAGATCGAGCGACCATTGGTAATTCGCACCTGGGCGCGCTTTACGATAATGCATGGGCGCCGTTTCTAAGTTGTGGTTAAACACATCAGGCGGCTCAGTCGATAAAATATCTAAGGCAGCATCGATACGACCACGGAAATCAGGCACTAAGGTTTCGATCTTGATGTCCGGATTAAGCTTGCGGATCTCACGGATACAATCGGCAAAATGCTGTGCGCCACCATCACGTAAATCGTCACGATCTACAGAGGTAATCACCACATATTTTAGCTTCATATCGCGGATAGTTTGCGCCAATTTAACTGGCTCTTCAGCATCAGGCTTAAGCGGACGACCATGTGCCACGTCGCAGAATGGGCAACGACGAGTACAAATCGCACCCAAAATCATAAAGGTTGCTGTGCCGTGGTTGAAGCATTCCGCGAGGTTAGGGCAAGAGGCTTCTTCACAGACAGAGTGCAGGCCATTTTTACGCAGCGCTTGCTTGATGTCTAAAATGCGTTGATTCGATGCCGGCAGTTTAACCCGTAACCAATCGGGTTTACGCAACATAGTGTCGCGCTCTGATGGGACGATTTTGACCGGAATACGAGACACTTTATCGGCATCTCTTAGTTTTACTCCGGGTTGTAAACGTTCAGGCCTATTCATGACGCTGCTAATCCTTGATGATGAACTAGGTGTTGATAGCCCAGTAATTGGCTAAAAGTAATAGTAAGTTGCTCGCCCGCTTCAATCACGGTTTGTGGTCCGCCAAGTGCTTTGCATTGCACCATTTCAAGACCGGCATAACCACAAGGGTTGATGCGGCGAAATGGTGCTAAATCCATATCGACATTAAGGGCTAATCCATGGAATGAACAGCCTTTACGGATGCGTAATCCGAGGGAGGCAATTTTACGTTCATCCACATATACGCCCGGCGCATCGGCCTTGGCATAAGCGTTAATGTCGTACTTGGCGAGCATATCGACAATGCTTTGCTCTATATGAGTAACGAGTTGACGCACACTGACTTTACTACGTTTTATGTCGAGAAGAGGATATACCACTAGTTGTCCAGGGCCGTGGTAAGTGACTTGGCCACCACGGTCCACTTGGATCACAGGAATATCGCCAGCATTCAAAATATGCTCGCTTTTACCAGCTTGGCCTTGGGTAAACACGGGTGGGTGTTCTACTATCCACAGCTCATCTGGGCTCTCACTATTACGCGTGTCAGTGTAGTGCTGCATGGCATGCCACACTGATTCGTAATCTTGTTTTCCAAGATGCCGAATGTGCAAAGTCGTGTCTTGCAAGGGCAACCTCTCCCCTTAGAATTGAGTGGTGCTATTATACGCCTCTTGACCATAAATGTAAGACAGATCACATTTCATGGCCTTGAGGAATATTTATAGTACGCGGCGTACGCCTTCGATAGCGGCAAGTTCAGTGTACAAAATTTCGATATGGTCTTTGCTTGTCACTGTCACGCGGATAGTAATGGAGTGATAGCTACCTTTGCTCGACGTTTTTGTCGAAGGTGAATAATCACCCGGTGCATGTTTTTGTACCACAGCCACGACTTTGTCAGTTAGCGTTTCGTGGGCTTCACCGACGACCTTAAAAGGAAATGCGCAAGGGAAATCCATCAGTTCATCAAATTTAGTGTCTAACATACTCAGTACTCTTAGCGGCTATATTGGGATATATATGGTGGCGATTATACCCGATTCAAGGGCGATGCACTCCCCAAAAAAATAAAGCCACCCTAAGGTGGCTTTATTTATGGGACTTAGCTTAGCTAAACCATCCAGAAAACATCTGTTTAAAGTAATCGACTAATTTACTAAACCAGCTACCTTCGTTGACTTCTTGCAACGTCACCAGTGGGAACTGGGCAATGTCTTTACCATCAAGTTGGAAGAATAGACGGCCTACAGTTTCACCTTTTTTCAACGGTGCATCTAATGGCTTAGTCAATTCGAAGTTTGCTTTCAAGTCTTTACCGCGGCCACGGCTGATCGTAATAGGTGTATCAGTTGCGACGCCTAAATCAACAGTGCTCTTGTCACCGTACCATATTTGTTGGGTTGTGAAGCTATCACCCGCTTTGTAAGGCGTGACAGTTTCAAAGAAACGGAAGCCATAGGTCAGTAACTTTTTACTTTCAGCTTTACGGGCTGATTCACTTTGAGTACCCAGAACCACAGAAATCAAACGCATGCCGTCTTTGGTTGCAGATGCGACTAAGTTGTAACCTGCACCAGAGGTGTGGCCTGTCTTGATACCGTCCACGCTCATGCTGTTATCCCACAACAAACCATTACGGTTATATTGTTTGATACCGTTGAAGGTATAAAATTTTTCGCTATAGATGCGGTATTCTTCTGGAACGTCGCGGATTAAGGCTGCACCTAACAATGCCATATCATAGGCAGTTGTTTTGTGGTTTTCTGAGTCTAAGCCATGGGAGTTTTCGAAGTAACTGTCACGCATACCCAGCTGTTTTGTCCATGAGTTCATCATGTCAACGAAGGCGCCTTCGGTGCCAGCGATATGCTCTGCCATAGCCACACACGCATCGTTACCCGATTGGATGATGATACCGCGGTTTAAATCCCCGACTTTAACGGTAGTACCGACTTCAATGAACATCTTCGAGGAGTCAGAGAAGTTTTTAGACCAGGCATTTTTACTGATAGTCACATCATCATCGACCGAGACATTGCCCGCTTTGATTTCTTGACCTATGACATAGCTGGTCATCATTTTAGTTAGGCTGGCTGGGTTAAGGCTTTCATAAGCGTTACTCTCAGCGATAATCTGGCCCGAATTATAATCCATCAAGACGAAAGCCTTGGCGGCCACTGCTGGTGCATCAGGTGTAATAATAGGCTGCGCAGCATAAACGGGGAGAGACACACTGGAAATTAGCAGCAATGTTTTAATGGGACTTTTTACAAAATTCATCATTAACTTGGCACGTCTTTTGGTTGTATTAAATGGAAAGGATTCGAGAAGATCTCCAACAGTGTACCACTTTCTGACTGTGGGTTTTAGTGAAGGTTCCTTCATCTCTATTTTTAAATCAATTCTGGTCCGAGCAAACAGTCATTACTCATGGACTATATAGCCCTCAGGAAAGCCATTTTGCTTGACGTTATTGAGCAGTTTGTCTGCTAACTCAGGTTGGCCTATGGGGCCGAGCTGTAGTCTAAACATATTGTTTGCGGCTTGTACACGGGTCTTTACCTGATATTTTCGCTCCAGATTTTTCGCCATGGTATTGAGTTTGGCTTTATCTTTCGATGCGACTAACTGAATGTAATGATTACCTGTATCTTGCGCGCTGGCAATAGCCGAATTAGTGGCCGCGACACTGCCGATATACACCACATCGAGTTTGATCCGCGCGGTTCCTTTGCCGAGCATGCCGAGTTTATAGGCGGCAGCGTAGGAGACGTCGAGAATACGGTCTGAGTGGAATGGCCCGCGATCGTTGATACGAATGATCACTTGCTTATTGTTATCTAAGTTAGTGATCCGAGCATAACTTGGCAGTGGTAGCGTTTTATGGGCACCTGACATGGAATACATGTCATAGGGTTCGCCATTGGATGTCTCATAGCCATGAAATTTTTCACCGTACCATGAGGCACGGCCCGTTTCACTAAAACCTTGGCCTGTGTTCATCACAGTGTAAGACTCGCCGTAAACCGTATAGGGCTTGTTACCGCGGCGACTATAGGGCTCGTACTTAGGCGTGGCATTTGGCACATGGTCCACATTGGGTGGATTGAGTGGCAACTTGTCATTCTTTAGCGAATAGCGCCCCTTGTTGGGGTCCATATTTTTTTTGTTTGTGCTGGAGCTAGCTTGGTTTGGGCTCGAAGAACACGCAACAAGTGTGAAGCACGCAACCAAAGCGACAAGCTGTAAAAGATTATTTTTTAGCGGCATGCTGTTCCTTTAATTGTTGGCTAAATTGATAAACGGCCATTGAATACAAAGGACTGCGATTATAGCGAGTGATTACATAAAAATTGTTTAAGCCAAGCCAATAATCATCGTGATCGGCTTGTTCCAGTTTAATGAGTAAGGCTTTTTGCGAGACATCCAAGTCCCTCGCATCAGCCAAGGACAAGGTTGGCGTTAGAATATTGGCGACTTTATAATTGAGCTTTTCGCCTGCCCATACTTTCGCTTTTGGCGCTGTTTGGCTGCTATTGACCAGCGGCAAAGCAACGGGTGCATTGGCTTGCCAACCGTGTTCATGGAAATAATTGGCGACACTGCCAATCGCATCCTCTGGGCTTTGCAATAAATCGCGGTTACCACTGTTATCGAAATCGACGGCGTAATGGCGGTAACTTGAGGGAATAAACTGTCCATAACCCATGGCACCCGCATAGGAGCCTTTGAGGGTATTGATATCTAAGTGCTCTTCTTTGACTAATTTCATCAACTCACCAAATTCCTTGCGGAAAAAGGTGGCGCGAGGCGGATAGTGAAAACCTAAGGTATAGAGGGAATCAATTACAGGGTAATTACCTGTGAACTGGCCGTAAAAGGTTTCAATCCCAATAATGGCAACGATAATCTGTGGGTCGACTTGGTACTTAGCCGCCGCTTTAGCAATGGTTTTCTCGTGTTTTTTCCAAAAAGCGAGCCCAGCATCAAGACGTTTTTCTGTTAAAAAAATCGGGTAATACACATGCCAAGGTTTTGCTTCCCATGGACGGGTCATCGCATCGATAACCCCTTGGTTGTATTTTGCTTTGTCTAGAAAAGCGAGCACTTCTGTCCGAGTAAAACCTTGTTTTACTTGAGCATGGATAAACTCTTCTTTGAGCTCAGCGGGAGTTGCGGGTACTAGTACTTTATCCACTGCGGGAGCCACTGGGGTGCTTGAAGCGGGTGCCTGCGCGGGTGTCGGTTCATTTGCCGTGGTGCATGCGACTAAGTATGAACTTAAACACAGTAAACCGAGTGGAGCCAAATAAGCTCGGAGAGTAGGCATAAAAAAGTCCCTAAAATTATCTATCTACGAAACGTCTATGGGTATGAATGCTCATAAGAATGCCAAACCCTGTCATCAATGTCAGCATGGAGGTTCCACCATAACTGACAAGGGGCAGTGGTACACCTACCACGGGCAGGATACCTGAAACCATGCCAATATTCACAAAAACATAAACGAAAAACGTCAGCGTGATACTGCCAGCCAGTAGACGAGCGAAACTGGTTTGTGCGCGGGAGGCGATGACTAACCCACGGCCTATGATGTAAAGGTACATAATTAACAGTAAGATACTGCCAATTAAGCCAAATTCTTCACCGATCACCGCAAAGATAAAATCGGTATGGCGCTCGGGAATAAACTCAAGCTGTGATTGAGTGCCTTCGAGCCAACCTTTGCCCCAAAGCCCACCTGAGCCGATGGCGATTTTCGACTGGATAATGTGATAACCCGCGCCGAGGGGATCTTGCTCTGGATCGAGCAAGGTTAATACCCGCGTTCTTTGGTAATCGTGCATCAAGAAATACCAAAGGATAGGCAGGAAGGCGAGTACTGCCGCGATAAAGCTGCCAACAATAATCCAGCTCATGCCCGATAAAAACAGCACGAAAATCCCCGATGCAGCCACCAAAATTGAGGTGCCTAAGTCGGGTTGTTTAGCGATCAATAGGGTTGGTACGAGTAAAATCACTCCTGCGCCAGCGAGGTAACGTTTCTTGGGGGGAAGAGGGAACTTACTGATATACCAAGCCATTGTGATGGGAAAGGCGAGTTTAATAAGCTCTGAGGGTTGGAACTCCATAAAGCCTAAGTTCAACCAGCGCTGCGCGCCTTTATTGATTTCACCGAAAAAGTGTACCCCAAGCAGCAAGACAACCCCCGCAAGATAAATGGGTAATGCCCAACGTTTAAGCGCTTCAGGATTGATTTGTGCCATGGTAAACATGATGCCTAGCGACAACACCATACGGAATAGTTGTCGTTCCATCATCTCTAAATCTGCACCGCTGGCAGAATAGATGACAAACAGGCCAAAGCCCATCACAGCTAATAGTCCGAGCAATAAAGGCAAGTCTATGTGCAAGCGTTGCCAGATGTTTTGATATTGGCTATGGGTACTCATGGTATAGGTTTCCAAGTATCTCTAAGCATATATTCATCGAGCATAGCTCGAGCTACTGGGCCAGCATTTGCGCCGCCCCAACCTGCGTTTTCCATCACGACGGCGAGGACGATTTTAGGATCCTCGAAGGGCGCATAGGCCACAACTAAGGCATTATCGCGGAAATGTTCGGCAATTTTATTGGCATCGTATTTAGTATTTTCCGCCACGCCGATGACCTGTGCAGTACCGGTTTTCATTGCGGCAGTGTAAGTGGCATCGGTAAAGCGTGACTTATTTGCAGTTTGGCGCATAGCTTCGTTGATGATATTCCAGTTACGGGGGTTTTTAAGTTCAATTGGCGGTAACTCATTGATCGGTGAGTCAATTTTGGCAGTATTGTCTTTAATGGATCTCAGCAGATGTGGCGGGAGACGGCGGCCTTTGTTGGCCATAATCCCAACGGCATTAGCGAGTTGTAATGGCGTTGCCGTCCAATAACCTTGGCCAATACCCACGGAAATAGTGTCGCCTATATACCAAGCTTGATTGTACTTTAAGCGTTTCCATTCCTTGGATGGCATGTTGCCAGCCGATTCTTCAAAGATATCAATCCCTGTATTTTGGCCAAAGCCAAATTGTTCCATAAAGCGGGCGATATGATCGACACCGACCTTATAGGCTAACTCATAGAAAAAGGTATCGCAGGATTCTACTATCGCGCTATAAACGTTGACCCAGCCATGCCCCCAGCGTTTCCAGTCGCGGTATTTACGTTCAACACCGGGAATTTGCCAAAAACCGGGATCCCACACTCGGGTACTCTCGCTAATGGCTTTCTCATCAAGGCCTAACAGTGCGAGGTGAGGCTTGATGGTAGACGCAGGTGCATATTGACCTTGAGTTGCGCGGTTGATCAAAGGGCGGGATTTATCATTGAGTAACGCACTGTAATCTTTACTATTAATGCCTTGTACAAACTGGTTTGGATCATAGCTTGGGCTCGATACCATAGCTAATACTCCACCGTCACGGGGATCGATGGCAACAATAGAACCACGCAGACCTGTGAGTAGTTCCACCGCTTTTTGTTGCAGCTTGAGATCTAAGGTGAGGTAAATATCTTGCCCCGGCTCTGGCGGAACAATTTTTAAGGTGCGAATGGCGCGACCGCGGTTGTTCACTTCTTCTTCTAAGTGTCCGGGTTTGCCATGCAGCAAAGATTCATAAAATTTTTCAATGCCTTGCTTACCAATGTCTTTGGTTGCCGCATAGTTTTTCCACAGATCGCTGCGTTCAAGTTGGGCGCGATCTCGGGTGTTAATTTTGCCTACATAGCCCAGCACATGAGTGATTTGCGCGCCGTAGGGATAGTTACGTTTAAGACCCGCTTCGACCGAAATCCCCGGAAATCTGTGTTGGTTAACACTGAAAATGGCCACTTGTTCTTCGGTGAGCTGGTTTTTGAGTGTTAGCGGTTTGAAACGGCGATGAAATTTCAGGGCGTCAGTAAAGGTTTCGCGCTCGTCATCGCTGATCTCAATTAACTTGCCGAGTTCATCTAAGGTCTCTGACATGTTACTGATTTTTTCGGGCACGAGATCGAGGGAATAAAAGGGTAAATTTTCAGCTAAAAGTATGCCGTTGCGATCGTAAATGAGACCACGACTAGGGGCAATTGGAACAACACGGATGCGATTATCATTTGAGCGAGTTGCATAATCTTTATAGGATTCAACCTGTAAATGATAAAGGTTGGTGACTAATACGCAAAATAGAGCGAAAACGCAAAAAAAAGTGAAAAGCGCCCTGCGCTTAAAAAGAGACGCCTCGGCGGCGTGATCATGCATTGTTATCCGCTTTTTTGGCGACACTTATGCTATCTCCGGCTGATCCCATGACGGGTGGTTGACACTCGTTAACATCAAGATCCCGCTATTCTCTATGGTAGGGGTGATTCGTGTTCACGCTCCACGCGCGGTACAAACTTTCGGCAACCACCACCCGTACGAGTGGGTGAGGTAAGGTTAATGCCGAAAGACACCAACTTTGGTTTGCCGCTTCTTTGCAAGCTGGCGCTAATCCTTCAGGTCCACCAATCAGTAAACTGACGTCGCGACCATCGAGTTGCCATTTAGTCAGCGCGGTCGCTAGCTCGGGGGTCGTCCAGTTTTTGCCGGGGAGATCTAAGCTAACAATATGATTGCCTTTGGGAATGGCCGCCAACATTTGTTCGCCTTCTTTTTGAAGTATCCGGACAATGTCGGCATTTTTCCCCCGCTTTCCAGCGGGTATTTCGATAAGCTCCAGCGCCATATCACGGGGAAAACGGCGCTGGTATTCTTCGAAACCACGGGTAACCCAATCGGGCATCCGTGTTCCTACTGCGATGAGCTGTAACTTCATCAGTCTTGCTTTTCTGACCAGAGCTTTTCAAGCTGGTAGAAATCACGGGTTTGATCTTGCATAACGTGCAGGATCACATCGCCCATGTCCACAAGAACCCATTCGCTGCTTTCGCGGCCTTCAACACCTAAAGGTGGAATACCGGCTTTTTTCGCTTCAACCACAAGATTTTCGGCGATAGCTTTAACGTGAGTCTTTGATGTACCTGAACATATGACCATGTAGTCAGTGATGTTAGATTGCTTGCTGACATCCAGAACAACAACGTCTCTGGCTTTCAAGTCGTCGATCTTGTCGACAACAAACTGTTTTAATTCCGCGCTCTGCACGCTGGCGTACCTCATTAATTTTAAATAGCGCGGTAGTATACCAGTGTTGATGCTGGGAATACATTGTCATTGGCAGTTGAGTTGGCGATATCTGCTTACGGTTCGAGCTAAGGTAAGTAAAGTCGTTGATTTTTTATGTAATCTAGCGTGACTGGCATGAGTAAATCGGCGGGCATTTCGCCTTTTGCCAGTTGTTCACGAATGAGCGTCGAGGAAATATCCTGTGGCGTAATTGTAACAGGGAAAATCTGCCCACTGTTTTTATGGACACTGCGAGTATGCCCTTCCAGTGCCCCTTGGGGCGCTTGACTGCGGGCCGTCAATATCTGCTGCATAGGATGCTCTGCATCGAGCTGCCAACCCGGGCGCTGACAGACAACGAGATGGGCAAAGTCGAATAGGCGTTGCCACTCATACCAGCTTTTTAATTGGAGGAAAGAGTCCATCCCCATGATAAAAAACAGCTCGTCTTCCGGATGTAAGGCTTTCAGTTGCTCAAGCGTCACAACTGTGTAGGAAGGCGTGTCGCGTTTAGCTTCGATGTCGCACAGTGCAAATCCGTCGAGTTGCTGACAGACATCAGCTACCATTTTGAGGCGCTGTGTTGTGGTTAAGTTCGGCTGCTGTTTATGGGGCGGAATATGGTTCGGCATCAGCAGGATTTTATCCAAGGCTAATGCTTGCTTCACTTCAATTGCGGGACGGATATGACCATAGTGTATCGGGTCGAAAGTGCCGCCTAAAATACCAATACGCATATCAAGCCTTTGGTTAATCAATGATTAGTCTATGGCTATATGCGCCAAGTGCCGATGGGCTCTAGGATCAAATAACAGACACAGGTGGCTCAGACCAGTCCAATCCTCTTTCCCCTGTTGCTTTAAGTTGAGCTCAAGTTTCGAGGCGAGGGCGAGCATATGTTCGAGTTGTTCAAGGCTGAGTCGTTGCAGTGCCGCTTGATACAGTGGTTTACGTTTATCCCAAATTCGATGTTTACCCCAGAGTGCACTTAGCGCAACGCCTTGGGCTTGCTCGCATTTCAAATTGAATAACAAACCGAGTTCTTTAAACAAGGCCCACAGCAGGATAGGTAAGGCAGTGCCTTCGCCATTGAGCTGGGCTAGCATGTGCTGCGCGCTATCCTGTTTATTATTCAGCAATGCATCCGTGAGTTGGAATACGGTGAAGCGCGACTGATCTTCAAAATAGTGGCCCAGTTCGTCGGCACTGACGGGTTTTGTTGGGCTCAGGAGTTGCAGCAACTGCATGGCTTGATCGGCAGCTAGTAAATTCCCTTCATACAGAGAATGCAGCATAGCACGGGCATCAGGCTGCAGATTGAGCTTAAAGTGCTTGATGCGGCCATCGAGCCAGCGCATAAACTGCTCGCCCTCTGGCGTAGCGCAGGGCAGATACATGCCATGGGCATCTAAGGTCTTAAACCATTTACTGTTGGTTTGCTCTGTGGCGAGCTTTGGCCCTTCGATAATCAACAGCATATCGGGATTGGGCGTCTGCAATAGGGCTTGCAGTGTGTTTGAGCCTTCGGCACCGGGCTTAGCTTGGGGAAGGGTTAGCTCAATCAAGCGTTTACTGGAAAACAGGCTCATGGCCTGCCATTCCTGAGTCAGATCGTTCCAATTAAAGCCCGTCTCTTGAATGAGTTGGACTTTTTCATCGAATCCATGACGCTTGGCGAATTGGCGGATCTGATCTTTGGTGGTTTCAATCAACCAAGGATCATCCCCAAAAATCAGATAACAAGGAAATAACTGGTTAAGGTGGCGGGAGAGTTGGTCTGGATAGACTCTCATTTAATGATAGCCCCGCATTAATTCACCTCAGTACTGGCCATTGCTTGCAGAATACGATCGGCAGCTTGGATACGCATTTCCTTCGTCAGCAATTCCATTTCACGGCTCTTTGCCAATGCGGTACGTGGATCGTCTAAGTAGTCGCGGCGAATTTCAACCTTGAAAGGCTGCGCTTCTTTGCCCGGCAATGCCACAGCAAATTCGACTAAATAAATCAGCTCATACTCGGCGACGTTACCTGTGGGGTACAAAGATAAGGTCGAGCGTTCAAGGGAGTCGGTGATTAATCTTAATACTGGTACATTATCTGCGGCGTCGACAACTTGGATATTGTTCAAGCGCAGGCGTTCACGCACCAAACGAGTGAGTTCACTGTATTCATCCACACTGCTCAAACTCAAATGATTGAGGGCATCAGGGATCTGATAACTGCGTTGAAGCTTAAAACCGCAACCAGCGCTGGTCATAATAACCAGTGCCATGATTGCGAAGCATATGCGTTTGATTAGCATAGATTTCGCGGTTTCCTATTCGTGGTATACCCTGCTGACTTGAAGTTGCAGCTATGCTGCAACTTCATTGGCTTTGAGTATAGCGAGTTATTAGCAGCCGTTAATTGGCCACTATGCTGAGCAGTTTGCCCGGCACATAGATCACTTTACGTACTGTCAGGCCGTCTAGGTATTTGATCACGTGTTCATCACTCATGCCTAAGGCTTCTACTGATTCTTTATCAGCGTCGGCGGCTACTGTGATTTTTGCGCGAACTTTACCGTTGACTTGCACAACGATGAGCTTGCTGTCTTCAACTAGCGCAGCTTCATCAACGACTGGCCATTGGCTATCTTCGATGTTGCTAGCATTGCCTAACTCGTTCCACAGGTTAAAGCTCACATGCGGAATGATAGGGTACAGCAAACGCACTATGGCCGATAAGGCTTCGCCGATAATGGCGTTGTCTTGGCCTGTGGTTTGTGGTGCTTTTTGCAGATGGTTCATCAGTTCCATCACGGCGGCAACCGCAGTGTTGAACATTTGACGGCGGCCGATATCGTCGGTCACTTTCGCGATCGTCTTGTGGACTTCACGGCGCAGCGCTTTTTGATCGGCAGTTAACTTGCTGACATCTAAGGCTTCGCTGTTATCTTGGTTCACATGCTCGTTTGCAAGCTTCCACAGACGTCTAATGAAGCGGTGTGCGCCTTCAACGCCAGACTCTTGCCATTCCAGAGTTAATTCTGGTGGTGAGGCGAACATCATAAATAGGCGAACCGTATCTGCGCCGTATTTTTCGACCATGACTTGAGGATCGATACCATTGTTTTTCGACTTAGACATCTTGCACATGCCGGTATAAACCAGCTCGTTGCCGTCTTTGTCGATAGCCTTAGTAATACGGCCCTTGTCGTCTTTTTCTGTAGTCGCTACATCTAAAGGCGAAACCCAAACACGGGCGCCTTTTTCGTTGATATAGTAGAAAGCATCGGCCAACACCATACCTTGGGTCAGCAGTTGTTTGGCTGGTTCGTTAGAGTTAACCAGACCTGCATCACGCAGCAACTTATGGAAGAAGCGGAAATATAACAAATGCATACAAGCGTGTTCGATACCGCCAATGTATTGATCCACAGGTAGCCAGTAGTTGGCTTTAGCAGGATCTAACATTTCGTCCGCATGCGGGCTGCAGTAACGGGCGTAATACCAAGAGGATTCCATAAAGGTATCGAAGGTATCGGTTTCGCGCAGCGCATCTTGACCGTTGACTTGGGTTTTCGCCCATTCTTTATCGGCCTTGATTGGGCTTTGAATACCGTCCATCACGACATCTTCTGGCAGTAATACTGGCAGTTGATCTGCTGGCGTTGGGATCACAGTGCCGTCGGCTAAGGTCACCATAGGAATAGGTGCGCCCCAGTAACGCTGACGTGAAACACCCCAATCGCGCAGACGATAGTTGACTTGGCGCTTGCCTTTACCTTCGGTGACTAACTTGTTAGCGATGGCATTAAAGCCCGCTTCAAAGTCTAAACCGTCGAACTCACCCGAGTTAAACAGTACGCCTTTTTCGGTATAAGCGGCTTCGCTAATGTCCACTTCGCCATCAACAGGCTTGATCACAGCCTCAATTGCTAGACCGTATTTTTTTGCAAATTCAAAGTCACGTTGGTCGTGCCCAGGAACTGACATTACGGCACCTGTGCCATAGTTCATCAACACAAAGTTAGCAGCCCAAATCGGGACTTGCTTACCAGTGATAGGATGAATGGCGAAAAGCCCTGTGGCCACTCCGCGTTTTTCCATGGTCGCGAGTTCAGCTTCAGATGTTGTGCTGTTTTTGCACTCATCGATAAAGGCGGCAAGCTCAGGATTGGTTTGCGCGGCGATTTCAGCTAATGGATGACCTGCGGCAATCGCCACATAGGTCACGCCCATTAAGGTATCTGGACGCGTGGTATAGATATCGAAGCTTTTATCGTGACCTGCGACGCCGAAGGTCATTTCTACACCTTCGCTGCGACCAATCCAGTTGCGCTGCATGGTCTTAACCTGTTCAGGCCAGCCATCTAAGGTATCGATATCGTTTAATAATTCTTCTGCATAGGCAGTGATCTTAATAAACCACTGTGGAATTTCTTTTTGTTCCACAGGGGTATCACAGCGCCAGCAGCAACCGTCTTGAACTTGCTCGTTCGCCAGTACGGTTTCATCGTTTGGACACCAGTTGACTGAAGCTGTCTTTTTGTAGACTAGGCCTTTCTCGTACAACTTAGTGAAGAACCATTGTTCCCAGCGATAATATTCAGGGGTACAAGTGGCGATTTCACGGCTCCAATCGTAACCAAAACCCAGCAATTTCAGCTGGTTCTTCATGTATTCTATGTTTTCATAGGTCCATGGTGCAGGCGCAGTCTTGTTGTTAATTGCGGCATTTTCTGCGGGTAGGCCAAATGAGTCCCAACCAATAGGCTGGAGCACGTTTTTGCCTTGAAGACGTTGAAAGCGTGCAACTACGTCACCTATGGTATAGTTGCGTACGTGTCCCATGTGGAGTCTGCCAGAAGGGTACGGAAACATCGAAAGGCAATAAAACTTTTCTTTGTTTGCGTCTTCAGTGACTTCGAAGGTTTTGTTGTCATGCCAGTGCTTTTGCACTAAGGCTTCAATTTCTGAGGGATTATATTGCTCTTGCATCACTCTATTTCCGGCAGTGCCGCCTATTATTGGATCTAACGCCATATCAGCGCGAGTAAGATCTGCATAGAATAAACTAGAAGCGATGCATTAAAAAGGTTCGTATGAAGGAGTATTGGTTATGAATGATAGAAGTAACGCGTTACTAGGACTGTATCAAGCCTTAATTACCGAAGTGAAATCTCAATTTGCAGAAGATAACACTATGACTGTAAAGAATTTATTCAATTCTGTCACTCAAGGTAAGGAGTATTTACGTCTTAAAGAACAGGCAGGGGAAGATGAACTCGCTTTAGTCGAACAATTCTTAAAGCGTGATATTACGAGTTTTCTCCGTGAGCAGAACGCGGATAGTTTGAGTCATAGCCCAACCGTGATTACTTTAGAGAATACGCTTTGGCATTGGCTCAGTGAAATCACCGACCGCAGCCAAGTCGAATGGCATGAGTTAACGCAAGATTTTAAGCACCAAGGCTACTACAAGAGTGGTGATATTGTGAATCAGGGCATCATGGTGTGCACTAACTGTGGCAATGAAATGAGTATTGAATTTCCAAGTCCCATCCCAGATTGTCCAGAGTGTGATCATGAAGAATTTACCCGCGAGCCGCTAACGCCTTAATCAAGGTGGTGATGTTATGCAGCTAAAACGACGCCTCAGCGTCGTTTTTTTTTGAGTTCTATTAGACCTAAATTGCTCATATTTGCATTAATTAGGCTGTATCAACTGTTGGTACGAGAGTAGTTGAGGATTTGACCGCCAAAGGGCGCTAATAAAAATTCAGTGTGAATGGGTTTATGTTGTGAGTGTTCGTAACCTAAAGTCACCATACGTTTACTGAATTTTGCATGATTACCACGGCCTGGATCGACTAAGACTACATCACAAATTGGTTTAGCATGCTGCTCAATAAATTGTGATAAGAGATCGGCATGTTCTTGTTCGTACAAGAGATCGCTGCCAATAATGAGGTCAAATAAACCTAAATTAGTTTGTGCATCTGCCCATCCTGTTCGAACAAACGGAATCGCACGACCATGATTTAAATCGACATTTTGCTTAAGGAAATTTTCCGACTCGGGGTGATAGTCGGTTGCTGTGATGTCGGCATGTCTGTGGTTTAGCACTAGACTTGCCAGCCCTATACCGCAGCCAACTTCAAGAATGCGTTTATTATCAATTTGATAATCGGCCATATGATGGGATAGCACTTGGCTAGATGGCCAAACTATGCCAAATAATGGCCAAGTTGCGGAGGAAATACCGAGCTTTTCAGCTTCGCCATCGATGTCTTCAAATTCTTGGTTATTTCTTAGGGTTCTGACATGAATGTCGAGATCCCCAAATTCGTGGGTTTGGTAGCGCACGCGAAGCTGTGCCATAGAGTTGCCTTGACTGTGTACCTTGGTTAAGGAACGAGGTAATGGTACCAATCATATTGGCTATGCAGACACAGTCACTGTGATTGGTATAAGGCCACGTCTAATCGTTCACCTTAACGTGGAACGCGCAATCAGCCTAATGTATTCGCAGACAATTGCGGGATAACACAGGTTAACTGAGTGTCAGCCTAACAACCTTGGGTGTTGATATCATATTGCGGCGCAGTGTTGGCATCGCTGGCTTGGGTGTAGCGGAAATAGCATTGGTCATCATTCACTAAGGAATTGTTGTTAAGATCGTAACCTATATAAGTGATATCAATGCCTTCATATTGAATGATAAGTTTATCATCTGAGGTGATCCATTTTTCCACATCAGTATTATCGAGGTAACCCCATTTTAAGCGTGTATCTGGAGTGCCATCACCATTGAGGTCGATATCAATAATATCATCGCGCCCAGCTACCGCTTGGCTCAGTAGGCTAGGCATTTGGGTTTTTGAGTAAGCTAGCATATTGGCTGTTTTAACGCTGGCCTGTACTTGGTTTAAGGTTTGTACCCGTGCTTCTTTACTTAAACCGACAAATCTAGGCGCGGCGATCACAGCCAAGATCCCAAGCACAATAATCACAACGACAAGTTCAATTAAGGTAAAACCTGCCACATCTTGTTTATTGACTTGGTAATGCATGGCCTCAATCCTATTGCGCTTTAAAACGTCGGGCAAGACCAAGCAGAACGATTAAACCACAGAGTATCAGTAGGGGCATTTGGCCTAATTTTGCAAACCAAGTTTGCCCTGTGACTAATGGAATGGTTGCACTTAGCACACCTATTTCAAATTGTGGCAATGACGCTGTGATATTGCCATTCTCATCGACTATGGCTGTCACGCCATTGTTGGTTGCACGTAATAGAGGCCGACCCAATTCAACCGCGCGCATTTGAGCGATCTCCATATGCTGTAATGGCCCATTTGAGCTACCAAACCATGCATCGTTAGAGACAGTTAATAGTATATCTGTCCCTTGATTAACGTTGTCGCGCAACTGTTCGGGAAAGGCTATTTCATAACAAATTGCTGGCGCGATTTTATGGCCTAGTGCGCTGAGATTAGGCTGTTTATATTCGCCTCGTGTAAAGGACGACATGGGCAAATTAAAGAAAGGTGCTATCGGGCGCAGCAGCGCTTCAAAGGGGACAAACTCGCCAATTGGCAACAGATGGTGTTTCTTAAATTGATTGCTACCATCGCCCTCATAGTCTGGGCCTGCTTGTTGTTTCTGATTATGATTACCAAGCACAATCAATGAATTATAGAACTCATTGTTTTGATGGCTAATAATGCCTGTGATAATTGAGGTATGGTTTAGATTGGCGACTTTATTGGCGTTATCTAAAAAGTCCTGCACCATAGATTCTGGCGCTGGAATTGCTGCTTCTGGCCAAATAATGATATCGGCATCCAGATGTTCGCGGGATAAATCCATGTATTTTAACAGCGTCGGCCACAGGGCATCGGGTTCCCACTTCATGCTTTGGGGAATATTGCCTTGTACCAGTGCCACTTTAACATTTTCACCCGTAGGATGAATCTCCCAAAGTTTAGGCGCAGCCCAAACGGCCAGGATACTGAGCGTCACTAAAAGCAGTAAACTCTTATAACGCTTAGTAAAACAAAGCGCTAATGCACCAGCGAGCATGGCCAATACAAAACTTATTCCCAGTGTGCCTATGATACTGGCAAGGGGTTTTAACGGCCCTTGAGTTTGCGAGTAACCCGCCCATAACCAAGGGAAGCCTGTCATTACCCAGCCACGAGCCCATTCGGTCAAGGTCCATAACGCGGGGAATAGGGCGAGATTACGCCAAAGACCAAATCGAGTTTTACCATCATGGCTCAGCGTTTTAGTTAACCAAACCAGCGCTAAACCAGTTAGAGCGGGATACAAGGCTAAATACAAGGCTAACAAGGCCATTAACCCAACGGAGGCAATGAGCGGCATACCACCAAAGGTATCCATGCTCACGTGAACCCAGCTGATCCCTACGGCAAAACAGCCAAATCCAAAGCTTAACCAATAGTAAAAGCTTGCCTTAGCGCTCAGCGTTCGGCTGTGCCAGAGGGCAATCGCCATGGCAAACGGATAGATTATCCAAATGGAATAGGGCGCAAATGAAAGCGCCGTACTGGCGCCAAGGGCAAATGCCAGTACGAGTCTCAAAGCACTAGGTTGGGACTGTTGTTGGGCAAAAGCCCGGATTTTTTTTAGCACGAGTGATTATTCTACGTCTTCGCCAGTATTAGGATCGGGGAGTTTAACTCTGAGTTGGATTAAACGCCTAGTATCAGCATTGATGACTTTAAATTCTATGCCTTCAATGATGATGCTCTCGTTACGTTCTGGCAGGTGGCCAAAGGCGTGTGAGACTAAGCCACCGACGGTATCAAACTCTTCATCGCTGAATTCAGTGTTGAATTCTTCGTTGAAATCTTCGATTGGCGTCAAAGCTTTAACCATATAAACCGTGTTACCGACTTTGCGGATCTCGGTTTCTTCAGTGCTATCGTGGTCGAATTCGTCTTCAATCTCGCCGACAATTTCTTCAAGAATATCTTCGATAGTCACAAGACCCGATACACCGCCGTACTCGTCAACCACAATCGCCATATGGTAGCGTTGAGAGCGGAATTCTTTTAGCAGAACATCGACGCGTTTGCTTTCGGGCACAACCACGGCGGGACGGATCACGCGATCCAGTGAGAAGGGCTCATCACTGTTGGAGAAACCGTAAGGGATCAAATCTTTGGCAAGCAATATGCCTTCGATATGGTCTTTATCTTCGTTAACGACGGGGAAGCGCGAGTGACCTGAACCAATCACAGTCGCAAGTAACTCTTCGACCGAGTTGTCTATCTGGAGGGCGACAATTTGAGCTCTTGGGATCATGATATCCCGAACACGCATATCAGAAACGTCTAATACACCTTTTATCATCTCGCGGGTGTCTTGGGTGATCAAATCGCGCTGCTCGGCACCATCAATCACATCGACTAGATCTTCGCGATTTTGAGGTTCGCCCTGAAATAGCTGACTTACTCTATCAAACCAACCTTTCTTGTGGGCGTTCGTACTAGGGGGGATATCGTCACTCATAGTTTTCTCATTAGCTTTTGATAGGGATTATCTTAGCTAATTATTGTTCCTTATATGGGTCAGTAAAACCGAAGCTTTCAATGAGTTGAGTCTCTAATGACTCCATCTCTTCGGCTTCTTCATCGTCGATGTGATCATACCCTAGCAGATGCAAGCAACCATGTACAACCATGTGTGCCCAGTGCGCTTCTAGTGGTTTTTGTTGTTCACGGGCTTCATTTTCAACGACTGCCGCGCAAATGACAAGATCTCCGAGTAAAGGAAGTTCAATTTCTGGTGGTGCTTCAAAGGGAAATGACAGTACATTGGTCGGTTTGTCTTTACCGCGATAGGTATTGTTGAGCATTTGGCTCTCACGGCTATCGACGATACGTATGGTTAATTCAGCTTCATCCATGCTATTGCCAATTGCGGTAGTGACCCAAAGGGCGAATTGTTCGTCCGTTGGTAGCCACTCACTGGTGCTGGCATGTTGAATATCTAAGGCTAACTCAAGACTCATGTGTTGCGGCTTCCTGCTGTTGCTTTTGGTACTGGCTTTCTTTTTTGGCTTTTAAGGTTTGCTCTTTTAACTCGAAGGCTTCATAGGCTTCAACGATACGGGCAACCACAGGATGGCGCACTACATCTTGGGAGACAAAAAAGTTAAAGCTGATTTCTTCGACTTGGCTTAACACTTCAATCGCGTGACGTAGCCCTGACTTTTGATGTTTAGGTAAGTCGGTTTGAGTGATGTCGCCTGTGATCACCGCACGGGAATTGAAACCGATACGGGTAAGGAACATCTTCATCTGCTCGATTGTGGTGTTTTGGCTTTCATCGAGAATAATAAAGGCATCGTTCAAGGTACGACCGCGCATATAGGCAAGCGGCGCCACTTCTATTACATTTTTTTCGATTAAGCGTTCCACTTTTTCAAAGCCAAGCATTTCGAACAGGGCATCGTAGAGGGGGCGTAGATAGGGGTCGACCTTTTGACTTAAGTCACCGGGTAAGAAACCGAGTTTTTCACCCGCTTCCACTGCAGGGCGAGTCAGCAGAATGCGGCGCACTTCTTGGCGCTCTAACGCATCTACTGCCGCTGCTACGGCAAGGTAGGTTTTGCCCGTTCCTGCAGGACCAATACCGAAGGTAATATCGTGACGCGTAATATTGGCCACATACAAGCTTTGATTCGGATTGCGTGGCTTAATGACACCGCGTCGGGTTTTGATATTAATACCGCTGTCGTCGTTAGCGTCTGCTTGTTCTAGGGCGATGGCTGCTTGAATAGCGATATGGACTTGCTCAGGCTCAAGATCGGGCGTGCTGCCTTTAACCGTTTGGGTCTCGATGTAGAGTTCTTTGAGTAAGTTGTTGGCGCTTAAACAATTGCGTGGCAGTCCGGTGATCTGGAAATGATTGTTCTTACGGACGATTTCAACGCCAACGCGACGTTCTATCTGCTTGATATTGTCATCGAATGGACCGCACAGTGAAGCCAAACGGCGTGTTTCTGCGGGTTCGAGATACAGATTCATGGTAGTTAATTTACTGGACAAATAGCACTCCCAATAGCGAATAAGAAAGCAAGGTACGAGGTTGGTTAACCATCGCAAGATAATTTTAGTTTACGAGCCATAGCCGATAATTGCTAACGGAAAATAACAATTGCCTCGGTAGACTTAAACAAAAGTGCGTGAAAGCAAAAGGGCGACTAAGTCGCCCTTCTTTATATAGGTATTTTTTAAGTTAAGCCGATTTAGCGCTTATGGCTTAAATTGAGTCACACCCAGTTCATCATCTTGCTTGCGCTTGGCCAGAATTTCAGCAGGGCGCAGGCTACGACGTAGATCCATTTCATCTTCGCCGCGGATAAAGACACCGCGCAGTGAGTTAGTGTAAACGTCGACAATTTCGACATCCACGAAAGTACCAATGTGTTTTGGTTGACCTTCGAAGTTCACCACTCGGTTGTTCTCAGTACGGCCGCGCAGTTCCATAGGATTTTTCACCGATGGTCCTTCAACCAGAATACGTTGCACTGTGCCCATCATGTGGCGGCTGTAGCGCATGGCTTGCTGGGTGATGCGATCTTGCAGAATCGCCAGACGTTGTTTTTTCTCTTCCATATCGACGTTATCGGGTAAATCTGCCGCTGGCGTGCCCGGACGTGCGCTATAGATAAAGCTGAAGCTGTGGTCGAAACCTATGTCTTCAATCAACTTCATGGTATCAGCGAAGTCTTCTTTGGTTTCGCCTGGGAAGCCAATGATAAAGTCTGAGCTGATTTGAATGCCTTCACGGGCTTTACGCAGGCGGCGGATGATTGACTTATATTCAATCGCCATATGGCCGCGTTTCATCGCTGTGAGAATACGGTCAGAACCCGATTGCACTGGCAAGTGCAAGAAGCTTACAAGCTCAGGGGTATCTTCGTAAACGTCGATGATATCTTGTGTAAATTCAATCGGGTGACTGGTCGTGAAGCGGATACGGTCGATACCGTCGATGGCTGCCACGAAGCGCAATAATTCCGCAAAAGTACAAATTGCGCCATCGTGAGTTGCGCCGCGATAGGCATTCACGTTTTGGCCGAGCAAGTTTACTTCGCGCACACCTTGCTCTGCCAATTGGGCGATTTCAAGGATAATATCGTCCGATGGACGGCTGACTTCTTCGCCGCGAGTATAAGGTACAACACAGAACGAGCAGTATTTGCTGCAACCTTCCATGATAGACACAAACGCGGTTGGGCCTTCGGCGCGTGGCTCTGGCAGACGGTCGAATTTTTCGATTTCAGGGAAGCTGATATCGATAACCGCTTTATCACCACGGCGCACTTGCTCGATCATCTCGGGCAGACGGTGCAAGGTTTGTGGTCCGAAAATAATGTCGACACATTGGGCTCTGTCTTTAATGGCTTTGCCTTCTTGTGAGGCAACGCAGCCGCCCACGCCAATAATCAAATTGGGATTTTTATCTTTAAGCGTCTTCCAGCGCCCTAGCTGATGGAACACTTTTTCTTGCGCTTTTTCGCGGATAGAACAAGTGTTGAGCAGGAGAATGTCTGCCTCAGACGCTTCTTCAGTCAAGGTATAACCTTGGTATTCGCCTAACAGATCAGCCATCTTGGATGAGTCATACTCATTCATTTGACAGCCCCAAGTCTTGATATGGAGTTTCTTACTCATCAGTTGTGTCGCCCTAAGATGACCAATAAAAATAGCGCGACATTTTACCTGCTGTTACGGCTGCTGACCAGCTTTGTCCACACTTTTAGCTGTTGGCTTTTGCCAAGGGCGATACCCTCACAAATGCTAGGTTTTTATTGTTCGGCTGCATTTGGGCAAGATTAATATTGTTAACAGGTTGAGCTTTCGTTATTTCCAGCAAACTATTCGGGCTTGAATGCCTATGTCTTCACGGATTTCGAATCGAAATGCGCTCAACATTTCCGTGGTATCTTGATATAAGGCATAATCGAGCGGGTTTGTGAAAAGTCGCTTAGGCAGAAATACAGAAGGGCTTAAAGGTGCTAACTAAGGTAGTAACTAAGGTGGTAAGTAGGATGAGCCAGATTGAAGAGACACATGCACAGATGATATCCGACACCACAGATTCTAACGTGACTCATTCTGACGTCACTCATGCAGAAGGCACTCGATTCGATGTCATTCTTGTCGGCGGCGGCATGGTTGGTGCGGCGACGGCGATTGGACTCGCCCAGCTGGGCTTGCAAGTGGCGGTGATTGAATCTTTTGCGCCAGAGGCTTATCAAGCCGAACAACCATTAGATGTGCGAGTCTCGGCCATCAGTGTGGCTTCTGAAACGCTGCTTGAACGTCTTGGCGCCTTGGACTCATTACTCAAGATGCGTAATGTGCCTTATCTTGGCTTAGAAACTTGGGAGCTCGATGGCTGCATCACCCAATTTCACTGTTCACAAATTGGTGCCAGCCATTTAGGTCATATAGTCGAAAACCGTTTAATCCAACTTGCCCTGTGGCAACAGATGACACAATTGGCAGGCATCACCTTATATTGTCCCGATAAAGTGGTGGCATTTGCACGCGATAGCGACGGTGTGAGCGTGCACTTACAGTCAAATAGTAAACTGACCGCTAAGTTGTTGGTTGGCGCCGATGGTGCTCACTCGCAGGTACGTCAATGGGCGGGAATTGGCATTTCGGGTTGGGATTACGCTCAATCGGCCATGTTGATTAATATCAACACCGCACAGGGCCAGCAAGATGTGACTTGGCAGCAGTTTACGCCCAAAGGGCCACGTTCCTTATTACCTTTACCTGGCAATAACGCTTCGCTGGTGTGGTACGACGATGCCAACCGAATTAAGCAGTTAATGCAGCTTAATAATAAACAGCTTGCAGATCAGATAAGAGTGCATTTCCCAGCGCGCTTGGACGCTGATTTTACCGTTGAGAATAAAGGCAGTTTTGGCCTCACTCGCCGCCATGCCCAGAGTTACTATCGCCATAATGTGGTGATTTTAGGCGATGCCGCCCACACCATTAATCCGCTCGCTGGCCAAGGGGTGAACCTTGGGTTTAAGGATGTCGAAGCGTTTTTGGCGGTCATCAAGGATGCATTAGCCCAAGATAATATCTGGTGGTCGAATGAAGTGCTTGCCCAATATCAGCGCAAACGCTATCGCGATAACCAACTGATGATGACGGCGATGGATTTGTTTTATGCAGGTTTTAGTAACGATATCCTGCCGTTAAAGCTGCTGCGTAATGGTGCGTTAAAGTTGGCAAACATCAATTCTCCGATCAAAAAGACCGTCCTTAAATATGCTATGGGGCTTAATTAACGCTGAGTTGTTCTGTGTTCTGACCTTGTGTTCTGCTCCTGTGCGATGACGTGGCATTTGTTGACTTGGGGTTTGAGTGCTAAAATGCCGCGTTTTTAGCTGGTATGGTCAGTTCAGTCGGCACTTTGCGCGGCTGTCATCGACGAAATAACGATATTGAGTGTCATGAGCGAAATAAAATTAATAGTTGGTCTGGCTAATCCAGGTGCTGAATATGCACACACTCGCCATAATGCGGGGGCTTGGTACGTACTTGAGTTAGCGAGAATTTGCGGCGTGACTTTAGTGGCCGACAGTAAGTATTTTGGCTTGACTGCCAGAGCAGTATTGCACGGTAAAGATGTCCGCTTATTGATCCCGACGACTTATATGAATTTAAGCGGTAAAGCGGTTGGCGCTTTGGCGAATTTTTTTCGTATCACGCCGGAAGAGATTCTGGTCGCTCACGATGAACTCGATCTGCCGCCCGGTGTGGCTAAGTTTAAGCTCGGTGGCGGTCATGGCGGCCACAATGGTCTGAAAGATATTATTGCTAAACTGGCTAACGATAAAAACTTCTACCGTTTACGCTTAGGTATCGGTCATCCCGGTGATAAAAATCAAGTGAGTGGTTACGTACTGGGAAAAGCACCTGCTAAAGAGCAAGAGCTTATCGAGGCGGCGATAGATGAAGCCGTGCGTTCTACCGAAATTTTGTTTAAACAAGACATGGTGAAAGCCATGAACAGATTACACTCCTTTAAAGCGGAGTAGGTTTTGCCTTTGGCGAGACTCAAGTGTTAAGTGATTCAAGTGATTTAATTATTCAGTAATGTGCTGCCATAGGGCAGGACGACTAAACCTCGCTGATGAGTGTGACTTGTCAGCCAATAATCGAGAGAAAGGTAAGCATATGGGTTTTAAATGCGGCATTGTTGGTCTTCCTAACGTAGGTAAATCAACGCTTTTTAATGCGTTAACTAAGGCTGGCATCGAAGCGGCTAACTTCCCGTTTTGTACCATTGAACCTAACACTGGTGTTGTACCTGTTCCGGATCCACGTCTGGATGCGTTAGCTGCGATTGTGAATCCACAACGTGTGTTACCGACCACCATGGAATTCGTGGATATTGCGGGTCTTGTGGCTGGCGCATCTAAAGGCGAGGGCTTAGGTAACAAGTTCCTCGCTAACATCCGTGAAACCGATGCTATTGGTCATGTAGTACGTTGTTTTGATGATGACAACATTGTTCATGTTGCTAACAAGGTTGACCCAGCTGGCGATATCGAAGTCATCAACACTGAATTAGCGTTAGCTGACTTAGATAGTTTAGAGCGTGCGGTTCAGCGTCAGCAGAAACGTGCTAAAGGTGGCGATAAAGACGCTAAGTTTGAAGTGGAAGTATTAGAAAAAATGCGCCCCATTTTAGACGAAGCGAAAATGTTGCGTTCAATGGATTTATCGAAAGAAGAGCTGGAAGCGGTGGCTTACCTGAACTTCTTAACCTTAAAACCGACCATGTATATTGCTAACGTTGCGGAAGATGGTTTTGAAAATAACCCGCACTTAGATGCCGTTCGCGCCATTGCTGCGACTGAAAACGCTATCGTTGTTGCCGTATGTGCGGCGATTGAATCTGAACTGGCCGAGATGGAAATCGAGGAGCGCGATGAGTTTATGGCGGATCTGGGTATCGAAGAACCAGGTTTAGATCGTGTGATCCGCGCAGGTTATGAATTACTGAATCTGCAAACCTATTTCACCGCAGGCGTGAAAGAAGTGCGTGCTTGGACTGTGCCAGTGGGTGCGAGTGCTCCGCAAGCGGCGGGTGTTATCCATACCGATTTTGAACGTGGTTTTATCCGTGCCCAAGTGATGGCATTTGATGACTTTATTGCCCACAAAGGTGAAGCTGGCGCGAAAGAAGCCGGTAAGTTACGCGTGGAAGGTAAAACCTATATTGTTAAAGATGGCGATGTGATGCATTTCCTGTTTAACGTATAACAAAGCTTATTTACGCTGTAAGTCTCGATAAATTAAGCTAAGTATGAGCAACAAGGTGTTATTTAGCACATCTGTTGCTCAGTTTGGTGAAGTAATAGCCGAACAGCTTAACCTAAGGGAAATAGCGAAAAAAAGCTGTTGACCTAGATACCTCGAATAAGCATAATACGCCCCGTTCCTCGCTGAGAGGGGCGCGTAATATCGATGTGGCAATGTAGCTCAGCTGGTTAGAGCACAGCACTCATAATGCTGGGGTCGCAGGTTCAAGTCCCGCCATTGCTACCATTTTATTTAAGATAAATTTCTTATATAAAATGAATCACGATTTTACTCTAGCATTGATTGCTAGCATCTCTTCACGATGTAAACATGAAACTGTGCGGGAATGGTGAAATTGGTAGACACGCCAGATTTAGGTTCTGGTGCCGCAAGGTGTGAGAGTTCAAGTCTCTCTTCCCGTACCATTTTTTAGATATATGAATTTAGAAACATCGGCGATAGCGGATGTTTGAAACAGAGTTAGTTGGGGTATCGCCAAGTGGTAAGGCACCGGGTTTTGATCTCGGCATTCCAAGGTTCGAATCCTTGTACCCCAGCCATTTTTCTCAGTTTCCAAGTTGATTGGGGTATCGCCAAGTGGTAAGGCACCGGGTTTTGATCTCGGCATTCCAAGGTTCGAATCCTTGTACCCCAGCCATTGGCAATGTAGCTCAGCTGGTTAGAGCACAGCACTCATAATGCTGGGGTCGCAGGTTCAAGTCCCGCCATTGCTACCATATTTAACTCTGTTAAAGTGATTTTTCAGAGAAAAATCCAAAACTGTTGAATAGACAATTTTGGTACATTTTGATGCGGGAATGGTGAAATTGGTAGACACGCCAGATTTAGGTTCTGGTGCCGCGAGGTGTGAGAGTTCAAGTCTCTCTTCCCGTACCATCAAAATGCAATCTTCGATAGAAGATTAAACACAGTTTATTGGGGTATCGCCAAGTGGTAAGGCACCGGGTTTTGATCTCGGCATCCCAAGGTTCGAATCCTTGTACCCCAGCCAAAAAGTTAAAAAGCCTGTCTTCGGACAGGCTTTTTGCTTTTTAACTTTTAACTATTTTCAGCTTAGCGTTATTTTGCTTTCAGTTTCCCTTCAATATTAGCCCTTCCAGCCTTTCCCTTGTCTCTATAATTCCCGTTGGTTGTGGCAATTCAGCTATTTTCAAAGTTAATCCACAGTGCCATTTGAGCTGGCACTGTGGTGATCCGTTTTATTGCTTTTTGACTTCAGGAGTAACAGGTGGCGATTTTATTTCTGCTGGAGCCGCTGGAACGGCGACTTTTGCAGCCGCTTCAGTGATATTGATTGGCATTGCAGCATTCTTAATGACGGCATTCTCTGTGACCGCACTATCAATAACGGCACCTTGGGCCGCTTTAACATCACCTGTTGCAACGGCTTTGACAGCATCAGGTATTGCTAATTGTTGCTGTACTTGATTTGCGCCCGCTTCTAAGGCTTTTTGTTGTAACTTCTGTGGATCGGTATAGTCGGCTAATTCCTTCGGCCAACTTGGGACCCGTTTTTCTGCCTGATTACTGAATTGTTCAGAAATCACTAAGGGTGCACCGCCTTTCATCAGCATGACTGCCATTTGGTTGGTGTCTGAGTTCCAAACAAGACCCGCTTTTTCGGCCATTTCGGGGACCGGGGTGTAAGTTGACACTAAGTAGATGAGTGGACCTTCCTGTTGGATCTTGTCGGCCGTTTTGAGCAGGGATAGGGTGGTATCGTAATTTTTACCCAGCAATTCCTGCATACGGTTTTTGATGAGCGGTTGTTCGAATAATCCGACATCGTTCGGATCTAAACCGACAAGGGGTTTAAGCAGGGCCCACATGAGCTGGCCTTGAGGTGACATTAATAATAGTGGTGCAACGCAGGCGTTGAGCATTAATGCGAGCCACACAATATGCAGGCAGCGCATTTTTTTGAGCAGAGATGTACTCAAGATGATATTTCCTTGGAAGTACCAGCAAGTCGCCGGCGGCGGATTGTAGCTGATTGGCATAAGGTAAACGAGAGGGTGACAAAGTAAATTTTAAGGAAAAAAGTTAGCCCAAATGTTGAATTTTATCCTTATGAATTTTATAGGTGTTTACAGGTGATACAATAGATTATTTGCTGCTAATTTAATCGAAGGTAATGGTTTTTGAGTGCTAAAAACAGATTTACCCCTAAGTGATTTATTTTTAGCACTTATTTTTCTTCTTACTTTTTAACTTCTTTTTCAGTATTGAATATGTAAAGTTTGTAAACTTTGTTCTGTTTGATAATCGATCTCATTTAATCTCGGCGCATTAAATTAGTTTAATGCAGCTTATTTCTCTCTTTAGCTGCATAGGGAAAGCAGACTCTGGAGGTATTTCTCTTCGGTTTGTTTTTGAGAGTGCATCATTGAAATTAAGAGTCAGTAAGTCGTCTTTGTCCTTTGCCCGCATTATTCATGTTTATGTGTCTATGGCTTTATTGTTGCTGATGCTGTTTTTTGCGGTGACAGGTATAACGTTAAATCATCCTAATTGGTTTTCTCAAGCTGATCAGGAACCTAAGCGGGAACAAGTGCCAATCCCTGCCTATTTGTTACCCGTTAATGCCCAAGACTCACAATGGCGTCTAGCTGCGGGTCATTGGTTGAAAAGTGAATGGGCTATGGATATGGCGAGTGCCGATATCGATGAAGATGAAATTAGTTTAGTCAGCAAAGGACCTGGTACTTATCGGAGTCTGACATTGGACTTACTCGACGGGCAAGCCTATGTCGAAACCTTAGATTACGGTGTCATTGCCGTAGTGAATGATTTGCATAAGGGCCGTAACACAGGCACAGCTTGGGCTTGGATACTCGATCTCAGCGCTGTGCTTATCATTTTATTTTCGCTCACTGGGGCTTATTTGTTGCTGCCTCAAACCAAGCGCCTCAAAAAGTCATTGTTATACATGGTACTCGTCAGCAGTAGTTGCGGGCTTGTGTATGTTTATTTTGTTCCATAAGGAGTGTAGGCCGAGTATGCGTCATCTTATTCGCACCATTGCGGTGAGTGCTTTGTTTGTCAGTTCTGTGGCGTTTGCAACGCCTAAAATGACAGTCGATTTAACCTTGCCTGAAATTACCGAAGGGCAATATCACAGACCTTATGTGGCCGTATGGGTTGAGGATGCCAAGGGGCAAACGGTTAAAACCTTAAGCCTTTGGGTATGGGATGAAGGCCATAAATGGCTGAAAGATATCCGTCGTTGGTGGCGTAAAGCCGGACGCGAAGATATGAGCTTTGTTGACGGTATTGCATCTGCGACACGTCCCGCGGGTCATTACAAAATCGATTGGGATTTAAAAGATGAGGCGGGAAAAGTGCTTGAACCTGCCACTTACACTGTATTTATTGAAGTGGTGCGTGAACACGGTGGTCGCGATCTTGTACGACAAAATATCGATTTAGCTGCGGGAGATTTCTCTGTGCAGTTGCCCGCCACGACAGAAACTGGCGTTATCGACTTACGCTTAAGCGGCATGGCTCGTTGAGTCAATCCATTAAATATTTAGCCCGTATATTAATTGTTAAACTTAAGGAAAAGGTATGAAATTACGTCTTATTGCATTACTTGGCACACTTTGCATTAGCCCATTGGCAAGTAGCCACGACAGATGGATTTTACCTAGCCACTTCAACGTTTCGGCTGAAAGTGAAGAAATTGTGTGGATTACCTCAGATGTGTCTGCCAGCAATCAAGTGTTTATGATGGATAAACCTTTTAGTGCCAGTGATGTGCGTGTATTACAGCCAAATGGAAAACCAACGTCTCCAAGCTCAAGTTATACGGGCGGACGTAAGTCGGTGTTTGATGTACAACTGATGCAAGATGGCACTTATAAGTTTGAAAAAGAAGTTTCACCTCGTTATTTTTCTCAATATAAAGTTAAAGGAAAAGAAGGGGTTGTACGCAGCCGTATGGATAAAAAAGCCACAACTGCTGCTATGCCAAAGGGAGCCTATGAACTTGAAAGTTCTTTAAATGTGTCGCGGGTTGAAACCTATGTCACACGTAATAAGCCAACTGAGGAAGTGTTAAAGCCTAAGGGGGAATATTTAGAACTAGTGCCTGTGACTCATCCTGCAGATATTGTTGAGAATGAAGCTGCTACCCTGCAATTTGTTTTCGATGGTAAGCCCGTTGAAGGCGTTAAAGTCGCCATTATGAAAGACGGTAGCTTATATCGTAACAAACCAGAGGAAATCGAATTTACCTCAGATAAAGACGGTAAAGTTTCAATGATCTTACCTTCAGCAGGACGTTATCTCTTACATGCGGCAATTGAGCGCCCTAATTCAGATAAATTCCTTGCTGATAAAACGGTTAGCGAAATCTTTTTGACCTTTGAGGCTGGGCTTGAATAAGTGAGTTAACCTCTAATTTGAGGTTTTTGCTTTGAGTCCTAATGCCCACGGTCTAAATGGCGAGTGGGCATTTTTGTATTCATTTCGTACTAAAACGTGTGCGAAATTTCCTTAGGTATACAGATTTGAATTTGATTACTGGTAACTCTGCTTAAGGTTGGGTAAGCTGCGTCAATGCATTGTTCTTGGTGCATCAAAAGCGCATAACGATTAGAATAGCGCAATTCCACCCTCATTTGACTGTGTTGACCTTAGCGTTGGCACGGGTTGCTTTTGTTTTAAAGGAGACGAAAGAAGTTATGACTAAGGTTCCTATGACAGTTGTCGGTGCAGAACAGCTGCGTAAAGAGTTAGATATTCTCAAGTTTGACCGTCGCCCTAAAATCACTGAAGCAATTGCTTCAGCGAGAGAGTTAGGCGACTTGAAAGAAAACGCGGAATACCATGCGGCTCGTGAGGAACAAGGTATTTGTGAAGCACGTATCCGTGATATTGAGGGTAAGTTATCTAACGCGCAAATTATCGACGTCACTAAGATGGTGAATAACGGTCGTATCATTTTTGGCGCCACTGTGACTATTTTAAATCTCGATACCGATGTTGAAGTGACTTATCGCATAGTCGGCGATGACGAAGCGAATATTAAAGAAAACCTGATTTCAGTGAATTCACCAATAGCCCGCGGTTTAGTCGGCAAAAATGAAGGTGATGAAGTGTCTATTACTACGCCAGGTGGTATGACAGATTACGAAATCATCTCAGTACAGTATTTATAATCTGCTTATATTACTTTGCTTATAGTGTTGTGAGCGTGACTCATGCGATATCGCTAAAACCGTCCTAGGGCGGTTTTTTGTTATCCGCGAATTAAGTTTGTTTACGGCTTGAGTTTAGGGCCTTAGCCAAGGATATCGATCGCGCTTCAGCGTTTAATTCGGGGTAAGATGGACAAAGTTTAATTTGTCTCTTTGTAGGTTTTTACCTAAGCTGCCATCCTAGCAAAATCAACATTGGCGAAATGTGTATGTTGTTTTTTTGCGCGAGTTTCACTTTATGGACCCACAGTTAAGCATCAAAAGCGAACAGTGAATAGGTTCATCTTTAGTTTGATAACGTTTTATAAGAGGGCACGCTTTGGTCAAACATTGGCGTACAGGATTGATGTTAGTTTACGTGGCGATCATGTTGATTGCGCACTCGGCTAGCTATGCGCCAAAACCCTCAGTACAGCGCAGTGATGCAACTCGCCATTATGTTCAGATGCATATGGGTCAGAAACACACTGCTCTGAAACAAACGGCTCAGATGCATACTGTGAGTCTTGATAGCTCGACTCCCCATACAAAACTAAGCGCTGAGCCTCAAAGCTTGCCCGATGCCGATGTTATCGCCCAATCTAATGCACAGTCTGATGCGCAAACCGTTGAAAGCTGCGGCTCACCGAATAGTCATGATACCGATCTAGTCAGTGCAGACTCAGAATCACAGCCAGCACCTTGTCCGAGCTCTGACTATGTAAGTCATTCTGATGACTTAGATTTTGCCCCGATAAATTCGCCGCGATTTATCAGTCTTGCCCAGCACGATGTGCGTGAGGTCAAGCCAGTATATGTACTCGTTGTAGACTTTACTGCCGAACCGACATCCAATGTCGTTGAACCCACCGATCTTGATATCACATCAGATTGGACGCTTTCTGCTGTTTCTTCCCCTGCCCGAATTTCGGGTTGGAAAGTCTCAAATCTTCAATATCGATTTAGCCAACAAGCCGCTTAGCTCGCCTATTTAGGCATGACGTTGATAGGAGCCTACTCTTATCGATTTTTCATGCTGTTGCCTTTTTGTACTCACCGAAACTTTTTATAGCTGCTTAAGTAAGCAGTGATGATTTGAGCCTTACGAGCTTAGCCGCTGGTACTCAATCATGTGTTTCGGACTGATATCAATATGTTCGCTTAGCGATTTGATTCAAATGCTGAGCGTTAAATAGCGAGTTAATCCCATGGAAAGAAAACCCAATCAACGGCTGCTAAATCACTATTCAGCTTGGAAATACTTAGTGCTTATCGTCACTATTATCGTGATGCTATTCAGTGCCTTGCCGACATTTTACGGTGAGGATGCGGCGGTGCAGGTGGGCGCGAAGGCGGGTTTAACGCTCACACCTATTGCCCTTCGAGATAAGCTGCAAGCTGAAGGCGTGACGGTCAAACGTATCGACCAAAAAAATGGTGAAACCTTAATTGTCCTCGATGCGGATAACCAACAAACCTTAGTCAAAACTTTAGTCTCTTCTATGGTTGCAGAGCCAAAAGAATTGACTTTATCCCTTGCCAGTGCGGCGCCAAGTTGGTTACAAAACTTAGGCTTTCAGCCGATTAAACTCGGGCTCGACTTGCGCGGTGGCGTACAGTTCTTACTCGATGTTGATATTGATCCTGTTTATCAAACTCAGGCCGAGACGCTTGTTGATTCGCTACGTCAATTCATCCGTGAACAGAAAATTCGTGGTGCTAGCGTGCATTTGGACCAAAGTCATCAGTTAAACATGACGTTGCCCGATAATGATGCCCGTGCTGCCGTGCGTCAAATGATGAAAGAGTCCTATCCTAATTGGCAGCTATCCAATGCAGATGGCGCGGGTTTACTGATTAAGTTGAGTCAAGAAGAGCAAACGAAACTGCGTAATTTGACTGTGCAGCAAAACTTACAAGTGATGCGCAGCCGTATTGAAGAACTCGGTATCACTGAAGCTTTAGTGCAGCGTCAAGGGGAGCATCGAATTCGGATTGAATTGCCTGGAGTACAAGATCCTGCCGCTGCCAAGAATGTTATCGGTGCTACGGCGAGTTTGGCCTTTTTCGAGGTTAAAGAGTCTGGCTCCGTTAATGCTATGGTACTCAATGACAAGTCTGGTAAGCCTATTTATGTGAGCCGCACACCAGTACTGGGTGGCGATCATATTGTCGATGCGAGGGCGAGTTTAGGCGAGATGGGCATGGCGGAGGTGAACATTAACCTTGACCGTGTGGGCGGGCAGAAAATGTCTGAGTTTTCCCGTACCAATATCGGCAAACCTATGGCGACGTCTTACAGCGAATACAGCCGTGATGAGCAAGGTAAGGCAAAGCAAACACAAGAGATTATCAGTGTTGCGACGATTCAATCCCAACTTGGAGATCGTTTTCGCATTACGGGTGCAGGCTCCTATCAAGAAGCACAACAATTAGCTTTGTTACTGCGAGCGGGCTCTATGACGGCGCCAGTGACTATTGTTGAAGAGCGCACTATTGGCCCGACTCTGGGTGCTGAAAACATTGAAAACGGTTTTGCTGCCCTTGGTTTAGGGATGGGGATCACCTTGCTGTTTATGGCGCTTTGGTATCGCCGTCTCGGTTGGGTGGCGAATATAGCGCTGATCTCCAATATGGTGATCCTGTTTGGTTTACTGGCGCTTATCCCTGGCGCTGTGTTGACCTTACCTGGTATTGCGGGTTTGGTGTTAACCGTCGGTATGGCGGTCGATACCAACGTACTGATTTTCGAACGAATAAAAGATAAGTTAAAGGAAGGTCGCAGTTTTGCGCTGGCAATTGATACGGGGTTTGATAGCGCGTTTTCTACCATTTTCGACGCCAACTTCACCACTATGATTACTGCAGTGGTGCTTTACTCCATAGGTAATGGTCCAATCCAAGGTTTTGCCTTGACCTTAGGTCTAGGTCTATTGACCAGCATGTTTACCGGTATCTTTGCTTCAAGGGCCTTGATCAACTTAGTTTATGGACGTGATGCTAGCCGTCATGTGAAGGTATAATCATGAAAAATATTAATCTAACTAAATGGCGTTATGTTTCGAGTGCTATCTCAATTTTGTTGATGCTAGTGTCATTAACCATCATCGGCGTGAAAGGTTTTAACTGGGGCTTAGATTTTACTGGCGGTGTCGTCACCGAAGTGCAGATCGATAGAAAAATTACCAGCAGTGAATTGCAACCTTTACTTAATGCCGCTTATCAGCAAGAGGTGAGTGTAGTCTCCGCCAGTGAGCCGGGACGTTGGGTGTTGCGCTATTCCGATATAAAGAGTGCCGATACAGAGCAAGGTAATATCGATATTCAGCAGGTATTAGCGCCGCTTAACTCTGAAGTGCAAGTGCTTAACAGCAGTGTTGTCGGGCCGCAGATTGGTCAAGAATTGGCAGAGCAGGGCGGTTTGGCGCTGTTAGTCGCTATGCTGGCGATATTAGGTTATTTAAGTTATCGCTTCGAATGGCGACTCGCATCGGGTGCCCTATTCGCTTTAGTGCATGACGTAGTGTTCGTGCTGGCATTTTTCGCCTTGACTCAGATGGAGTTTAATTTAACGATACTTGCGGCTGTGCTGGCGATTTTAGGTTATTCCTTAAACGATTCGATCATTATCGCTGACCGTATTCGTGAATTATTGATTGCTAAGCCAAAGCTTGCGATTCAAGACATTAACAACCAAGCAATTGTGGCGACGTTTTCTCGCACTATGGTGACATCAGGGACAACCTTAATGACGGTCGGTGCGCTGTGGATCATGGGCGGTGGGCCGCTGGAAGGATTTTCGATTGCAATGTTTATCGGTATATTAACCGGCACATTCTCTTCGATTTCAGTTGGTACCTCATTGCCTGAGTTATTAGGCTTAACGCCTGAGCATTATAAGGAACAAGTGATTTCTGAAACACCTTAGGGCTATGCTAATCGTTTAAATTAACAGCGAAAACAAAAAGGCCACTCGATTGAATGGCCTTTTTGTTAACACGATAAAATCAAGAAAAATTACTTTGCCTTTGGCAAAGCAATTTTCATTTCTGGTGATTGACGATAAATCACCAGAATATGACCAATAAGTTGCACTTTTGCGGATTGAGTTTCACGTACTATGGCATCAACGATGGCATTTTTTAGCTCTCTGTCGGCAGAGGCTACTTTCACTTTAATCAGTTCATGATAAGCGAGTGCGCTTTCAATTTCAGCGAGTACACCTTCAGTCAATCCATTGGCACCAAGCAGCACCACTGGCTTTAGCGGATGCGCTAGACCTTTTAAATGCTGTTTTTGTTTGGTTGTTAAGTTCATTTCTACCAACTTTTGCTGAGTTACTGTTGAAAAACGGCTATTCTACCCTTATATAGCCTTTGTGTAACTCTCAATTGTTGCGGATTTTAAATGTCAGGTATAAAACGTACGGCCAGTTCTAATCGCTGGATGCTAGAACACTTTGATGATCACTATGTCAAACTCGCCCAAAAAATGGGCTTGCGATCTCGCGCTGCGTTTAAGCTTGAGGAGATCCAGCAAAAGGATCAACTAATTCGCCCAGGCATGACTGTGGTTGATCTCGGTGCTGCTCCGGGAGGTTGGTCTCAAGTGGCAGTTAAATTAGCGGGAGATAGAGGTAAAGTCATCGCCTGTGACATTTTGCCTATGGATCCCATCGTCGGCGTCGATTTTTTGCAAGGGGATTTTCGTGAAGATAAAGTCCTTCAAGCATTACTTACTCGCGTCGGTGATGCTAAAGTTGACGTTGTGTTGTCTGATATGGCACCCAACATGAGTGGTTCAGATAGTGTTGATCAGCCCCGTGCCATGTATTTAGTGGAATTGGCGTTAGATATGTGCCATCAAGTATTGGCCCCTAATGGCTGTTTTGCGGTAAAAGTCTTTCAGGGGGAGGGCTTTGACGAATACATGAAAGCGGTAAAAGCAGTGTTTAAAGTCGTTAAAACACGTAAACCAGACTCTTCACGGGCTCGTTCCCGCGAAGTCTATCTTGTGGCGACTGGGTACAAGTTGTAGTAACCTAGCGTTAATAATCGCAAGACTTAATGAGGTCTAGTAATTTGAGTGACATGGCAAAAAATCTAATACTCTGGGTTGTCATCGCCGTTGTGCTGATGTCAGTGTTTCAGGGTTACTCCCCCTCTTCTTCGTCATCGCAGAAGATGGATTATTCTACCTTCTTAGATAATGTCCGTGATGGACAGGTCGCAACTGTTGAAGTTAAGAGCGATCAACGTACTATTGAAGGTGCTAAACGAACTGGTGAAAAATTCACTACTATCATGCCGTTATATGACCAAGATTTAATTAATGATCTTGATCGTAAAGGCATCACTATGAAGGGCCAAGAAGCCGAAGAGTCAGGGTTCCTTACCCAAATCTTCATCTCTTGGTTCCCGATGTTATTGCTTATCGGGGTATGGATTTTCTTCATGCGCCAGATGCAAGGCGGCGGTGGCAAAGGCGCTATGTCCTTTGGTAAGAGCAAAGCCAAGCTGATGAGCGAAGATCAGATTAAAACTACTTTTGCCGATGTTGCTGGTTGTGACGAAGCAAAAGAAGAAGTGAAAGAGCTGGTTGATTACCTGCGTGACCCAACTAAATTCCAAAAATTGGGCGGCCGAATTCCAACGGGCGTACTGATGGTGGGTCCTCCAGGTACAGGTAAAACCTTGCTGGCGAAAGCCATTGCGGGTGAATCTAAAGTCCCTTTCTTCACTATTTCAGGTTCTGATTTCGTGGAAATGTTTGTTGGTGTCGGTGCATCCCGTGTGCGTGACATGTTTGAACAAGCGAAAAAGTCGGCACCTTGTATTATCTTCATCGATGAAATCGATGCGGTCGGTCGTCAACGCGGCGCGGGTTTAGGTGGTGGTCATGATGAACGTGAGCAAACACTGAACCAAATGCTGGTTGAGATGGATGGCTTCGAAGGTAATGAAGGCGTTATTGTTATCGCTGCAACTAACCGTCCAGACGTACTCGATTCTGCGTTATTACGTCCGGGTCGTTTTGACCGTCAAGTGGTCGTTGGTTTACCAGACGTGCGTGGTCGTGAGCAGATTTTGAAAGTGCATATGCGTAAAGTGCCGCTTTCTGAAGATGTGAAAGCAAGCGTGATTGCCCGTGGTACGCCAGGTTTCTCGGGTGCTGATTTAGCTAACTTAGTGAACGAAGCTGCCCTGTTTGCGGCTCGCGGAAATCGCCGAGTTGTAGGCATGGAAGAATTTGAGCGTGCAAAAGATAAAATCATGATGGGTGCTGAGCGCCGTTCTATGGTGATGTCTGAAGCCGAAAAAGAAATGACCGCTTACCATGAAGCAGGCCATGCGATTGTGGGTTGTTTAGTACCAGAGCACGATCCTGTGCACAAGGTGACTATCATTCCTCGCGGCCGTGCCTTAGGTGTGACTTTCTTCTTACCTGAAGCTGACTCAGTGAGCCAGAGCCGTCGTAAGTTAGAAAGCCAAATTTCAGTCGCTTACGGTGGTCGTTTAGCTGAAGAGCTTATTTACGGTACTGAAAAAGTGTCGACTGGCGCATCACAGGACATCAAATACGCGACATCTATTGCGCGTAACATGGTGACTCAGTGGGGCTTCTCGGACAAGTTAGGTCCATTGCTGTATGCAGAAGAAGATGGTGAAGTATTCTTAGGTCGCAGCATGGGTAAAGCCAAAGCCATGTCCGATGAAACTGCAACTATCATCGACGCTGAAGTGAAAGTCTTTATCGATAAGAACTACGCGAGAGCGAGACAGATATTGACGGATAACCTCGATATTCTGCACTCAATGAAAGAAGCCTTAATGAAGTATGAAACCATTGATTCACTTCAAATTGACGATTTAATGAAACGCCGTGAAGTGCGTCAGCCTGCTGATTGGCAAGTAGATGACAGTGGTTCTAACGATAAAGGCAATGGTCATGGTGAACCAGCAGCGAAAGCTGAAGACAGTGTGACTGCACCTGCTGAGCCAGAACTTAAAGATCCTGATGAATCTCCAGCTAAGTAATGTGTTGTGAAACCAAAGAAAACCCCGTGAAGGGGTTTTCTTGTTTTACCTTGTAGCAATTTGACTGCGCTGTCATTGGTACTCTCTGCCACCATTGATATTTATCTTCTGACATTGGTCTTTTCGGATAGAAAATGAAGGCTTGAAATTAATGACGCAAGTTTTGCCAGTGAGTAAAATCGTAAGTGTTCGTATTACAGGAGTAAATGCGTGTTTGAACTGATTGCTGGCACTAAACGCCTTGCGTTATCTTCGCCCATTGTGATGGGTATTCTTAATGTCACTCCCGATTCTTTTTCCGACGGTGGCCAATATTCTTCCTATGAGTTTGCTTGTCAGCATGCCGATGATATGGTGGCTCAAGGCGCGGGAATGATAGACATTGGCGGTGAGTCGACAAGACCTGGCGCCGTCGAGGTGAGCTTAGCCGATGAACTTGCGCGGGTGATCCCGTTGGTGAAATATGTTGCGGCGCACCATGATGTGTGGATTTCGGTCGATACCAGTAAACCTGAAGTCATGCGTCAAGCTGTTGCTGCGGGCGCACATTTGATTAACGATGTGCGTGCCCTGATGGAGCCTGGTGCGCTTGAAGCTGCTGCAGAGTTGCAAGTCCCTATATGCTTAATGCATATGCAAGGCGAACCCCAAAGCATGCAATTTGCACCGACTTACCATAATGTTATTGAAGAAGTTTCTGCCTTTTTAACTGAGCGGATTGAAGCTTGCTTGCGAGCAGGGATCCCCCGTGAATTATTAATACTCGATCCGGGATTTGGTTTTGGTAAAAGCTTAGAGCATAACTATGAATTACTGGCGAAGCTCGACTGTTTTGCCCAGTTTGATTTACCGATATTGATAGGATTGTCTCGTAAGAGCATGATAGGAAACCTCTTAGCAAAACCGACCTCAGAACGTCTTGCTGGGAGCCTTGCTGGCGCTATGATAGCGGCCCAAAAGGGCGCTCATATCATTCGTGTGCATGATGTTACTGAAACTGTGGATATGCTCAAGGTGTTACAAGCGACACAAGCGTATTTTTAAGCATCGTTATGCTCTCGTTAAGCATTTAATTAATATTATGATCCCAAATCATTGGGACACATTTGAGTTTGTGGAGCGATATGAAAGAACGTAAATTTTTTGGAACTGACGGTATTCGGGGAAAAGTCGGTTCAGGTCAAATGACGCCTGAGCTTGCGCTTAAGTTAGGTTGGGCGGCGGGGCGCGTGTTATCCCGCAGTGGTACCAAAAAGGTGATTATAGGGAAAGATACCCGTATTTCGGGCTATATGTTTGAGTCAGCATTAGAAGCTGGCCTTTCTGCTGCAGGCCTTAATGTGATGTTAATGGGACCTATGCCAACGCCAGCAGTAGCCTATTTGACGCGCACGTTTCGCGCCGAAGCTGGGGTGGTGATCAGCGCGTCACACAATCCGTATTACGATAACGGTATTAAGTTTTTTTCCACCGACGGCAGTAAGTTAGACGATAACCTAGAGCTAGAAATTGAAGCCGAGCTTGAAAAGCCCCTCGTTTGTGTTGAATCGCATCTATTGGGGAAGGTATCGCGTATTGAAGATGCCCGTGGCCGTTATATTGAGTATTGCAAAGGTAATTTTCCTGCAGAACACACGTTAACTGGGCTAAAAATTGTGGTTGATTGTGCCCATGGCGCAACTTATCACATAGCGCCAGCTGTGTTTCGTGAGTTAGGTGCCGAGGTGATTGCTATTGGTGATAAACCCAACGGAATGAACATCAATGATAAAGTGGGCGCGACGTCCATGGGTAAAATTTGTGAAACCGTTCTAGCCGAAAGTGCCGATTTAGGTATTGCACTCGACGGTGACGGTGACCGTATTATGATGGTCAACAGCAAAGGCGAAGTGATCGACGGCGATCAAATTTTATATATTCTGGCCTGTGATGCGAAATCCCGTGGCGTATTACGCGGTGGTGTAGTTGGTACGTTAATGTCAAACCTTGGGCTTGATCTCGCCTTGCAAGCATTAGACATCCCCTTTGCGCGTTCGAAAGTGGGCGACCGTTATGTGATGGAACTACTTAAAGAACTCGATTGGCGCATCGGCGGTGAAAATTCAGGGCATATCCTCAATCTTGATCACGGCACAACTGGTGATGGCATCGTTGCGGGGATTTTAGTGTTAGCGGCTATGCGTCGTCAGAATGCCACGCTAGAAGAACTGACTTCTGCGATGGAAATGTTGCCGCAGGTGTTAGTCAATGTGCGCTTTGAAGGCGAGCACGACCCTCTTAAGTCAGATAAAGTTAAAGCGGCGCAGGCACAGGTTGAATCTCAACTGGGCGCGCGTGGCCGAGTATTATTACGTAAGTCAGGTACTGAACCTTTGATCCGTGTCATGGTTGAAGGTGACGATCATAGTGCAGTATTGGCGCACGCAAATTTGATTGCGGATGCGGTAAAATCGGCAAGCTAATATTTGCTAATTTTGTAATGAGTGCGGCTGATACCAATTTAAAATTAAGGTGTTAGCTGCACAAATGAACAGAAAACAGCTTTGGCGTGTAAAAAATAAGCATTCCAACCTGATATCTGAAAAAATTCGAATTTAGCTATTGTAACTTAATAAGTGGTTCGCTATTATTCACGCCGCTTTCAGAGGAGACAGTGATGGCACTCAGACGTCCTATGGTAGCTGGCAATTGGAAGATGAACGGCAGTGCGGCATTAGCCCAAGAGTTGTTCAAAAAATTTGCCTCTAAGCTCCAAAATGATTCAGCTGAAGTGGTTTTATGCCCGCCTTCTATCTATCTAGAGAGCGTTAGGCAACTGCTAGAAGCAAACAAGGAAGCGTTAGACGGTTCACTTGTTAGGATGGGCGCTCAAAACCTAAGTCAACATAACTTTGGCGCTTATACCGGAGAAGTTTCAGGTCAGATGCTCAAAGATTCAGGATGTCGATATGTAATTATCGGGCATTCAGAACGTCGCCGTATGTACGGAGAGACGAGTAATATCGTAGCGGAGAAATTCGCTGCTGCACAAAAGCATGGCTTAACCCCAATTTTATGTGTGGGTGAGTCAGGTCCAGCACGAGAAGCAAGACGCACCTTCGAGGTGATTGCTGAAGAGTTAGATATAGTGATCCAGAAAAATGGCACTATGGCTTTTGATAACGCTATTATCGCCTACGAGCCGCTTTGGGCTGTAGGAACAGGTAAAAGTGCTACACCAGAGCAGGCACAAGAAGTTCATGCGTTTATTCGCAAACGCCTCTCTGAAGTGTCTCCGTTTATCGGAGAAAATATCAGGATTCTCTACGGTGGTAGTGTGACACCGAGTAATGCTGCAGATTTATTTGCCCAACCTGATGTTGATGGTGGACTGATTGGCGGTGCTAGCTTAAACTCTAGCGAGTTTTTAAGTCTGTGTACCATAGCGATGAGCGCATAATATGTATGAAGTTCTAGTAGTTATTTACTTGTTGGTTGCATTAGGTCTAATAGGCTTAGTATTAATTCAGCAAGGTAAGGGAGCTGACATGGGGGCCTCTTTTGGCGCCGGTGCATCAGGTACTCTTTTTGGTTCAAGCGGTTCAGGTAATTTCCTGACACGCAGTACGGCGATTCTTGCCATTGCGTTTTTCACTTTAAGTCTGCTTATTGGTAACTTAAGTGCAAACCACGCAAAAAATGAAGATTCATGGAAAGATTTAGGTTCAGACACTGAACAGGTTACCCAACCAGTTGAGCAAGGAACCCAAAAGTCAGAAACGAAAATTCCTGACTAGTAAAAGGTGTCGCCGAGGTGGCGAAATTGGTAGACGCGCAGCCTTGAGGTGGCTGTGACCTAACGGTCGTGCGGGTTCAAGTCCCGCTCTCGGCACCAAATATAACTAAGATAGGCGAGATAAGTTCTCTCTTAGTTATTGCAAGAAATGACGATAGTCAATATACTTGCACACAGTTGACGCGGGGTGGAGCAGCATGGTAGCTCGTCGGGCTCATAACCCGAAGGTCGTCGGTTCAAATCCGGCCCCCGCAACCAGCTCCTAGTAACGAATAGTGTTTGAATTCGTTATGGTTTACAGGTTCTTGAAATTAATGACCTCGTGATTACGGGGTTTTTTGTTATCTGGGACTTTTAAATTTGTCGCATGCTTCGTATGTGGCGTTGTACTAGGGCTATTAAGCCCTTTTTTGTTTTTTCGGGGGTCAATCTTGGCAACGTTAGAATTCAGACTGGCAGAAATGCTCAAAGTACCTGTGGAAGCATTAGGCTTTCAGCTGTGGGGCATTGAATATGTTCAAGCGGGTAAGCATTCCACACTGCGAGTGTTCATTGATGGTGAGAATGGTATCAATATTGAAGATTGTGCCAATGCAAGTCGCCAAGTCAGTGCTGTACTCGATGTTGAAGATCCTATTTCTACAGAATATACCCTAGAGGTATCTTCGCCAGGCGTAGATAGACCCTTATTTACTGCTGAGCAGTACGCGGGCTATGTAGGCGAGGATGTAAAGCTTCAATTGACTATGCCGGTTGACGGCAGTCGTAATTTAAAAGGCGCCATCACTGCGGTCGACGGGCAAATGCTCTCGCTGAAAGTGAATGGTAAAGAGTTAGTTGTCGCATTGGATAATATCCGCAAAGGCAACTTAATCGCTAAGTTTTGATGGTTTCAAGGTGAACGAGGCAAGACGAGATGAATAAAGAGATTCTGCTAGTCGCTGAGGCGGTTTCAAATGAAAAGGCCGTTCCACGCGAGAAAATTTTTGAAGCGCTAGAGATTGCTCTGGCCACAGCAACCAAGAAAAAGTACGAAGGTGATATTGACGTTCGTGTTGCTATCGACCGTAAAACCGGTGGTTATGATACTTTCCGTCGTTGGATGGTAGTTGATGATCACGGTGAAGCGTTAGAAAACCCTTATCGTGAAATCACGTTAGAAGCGGCACGTTACGAAAATCCGGACATCCAGCCTGGCGAGTTTATCGAAGACGATATCGAGTCAGTGGTGTTTGACCGTATTACCACTCAAACCGCTAAGCAAGTGATCGTACAGAAAGTACGTGAAGCTGAACGTGCGCAAGTGGTTGAGCAGTTCCAAGATCAAGAAGGTGAGTTAATCACTGGTGTGGTCAAAAAAGCGACTCGCGAGAGCGTAGTGGTTGACTTAGGTAATAACGCTGACGGCGTATTGTTCCGTGAAGACTTAATTTCACGCGAATCTTTCCGCCCTGGTGACCGTGTGCGTGCATTATTGTACTCAGTACGTCCAGAAGCTCGTGGTGCACAGTTATTCTTAAGCCGTACTAAGCCTGAAATGCTGATCGAGCTTTTCCGTGTTGAAGTGCCTGAAATCGCTGACGAACTGATTGAAATCATGGGCGCTGCTCGTGATCCAGGCGCTCGCGCTAAGATCGCCGTTAAGTCGAATGATCGCCGTATTGATCCTATCGGTGCGTGTGTGGGTATGCGCGGTGCGCGTGTACAAGCCGTTTCGAATGAACTGGGTGGCGAACGTGTTGATATCGTGTTGTGGGATGATAATCCAGCACAATACGTGATCAATGCCATGGCGCCAGCCGATGTTGCCTCTATCATAGTCGACGAAGATAACCATTCTATGGATATCGCTGTTGAAGCCGATAGTTTGGCACAAGCCATTGGACGTAATGGCCAGAACGTACGTTTAGCAACACAACTGACTGGTTGGGTTCTGAACGTTATGACAGTGGAAGATATGAATAAGAAACATCAGGCAGAAAGTGCCAAGGTGGTTGATTTATTTGTTAACTCACTGGATGTCGATGAAGATTTTGCACAAGTACTGGCAGATGAGGGCTTTACGTCGCTCGAAGAAGTTGCCTATGTGCCTGTGTCTGAACTATTGGCGATTGACGGTTTTGACGAAGATCTCGTCGAAGCTTTACGTGAACGTGCAAAAGCGGCGATCTCAACTCGAGCTCTCGCTACTGAAGAAGCACTGGATGGTGTGGAGCCAAGTGAAGAGTTGCTAGCACTTGAAGGTGTTGAAAGACACTTAGCCTATGTTTTCGCTAGCAAAGGTATTGTGACTCTAGAAGACTTGGCTGAACAAGGCATTGATGATTTGATCGAAATTGAAGAATTGACAGAAGAAAAAGCAGGTGAGCTCATCATGGCAGCCCGCAATATCTGTTGGTTTGGCGAAGAAGCATAAGTCGATCAACAGGGGGATTTAACTGATGGCAGATACTACCGTAGAGAAATTGGCCACGGAAGTGGGTAAAAGTGTTGAACGTCTGATTGAGCAATTCTCTCAGGCTGGAATTAAGAAAGGCCAAGCTGATAAAGTGACTGAAGCTGAAAAGCAGCAGTTACTGGATTATCTGAAAAAGCAGCACGGTGGCGAAAATGCGCCAACGAAAATGACGCTGCAGCGTAAAACCGTATCGACCCTAAGTGTGGCCGGTAATGGTGGTCAATCTAAAGATGTTAAAGTTGAAGTTCGTAAAACACGAACTTTCGTTAAGCGTGATGCTAATGAGGCTACTCTGAAGGCTGAAGAAGAAGCGAAAGCCGAAGCAGAAGCTTTGGCAAAAGCAAAGGCCGAAGCAGAAGCTGCTGCGGCAGCAAAAGTGAAAGCTGAAGCAGATGCTAAGGCAAAAGTGGAAGCAGAAGCCAAGGCGAAAGCTAAAGCAGCAGCCGAAGTGAAAGTGGTTAAAGATATGTCACCAGAAGCAGAAGCGGCTCGTCTAGAAGCTGAACGTTTGAAAGCGGCGCAAGAAGCGGCAACTAAACGTAAGCAAGACGAAGAAGCGGCTAAAGCGGCAGAAACTGCTCGCTTACTCGCTGAAGAACATTCTAAGCGCTGGGCCGAAGAAGAGCGCCAACGTTTAGAAGCTGAGAAAAACGGTGATCATCACATCACGACATCTAAAGTAGCTCGTGCTGCTGAAGATACTTCTGATCTGGATGAAGAAAAACGCGGACGTCGTGCTCGTAACAAGAGCAACGCGAAAAAACGTGGCGGCAAAGATGCCCGTGACGGCCGTGAAAAACACATGCGTAACCGCAGTACTGCACCTGAGTCTATGGCGCATGGCTTCAATAAGCCTGTGGCAGCAGTGAGCCGTGATGTGCGTATCGGTGAAACTGTTACTGTTTCTGAACTTGCGCATTTAATGGCAGTGAAAGCGACTGAAATCATCAAACAGATGATGAAAATGGGTTCTATGGTCACGATCAACCAAGTGTTAGATCAAGAGACTGCCCAGCTAGTTGCTGAAGAAATGGGTCACAAAGTTGTGCTTATCCGTGAAAACGAGCTTGAGCACCAAGTGCTACAAGACCGTGATGATGAAGATGGCATCAAGCTAGAATCTCGTGCACCAGTTGTGACTATCATGGGTCACGTTGACCACGGTAAGACTTCGTTACTCGACTACATTCGCCGCGCTAAAGTGGCTGCTGGTGAAGCCGGTGGTATTACTCAGCATATCGGTGCATACCATGTTGAAACTGAAAATGGCATGATCACTTTCCTTGATACTCCTGGTCACGCCGCGTTTACCGCAATGCGTGCCCGTGGTGCCAAGGCAACGGATATTGTTGTGCTAGTTGTTGCTGCCGATGACGGTGTAATGCCGCAAACAATCGAAGCTATTCAACATGCTAAAGCTGGTAACGTGCCATTAATCGTGGCTGTGAACAAGATGGATAAACCGGAAGCGGATATCGATCGCGTTAAGAGCGAATTGTCACAACACGGTGTTATGTCTGAAGATTGGGGTGGAGACAACATGTTTGCCTTCGTTTCAGCTAAGACAGGTGAAGGCGTTGACGAACTGTTAGAAGGTATCTTACTGCAAGCTGAAGTTCTCGAACTGAAAGCGGTACGTGATGGTATGGCTGCCGGTGTGGTCATTGAATCACAATTGGACAAAGGTCGCGGCCCTGTGGCTACGATTCTGGTTCAAGAAGGTACGCTGCGCCAAGGTGATATCGTTCTGTGTGGTCTTGAGTACGGTAAAATTCGTGCAATGAAAGACGAAAACGGTCGTTCAATCACTGAAGCGGGTCCATCTATTCCTGTTGAAATTCTAGGTCTGTCAGGCGTTCCGTCTGCAGGTGATGAAGCAACAGTTGTACGTGACGAACGTAAAGCTCGCGAAGTTGCCCTGTATCGTCAAGGTAAGTTCCGTGATGTGAAACTGGCACGTCAGCAAAAATCTAAGCTAGAAAACATGTTTGCGAACATGACAGACGGCGAAGTGAAAGAACTGAACATCGTTCTTAAAGCAGACGTACAAGGTTCACTCGAAGCGATTACTGATTCGTTAACAGGTTTGTCTACCGACGAAGTGAAAGTGAACATCATCGCTCGCGGTGTGGGTGCACTGACTGAAACGGATGCAACCTTAGCGGCTGCCTCTAACGCTATCATGGTTGGCTTTAACGTACGTGCCGATGCACAAGCCCGTAAGACTATCGAAAGTGAAAGTGTTGATTTACGTTACTACAGCGTTATTTATAATTTGATTGATGAAGTGCGTGCAGCGATGACAGGTATGCTGTCTCCTGTGTTCAAACAACAAATTATCGGTCTGGCTGAAGTTCGTGATGTGTTCAAGTCACCTAAGCTGGGTGCAATTGCTGGCTGTATGGTGACCGAAGGTACCATCAAGCGTAGCGCGCCAATTCGCGTACTACGTGATAACGTTGTTATCTACGAAGGTGAACTCGAATCGCTACGTCGCTTCAAAGACGACGTTGCTGAAGTTCGCAATGGTATGGAATGTGGTATTGGCGTTAAGAACTACAACGATGTTCGCGTTGGCGACCAAATCGAAGTATTCGAAACCGTCGAGATTGCTCGTACTCTGTAACGATAATAAGGGCGGCTTTAGCCGCCCTTATCAATTTAAGCTATGGTAAGAAATATTATGGCAAAAGAATTCAGTCGTACTCGTCGAATCGCTCAGCAGCTTCAGCAAGAACTTGCTCAAGTGCTACAGCGCGACATGAAAGATCCTCGTATTGGCTTTGTGACTGTGAATGACGTCGACGTCTCTCGCGATCTCAGCTATGCCAAAGTCTTCGTGACTTTTTTCGAAGAAGACAAAGCTGTCGTTCAAGAAAAGCTAAACGCTTTGATCAGCGCAGCTCCTTATATCCGCACTTTAGTGGCGGGTCGTATGAAGCTGCGTGTCATGCCTGAACTGCGTTTTATCTACGATAGCTCGCTAGTTGAAGGTATGCGCATGTCTAACTTAGTTAGCCAAGTGATCAACCAAGACAAAGCGAAGCAACAGCAATTTGGCAGCGAAGACGCATCGGTTGAAGATGAAGTCTTAGGTGATGATATTGCTGATGACGCAGATGAAACGGAAGGTAAAGATTAATGGCTCGTCGTCCAAAAGGTCGTTTTATCGATGGGATAGTGCTGCTGGATAAATCCACTGGCATGAGTTCTAACTTTGCATTGCAAAGGGTAAAGCGCTTTTTTAATGCGAATAAAGCTGGGCATACGGGCGCACTCGATCCGTTAGCGACAGGTATGTTACCTGTATGCTTAGGTGAAGGGACTAAGTTTTCTCAGCATCTATTGGATGCCGATAAACGCTACTTAGTCACGGCAAAGCTTGGCGAACGGACAGATACCAGTGATTCCGATGGTGAAGTGGTGCAAACCCGCGCCATTGATTTTACCGAGGCGCAGCTATTAACTGCGCTTGATTTCTTCCGTGGTGAAACTCAGCAAGTGCCTTCTATGTATTCCGCGCTGAAATATCAGGGTCAGCCCCTGTATAAATATGCCCGTGAAGGCATAGAAGTGCCGCGTGAATCTCGCCCTATTACGGTATTTGAGCTAAATTTCATCGGTCTTGAAGGCGATGAGCTGACCTTAGACATTCATTGTTCTAAGGGCACTTATATTCGCACTATCATAGACGATCTCGGTGAGATGCTCGGTTGTGGCGCCCATGTGATTATGCTGCGCCGCACCCAAGTTGCACAGTATCCCTATGCCAGAATGGTCACTTTAGAACAACTTGAAACGCTAGTTGCTCAAGCACATGAACAACAGATAGATCCGAGCGTATTACTCGACCCTCTGTTATTGCCTATGGACACGGCCGTGGCCGATTTTCCAGAGGTGAATGTGCCGGATGCGATAGCTCCTTACTTAATGCAAGGTCAAGCGGTTCGAGTACCGGTTAATGCAGATTTGAAAACCGATGAGTTGGTACGTATCACTTTAGGTGACATTCGCCGATTTGTGGGGATTGGCACAATGAACGAAGATGGCTTATTAGCGCCGAAACGACTCATTGTTATCCATGACGAACCTGCAGAAACGCATTAGCCCGCTATCCATCGACAAATGATTAAATTAGTTGATGCATTAGTCCCCGCCTTTTATTGCGCTAGGGTGGGTTTATGGGTAAAATAGCGCGCCCTCTGGCTGAGTTAGTGATCGGCTAGAGATTCATATTATTTATTTGGAGATATACATGTCACTAAGTCCTGAAGCAAAAGCAAAAATTTTGGCTGATTTTGGCCGTTGTGAAAACGACACTGGTTCAACTGAAGTTCAAGTTGCTTTGTTAACTGCGCAAATCAACCATTTGCAAGATCACTTCAAAGAGCACATTCATGATCACCACTCACGTCGTGGTCTGTTACGTATGGTTAGCTCACGTCGTAAGTTAACTGCTTACCTGAAACGTACTGATTTAGCACGTTACACTGCTCTGATCCAAAAGTTAGGTCTACGTCGTTAATTTCGCGTCGACTAACGTGAAAAAGGAGGCTTAGCCTCCTTTTTTATTGCCTAAAATTCAACAGAATATTTATTGTGTAAACGAGAGATATAAAGAAGTTACAGCCAAAATCTGTCTAACGTTTAGGTCTGTTACGCTGAGCTTGATGTGATTAAGCATCGAATCGATACTTAAGTGCCAATGTAAGTATCCTAAGCCCCACGTAAACCATCAAGACTACTTATTGTTGCTGTTTGTGTTGCTATATACAGCGCTTCAAATTCAGCTTGGGGTAGAGGTTGACTAAAATAGAAACCTTGGCCGACTTGGCACTGATTTTCTTTCAACCAATCCAATTGCTGCTCGTTTTCAATGCCTTCGGCCACAATGGTCAGATTAAGTTGCTTACCTAACATCAAAATAGTTGATGCAATTGCGCTATCCCCAGGTAGATCGGAAACGAAACAACGATCGATTTTCATGGTAGTGATAGGCAAATGGCGCAGGTAAGAGAGTGAAGAATACCCTGTGCCAAAGTCATCGACTGCAATGCCAAATCCGGCTGATTTCAATTGTTCAAGCTTAGCGATAGCGAGTTCAATGTCGTTCATCAAAGAGGTTTCAGTGATTTCAATTTCCAGCAACTCGGGTTGGATTTGATAGCGTAATGCCATCTGTTTGATATCGGGAACTAAACTAGCATCGGCAAATTGCTGTGAGGCAACATTAATTGCAATTGGGATGGCATAGTTATATTTTTTCTGCCATTCCCTAAGTACTTTACAGCTTTGCTCTATCACCCAACGACCTATAGGAATGATGATACCGGTTTCTTCCGCGACGGGAATAAAGGAAATGGGGCTGATGAGTCGTCCGTCTTTTTGCCAACGGATCAAGGCTTCACAGGCGATGACTTTGCCTGTTTGCAGATCAAGTTTCGGTTGGAAATACAGTAAAAATTCATTGTTTTTTAACGCATCATGTAAAGATGCTTCAGTGCGTAAACGAACTGCTGCTCGCTCAGTCATCTGTTGTTTGAAGAAGGCCCATTGATTCGAGCCTGCAGCTTTCGCGCTGTACATGGCAATGTCAGCGTGACGGATCAAATCTTCAGCGCTGTTACCGTCTTCGGGATAAATAGAAATCCCAATAGATGCCGCAGGATGAATTGCATGTTCATTTAATTGAATCGGGACATTTAGCTGGATCAGTAGCTTATCTACAAAATCTGCCGCTTGGTCTGGGGTGTGAACTGTATCAGCTAGAATAACAAATTCATCGCCACCTAAGCGGGAAACTGTGCCTTTATCACCAACGAATCGTTCGAGAATGCGGGCGATACGAGCGAGGAATTGATCGCCTAATGCGTGGCCAAGGGAATCGTTGATATTTTTAAAACGGTCTAAGTCGATAAACATCAATGCAAAGCTGCGTTTGTGTACTCGCGAGCGTTGGATAGTGACTGCGATAGTTTCAAGCAATAATGTGCGGTTCGGTAAGCCAGTTAGTGGATCTCGGGTCGCCATTTTGCGCAGTTTGGATTGGGTTTGGCTAAATTGAATAAGAATTTGGTTGAATTTCGAGGTCACTAAGCCGAGTTCATCATCCTTGTGTGCGTTGGACATAGGTAAGAGATTTTCATCCGGAGAGTCGGGTTCGATCTTATCGATGGCCTCACTGATGCGTGCGATAGGCTGAGTCAGGAAGCGATGGAATACCACGGACAGCACTAAGGTGAGTAAGAGTGCACGAGCGAGAGTAGCAAAAAAACTAAATCTTAACTGCGAGAAGAGGGTGTTTGTTAGTTCTTGGGTATCGTAGAAAACCGTTAATGTACCAATGAGTTGCTGTTGTTGGGTACCTTCAAAATAAAAAGGCCTATACAAAGGGCGAGAAATTTCTTTGAGATCATCAAATAATTTATTACTTAAACTGATAAAAGTCTGTGAGTTATTCTGCTTATTATTACTGACAGAAACAAACATTGAGCCATCGTCTAGCTCAATCACCGCCGAGCCAACATGTTCGACTTTGATGGCACCCTCTAAAGTTTGACGGGCTAAATTATCATCTAATGCCCATACAGCATTTGCTGCAGGTTGTTCAACTGAATCAAGGAGTTCTTGCTGAGTGGTCGTGAGTTGTTGTTTGGTTGATACGACGACTAAAGCGATTTCAACAATAAAAATGGCAATGGCAAAAAATAGGGCAGTAAATACGACTAGGTTAGTTTGTTTCCATGTCAGTGACTTAAAACTGCCTGTCATCGGGCGCATCCTTCATGATAATTATTCACCATCGGCGAGATTTTCCGTATCAATATAAACCGCAACTCTTTGTTGATTTAACCACTTTAGTGAAAAGTTACGTATTTGTCATCATTATCTGCTCTTTATCTATTGATCCGAATTGCAGTATACTTACGCGCGTAATTCAAGGTCATTAATTAAGGAATGGGTCACGTGAATCCTATTGTAAAGAGTTTTGAGTATGGTCAACATACAGTCACCCTGGAAACAGGTGTTATAGCGCGTCAAGCTGATGCAGCCGTTTTAGCGAGTATGGGTGACACGACAGTGTTAGTCACTGTTGTCGGTAAAAAAGATGCAGATGCAGGTCGTGACTTTTTCCCTCTGACTGTTAACTATCAAGAAAAAACCTACGCAGCGGGTAAAATTCCTGGTGGTTTCTTTAAGCGTGAAGGCCGTCCTTCAGAAGATGAGACATTAATCGCTCGTCTGATCGACCGTCCAATTCGCCCTCTTTTCCCTAATGGTTTCAAAAACGAAGTTCAAGTTATCATTACCGTAGTATCTGTCGATCCACAAATCGAGCCAGATATCATCTCCATGATCGGTACTTCTGCGGCACTGGCTATTTCTGGTATTCCATTCAGTGGTCCTTTAGGTGCTGCACGTGTGGGTTACATTGATGGCGAATACGTGTTGAACCCAAGTGTTGCACAACTTGCAACCAGCCAACTGAACTTAGTGGTTGCTGGTACTGCTGGTGCAGTATTAATGGTGGAATCAGAAGCCCAAGCATTACCAGAAGAAGTGATGTTAGGTTCTGTAGTTTACGGTCACGATCAACAACAAGTGGTTATCAAGGCGATTGCTGAATTTAAAGCAGAAGCCGGTAAACCAACTTGGGATTGGACTGCACCAACGCAAGATGCCGATTTAGTTGCCCAAATCAAAGAGCTTGCTGAAGCTGGTTTAGGTGATGCGTATAAAATCCAAGTCAAACAAGATCGTTATGCTCAAGTTTCTGTTGTAAAAGCAGCAGCAAAAGAAGCCTTGTTAGCGAGCAATCCAAGCGTTGATTTACGTGAAGTTGACAACTTACTGGGTAGCTTAGAGAAGAAAGTGGTTCGTGGTCGCATCATCCGTGGCGAGCCACGTATCGATGGTCGTGAACCAGATATGATCCGTGCCTTAAGTGTGTTAGCGGGCGTATTGCCACGTACTCACGGTAGCGCATTGTTCACTCGTGGCGAAACTCAAGCGTTGGTAACTTGTACTTTAGGTACTGAACGTGATGCACAGAAGATCGACAGCATCATGGGCGAGCGCACTAACCGTTTCATGTTGCACTATAACTTCCCTCCATACTCTGTTGGTGAAACAGGCATGGTGGGTTCACCTAAGCGCCGCGAAATCGGTCATGGTAAGTTAGCTTGGCGCGGTATTAACGCTGTTATGCCTTCAGCGGCTGAATTCCCATACAGCGTACGCGTTGTATCTGAAATCACTGAATCTAACGGTTCAAGCTCTATGGCGTCAGTATGTGGTACTTCTCTCGCGCTGATGGATGCCGGTGTACCTATCAAGACTTCTGTAGCGGGTATCGCTATGGGTCTAGTGAAAGAAGGCGATGATTTCGTTGTTCTTTCTGACATTTTAGGTGATGAAGATCATTTAGGTGACATGGACTTTAAAGTTGCGGGTACGCGTGATGGTATTACTGCACTGCAGATGGATATCAAGATCGAAGGTATCACTAAAGAAATCATGGATATCGCACTGCAACAAGCCTATGGTGCACGTGTACATATCCTGAACGTGATGGATCAAGCGATTGGTTCACACCGTGATGATATTTCTGATCACGCTCCACGTATCACTGTTATTAAGATCAATCCAGAAAAAATCCGTGACGTTATCGGTAAAGGTGGCGCAGTTATCCGTGCTCTGACCGAAGAAACGGGCACTACGATTGAACTGGAAGATGATGGTACTGTGAAGATCGCTTCTTCAAACGGCGAAGCAACTAAAGAAGCTATCCGTCGTATCGAAGAAATCACATCAGAAGTTGAAGTGGGTCGTATCTACAATGGTAAGGTTATCCGTATCGTTGATTTCGGCGCGTTCGTGAACATTCTGCCGGGCAAAGACGGTTTAGTACACATTTCACAAATCAGTGATGAACGTGTTGCTAACGTGTCTGATCACCTTGAGCTGAACCAAGAAGTTGCCGTTAAGGTGATGGAAGTGGATCGTCAAGGCCGCGTACGTCTGTCAATTAAAGAAGCACAAACGAAAGAAGCTGCTGCTGAATAATGAGTCTTTGACTTATTTATAGTCACACACTTTTTAAGTGATTGCATCAAAAGGAGATCAAATGATCTCCTTTTTTGTTTTAGCATTAAGAAAGTCAGTATTAATCTTAATTCCCTAATAGCGGTCCTGTGGTGGGATTGCTATCATGAAGATTCTTCTGCGTATGTTGGGAATCTAAAAAGGTAGAAATGGATGAGTCTTAAAATTAGAACCGCTGTCGTTGCTGTGCTGGCGAGTGCCAGTCTGTTGTTAGCCGGATGCGCAACCACCCAGTCTCCTTTAGATAACCATAATGATGTTGAAGGTAAATTGGTTGTCGCGCCAGTTATGCCTGATTATAAAGTCGAAGTGACACTGGCAAAACTCAACGAGATTTTGGCTACGGTCGAACTGACGAATGAACAGAGAGCCAGATTTCATTACGATCGTGGTGTGATTTACGACAGTGTGGGCTTAAGACTGCTCGCACGGATTGATTTTATGCAAGCGTTAAAACTTCAGCCTGATCTTGCTGATGCCTATAATTTCCTTGGAATTTATTACACCCAAGAAGGTGAATACGACAGCGCCTATGAAGCCTTCGATGGCGTATTAGAGTTAGCACCTAATTATGATTATGCCTATTTGAATCGCGGTATTGCTTTGTACTATGGCGACCGTATTGATTTAGCGACTAAAGATATGCAGGCGTTTTATGCAGGCGATAATAAAGACGGTTATCGGGCATTATGGTTGTATTTGATTGATTTGAAAGCTGACTCTGTTGAAGCTAAAAAACAGTTAGCGCAGCATCGTCAGAATTTAGAAAATGATGCTTGGGCGACCGTTATCGTCGATTATTATTTAGGTAAAAAAAGCCGTGACGAGGTGTTTTCTGCGGCTAAAGTAGGCTTAACTTATCCGAAAGAATATGCTGAACGTTTATGCGAAGCTTATTTTTACCTTGCAAAAATGGCGATAGAAACTAAGCAATATCAAGATGCTGCAAACTATTTTCGCTTAGCATTGGCAACCAATATCTATGATTTTGTCGAACATAGATATGCGCGTATTGAACTCGCCAAAGTCAAAGGTTTGCTCGAAGCCACAAAATAACCTCTCTCAGCCCGAGTTCATCTCGGGCTTTGCCTAGCCAAGCTCGAACTGAGGCGCTATAATTTGCGCCTTTTTAGCGATACAAGTGCATAGGTTAACATGTCAGGCAATAAAGTAGAGGTCGATAAACGTCGCACCTTCGCGATCATATCGCACCCCGACGCGGGTAAAACAACCATTACCGAAAAAGTGCTGTTATTCGGAAACGCTTTGCAGAAAGCGGGTACGGTTAAAGGCAAAAAATCGGGTCAGCATGCTAAGTCTGACTGGATGGAAATGGAAAAAGACCGTGGTATTTCTATTACTACGTCTGTCATGCAATTTCCCTATGGTGGCGCCCTTGTTAACCTACTCGATACGCCTGGTCACGAAGACTTCTCTGAAGATACTTATCGTACTCTGACGGCCGTTGACTCATGTTTGATGGTGATCGACTCTGCTAAGGGTGTTGAAGACCGTACGATCAAGTTGATGGAAGTGACACGTCTGCGTGATACGCCGATTGTGACCTTTATGAACAAACTCGACCGCGATATCCGTGATCCTATTGATCTGATGGATGAAGTCGAAAGCGTGCTGAATATTGCCTGTGCACCTATTACTTGGCCTATTGGCAGTGGTAAAGAGTTCAAAGGTATTTACCACATACTGCGTGATGAAGTGGTCTTGTATCAAGGCGGTATGGGACACACGATCCAAGAGCGTCGTGTAATTAAAGGCATTAATAATCCTGATCTTGAGAAAGCGATTGGCAGTTATGCCGCTGATTTGCGCAATGAGATGGAATTAGTGCGCGGCGCGTCGCATGAATTTGACCATGCAGCTTTCTTGAAAGGCGAGTTGACGCCAGTGTTCTTCGGTACTGCGCTAGGTAACTTTGGTGTGGACCATATTCTTGACGGCATCGTCGAGTGGGCACCTAAGCCATTACCGCGCGAAAGCGATACACGCGTTATCATGCCTGATGAAGAAAAATTCACCGGTTTCGTGTTCAAGATCCAAGCAAATATGGATCCAAAACACCGTGACCGTGTCGCCTTTATGCGTGTTTGTTCAGGCCGTTACGAGCAAGGCATGAAAATGCACCATGTGCGTATTGGTAAAGATGTTAACGTTAGCGATGCATTGACCTTTATGGCGGGCGATCGTGAGCGTGCTGAAGAAGCTTACCCAGGCGATATCATCGGTTTACATAACCATGGCACTATCCGTATTGGCGATACGTTTACCCAAGGTGAAAAATTCCGTTTCACTGGCGTACCTAACTTCGCCCCTGAAATGTTCCGCCGTATTCGTTTGCGCGATCCGCTTAAACAGAAGCAACTCTTAAAAGGCTTAGTACAGTTATCTGAAGAAGGTGCTGTACAAGTATTCCGCCCAATTGATACTAACGATTTGATTGTTGGCGCTGTGGGTGTACTGCAGTTTGAAGTGGTTGTTGGTCGTCTGAAGAGTGAATATAACGTTGAAGCTATTTACGAAGGTATTAGCGTGTCGACAGCTCGCTGGGTTTATTGTAAGGATGAGCGTAAGCTTGAAGAGTTCCGCCGTAAGTGTAGCCAAAACTTGGCTCTCGATGGTGGCGATAACTTAACCTATATTGCACCAACTATGGTTAACCTTAATCTTTCGATGGAAAGATATCCTGATATTGAGTTTGCGAAAACCCGCGAACACTAATAGGGTTCGGTTTAGAATAGTGGTTGAAATGGCGGTGAATTCACCGCCATTTTTGTATCTAACGAAAACTAAAAATCGGTTCTGGATGTGAATGATGGCGAATTGGATCACAAAAACATGGCAGGCTTATATTCATTGGTGCGACCGAATGGGGCTGACACCTGAAAATCGTCGCTGTTGCATGCCGCGCCTTGAAGATCCTCCATTAGCGGTAAAATGCGTCAAAGCTTTGGTGGTTGACGAAACGGTATCGCCACCTGAACCTCATTCAATTGGTAAATCGACCGCAGAGTGAGGCATTTACTGTGATTGATACCCACGCCCATTTGGATTTTGCCGAGTTTGATGTTGACCGCGACGATGTGGTGTTGCGAATGCACAGTGTTGGCGTAGATAATCTGATTATTCCCGGTGTGTCGCCGCAGCATTGGCACAAACAGCTCGCCGTTGCCGAACAATACCAAACTTATTTTGCCCTCGGTATTCATCCTTGGTTTTGTTCAGAGGATGTTGATGCTGGGATCTTAGCATTAACATCTCAAGTTTCGGCGTTACTAGAATGTCCTCGCTTTGTTGCTATTGGTGAATGTGGCTTAGATAAGCTCTATTCCTCAACGTGGCCTCAGCAGCTCGCATTTTTTGAGGCACAATTAGCTTTAGCTAAGTCCGTTAATCTGCCAGTTATTATTCATAGCGTAAAAGCACATTCAGAGGTTTTAGGGTGTTTGAAAAAGCATCAATTGCCTAGAGGCGGTGTGATACATGCTTTTTCTGGCAGTACTGAAATTGCACAGGAATATATCAAATTAGGTTTTAAGCTGGGAATTGGTGGTTTGATTATGAACCCTAATGCCAAAAAATTGCTCAAAACTGTCAGCGAATTACCACTTCAGCACTTCATACTTGAGACTGACTCTCCTGCAATGACGCCGATAAATGTTACTGAAAAACGTAACCAGCCCGCTAACCTTGTTCTTTTTATAGACAAAATTGCCAATTTGCAAAAAAAATCAAGTGTTCTAATATCAGAACACTTGGTGTCGAATGTAATGCAACTGTTTGACCTTTAGCTGTTTTTAAATAAACAGGTGTAGGTCGCACTAGCATTCTGCACTAAGCGATTGAAATTAAACTCCAAAAATATGATCAAAACGACGATTTTCGACTTTGCCTCGGGTATAATCTGACTCGGAAATAGGTTGATTAACAACATAATTAAAAAGTGTTAACAATAGGGTGATGGTTAATGGATATATTAATGAGTTTAGTAGGGGTGGTCACCCTACTTGCGATAGGTTTCCTCCTATCGAATAACAAAAAAGCAATTAATTTACGTACAGTGGGCGGCGCGTTAGCTATCCAAGCTGCCTTCGGTGGTTTTGTACTGTATATTCCTGTTGGTAAAGACATTCTGAAAGGAATGTCTGATGCGGTTTCTAGCGTTATTGGTTACGCACAAAACGGTATCGGTTTCCTGTTTGGTGATTTAGCTAACTTCAAACTTGGCTTTATCTTCGCAGTTAACGTGTTACCCGTTATTGTGTTCTTCTCTTCTCTGATTGCGGTTCTATATTACTTAGGCGTTATGCAGTGGATCATCCGTATCATCGGTGGTGGTTTACAAAAAGCATTGGGCACAAGCCGTACTGAATCTATGTCAGCAACTGCTAACATCTTCGTTGGTCAGACTGAAGCCCCATTAGTGGTTCGCCCATTCATTCCAACTATGACGCAGTCTGAACTGTTTGCGATCATGGTGGGTGGTTTGGCATCAATCGCGGGTTCAGTATTGGCTGGTTACGCGCAGATGGGTGTACCTATCGAATACTTAGTTGCCGCTTCATTCATGGCAGCACCAGGTGGTCTATTAATGGCTAAACTGATGCACCCTGAAACTGAAGCTGCTAAAAATGACATGAGCGATTTACCAGAAGATCCTGACAAACCAGCTAACGTATTAGACGCCGCTGCTGCAGGTGCTTCATCAGGTATGCATTTAGCCTTAAACGTAGGCGCTATGTTGTTAGCCTTCGTTGGTTTGATCGCTATGGTCAACGGCATTATTGGTGGTGTGGGTGGTTGGTTTGGCGTTGAAGGTTTAACACTTGAACTGATCCTTGGCTATGTGTTCATGCCATTAGCATTCCTTATCGGTGTGCCTTGGAATGAAGCATTAGTAGCAGGTTCTTTCATCGGTCAAAAGATCATTGTTAACGAATTCGTTGCTTACTTAAACTTTGCTCCATATATCTCTGATGCTGCCACGGCTTGTACAGCAGTAGCTGCTGAAGTTGTTAAAGGTCTGCCGTTATGTGTTGCTGAGACACAAGCTGTGATGACTCATAGAACACAAGCGATTATTTCGTTTGCTCTGTGTGGTTTCGCTAACTTGTCTTCAATCGCGATTCTGCTTGGTGGTTTAGGTGCTATGGCTCCTAACCGTCGTCATGATTTAGCTACAATGGGTATTCGTGCGGTTATCGCCGGCTCTTTAGCTAACTTAATGAGCGCAACACTTGCTGGTTTGTTCTTAGCTATCTAAGTAGCAACAGTAGGGGGAAACCCCACTAACTGGGTCCTGACCATGCAGGGCAGGGCCTAAGTTAATTCAACCATTTTCCAGTAGTGATTCCTGTAGTGAATAGTTTCTCCAATTGAAAGACACAGAATGCAACTGAAGTGTAGCTGTCATTCTGTCTTAAATGTCGTGAGTCTACGGTTACGTTAATTAATCGTAATGCAGAAGTCGCGACTTTGTTCACAATTAAGAATTTTGTGTTTGTGATTTTACGCTAGATTATTGAGATTTTTTTTAATCTAGGTAGAATGCGAACGCCACAAAAAGAACGCTACCCTCGATGGTAGCAAACAAGATAAATGGGGTTGATGATGAAAAACGTTAAAACTTTAGCTTTAGCCGCTACTGCAGTAGCAGCAATCTCTGGTAACGCATTTGCTGCTGATCGTACTGATCTTCACGGTTCTGATTACAAGTGGATGCAATTCAATGCTATGTACTCTATTGGTGAAAAACCTGAGAACCCAGCATCAGGCGATCAACATAACTATTTAGAAATGGAATTTGGCGGCCGTTCTGGAATATTCGATTTATATGGCTATGTTGATATATTTAACCTTGCTAATGAATCATCAAGCAATGGTGATAAGAATCCAGCTAATGCCAAAAGCAAACTGTTTATGAAGTTTGCACCACGTATTTCTATTGATGCAGTGACTGGTAAAGATTTATCTTTCGGTCCAATCCAAGAAGTTTACTTCTCTACTCTGTTCAACTGGGACGGATTAATCGGTGGTGACTTTAATGGTGATAATGTTGGTACTAATGCCACATTCTGGGGTATAGGTGCAGACGTAAACGTGCCTTGGTTAGGCAAAACAGGCATGAACCTGTACGGCCACTACGATATGAATGCTAAAGAGTGGAACGGTTACCAGTTCTCTGCTAACTGGTTCAAGCCTTTCTACTTCTTCGACAATAAGAGCTTCTTAGCATTTCAAGGTTATGTTGATTATCAATTCGGCGCTGACGAAGACCAAGCTGCTTTCGTACCAAAAACAACTAACGGTGGTAACGCATTCTTTGGCCTATACTGGCACTCAGATCGTTACGCTCTTGGATATGGCTTGAAAGGCTTTAAAGACGTCTATCTGTTAGAAGATGGTGCTGGTGCACTAGCTCTAGAATCAACAGGTTGGTCACACTACCTGTCAGCAACTTACAAGTTCTAATCTCTTGTAATAGTAGTTGCTTGTTGGAGCCGCATTATGCGGCTCCATCTTTAGTTTTACCATGAGTCTTTATCTAAGCCTATTAGGCTAACAAGTGAGTTTATATAAAGGTTTGTGTTTTTCTCGCGCTAAAATGGATTTTTCGCGGAAAAGTAGGAGCAAGATTTTATTCGTATCCTCTCTTCCGGTCTTCAAGGATTCAAGTCGTGGTCACTTATAAGTTATTTTAAGTGTCAGGATGCCTATTGTTCTTTATGGCTTAGGCAAGATTGAATACCTACAACAAGGTAGTTTGTACAAGCAAATTACTCGGCACCGCCTGAAGGCCCGGCCATATAAAAATAATCAAAATAATGCCACCTCTCAAGCGTTGCGTTTATGCGACTGATTTCTATTCATTTAATTTTTATTTTGGAGAGCTATTATGACTGATTTAAAAAAAGCAGCACAACGCGCCATTGAGTTGATGGACTTAACGACTTTGAATGATGACGACACAGATCAAAAAGTGATCGACCTGTGCCACAAAGCGAAAACTGCTGCGGGCAATACTGCCGCTATCTGCATTTACCCACGTTTCATCCCGATTGCACGCAAGACGTTAGATGAAATCGGTGCTGAAGATATCCAAATCGCCACTGTGACTAACTTCCCCCATGGCAATGATGACATTGCCATTGCTGTGCTAGAAACTCGCGCAGCTGTTGCCTATGGTGCCGATGAAGTGGACGTGGTATTCCCATACCGCGCACTGATGGAAGGCAATGAAACAATTGGTTTTGAATTAGTTAAAGCCTGTAAAGAAGCCTGTGGTGAAGTCTTGTTAAAAGTCATCATCGAATCTGGCGTGTTAGCTGATCCTGCACTTATCCGCCGTGCATCAGAGCTTTCAATCGATGCAGGTGCTGACTTTATTAAAACCTCTACTGGTAAAGTGCCTGTAAACGCCACACTTGAAGCGGCTGAAATCATGTTAACTGTGATCAGCGAGAAGAATACCCAAGTAGGCTTCAAGCCTGCCGGTGGTGTGCGTGATGCTGCACAAGCGGCTGAATTCCTCGGTGTTGCTGAGCGTATTTTAGGTGCTGATTGGGTTTCACCACGTACCTTTAGATTTGGTGCTTCAAGTTTACTAAACAGCTTGTTACACACACTAGAATTAGCTGATGCGCCTAAGCCAACTCAAGGCTATTAATTGCAAACTATCGCTGATTAATACTATCAGCGTATAGCGAGCCTAATTAAGTGTGACCTAAATCTATTTGGCAAACTCAAAACTTCGATAGTATGAACTTGTAATATTGCTACAGTTTTGATGTTTCATTGCAAAGATAAGCACTAGCGACAGGGTTGTTAGTGCCTATCTTGGAGGCAGTATCATGTTTCTAGCTCAAGAGATTATTCGTAAAAAACGTAATGGTTTAGCGCTAAGTTCCGCAGAAATACAGTTTTTTGTTCAAGGTATCACTACTAACGCAGTGTCCGAAGGTCAGATTGCCGCATTAGGCATGGCTGTGTACTTTAATGACATGAATATGGATGAAAGAATCGCTTTAACGACAGCGATGCGTGATTCTGGCACTGTACTTAATTGGCAGTCATTGGGACTCAATGGCCCTGTTATCGACAAACACAGCACTGGCGGTGTGGGGGATGTGATTAGCCTTATGCTTGGCCCTATGGCTGCTGCTTGTGGTGGTTATGTGCCTATGATTTCTGGGCGTGGCCTAGGTCATACGGGCGGCACGCTCGATAAGTTTGATGCTATTCCGGGTTATCAAACTGAGCCATCAAGTGAATTATTCCGCAAAGTGGTTAAAGAAGTCGGTGTGGCGATTATTGGTCAAACAGGCGATCTCGTTCCTGCCGACAAACGTTTCTATTCTATCCGCGATAATACCGCCACCGTTGAATCCATTTCCCTCATCACAGCGTCGATTCTGTCTAAGAAATTAGCCTGTAATTTAGATGCACTAGCGATGGATGTGAAAGTCGGTAGTGGTGCTTTCATGCCAACCTATGAAGCATCGGAAGAATTAGCTCGCAGTATTGCCGCTGTTGCTAATGGCGCGGGCACTAAAACGACAGCTTTGCTTACAGATATGAATCAAGTGCTTGCATCTTGTGCCGGTAACGCGGTTGAAGTGAAAGAAGCCATCGACTTTTTAACGGGTGCTTACCGTAACCCGCGTTTATATGAAGTCACTATGGGTCTTTGCGCTGAGATGTTGCTTCTGGGCGGTCTTGCAAGCAATGAAGCCGACGCTCGCGCTAAACTGAATCGTGTGCTCGATAATGGTCGCGCTGCAGAACTTTTTGGCAAGATGGTGTCGGGTCTTGGTGGTCCAGTCGATTTTGTTGAAAACTACAGTAAATACCTACCGCAATCACAAATTATTCGTCCAGTTTTTGCCGATATGCAAGGTTATGCCTATAGCATGGATACCCGTGAATTAGGTTTAGCGGTTGTGACCTTAGGTGGCGGCCGCCGTAAGCCCGGTGATGCACTAGACTATAGTGTTGGCTTAACTCAAGTGTGTGCTTTAGGCGATAAAGTAGATTCATCGACTCCGATTGCCGTTATCCATGCACAGTCTGAAGCCGCCTTCGCGGAAGCTGAACTTGCGGTGAAAAAAGCGATTCACATTGGTGAAACCGCTCCAGAAAAAACACCTGAGTTCTATGCCTATATTCGTGCATCGGATCTTTAAGGAAGAATTATGAAACGTACCATTATTATGATGTTGGACTCCTTTGGAGTCGGTGCTTCTGCTGATGCAGCAAGCTTTGGTGATGTCGGTTCCGATACCTTTGGTCATATTGCTAAAGCATGCGCCGAAGGCAAAGCCGATATTGGCCGTGAAGGCCCGCTGAAATTACCTAACTTAGCGCGCTTAGGTTTAGGCCATGCAGCGATGGAAAGTACTGGCGCCTTTGCACCCGGTTTTGGCGATAATGTTGAGCTGATTGGTGCTTATGGTCATGCACAAGAGTTAAGTTCGGGTAAAGATACGCCGAGCGGTCACTGGGAGATGGCGGGCGTGCCCGTACTATTCGAGTGGGGTTATTTCAGCGAGCACCAAAATTCTTTCCCTAAAGAACTGACGGATAATATCTTAGCCCGTGCAGGTCTGGATGGATTCTTAGGTAATTGCCATGCCTCAGGTACAACCATTTTAGAAGAGTTAGGCGAAGAGCACATGCGCTCTGGCAAGCCTATTTTCTACACCTCTGCTGATTCAGTATTCCAAATCGCTTGTCATGAAGAAACCTTCGGTTTAGACAATCTCTATCGTCTTTGCGAAATAACCCGTGAAGAGTTAGAGCCTTACAACATAGGTCGCGTCATTGCCCGTCCATTTGATGGTACTGGTCCAAGTGATTTTGCCCGTACCGGCAATCGTAAGGATTATTCGCTCGCGCCACCTGCAAAAACTGTACTCGATAAGCTGAAAGAGGCTGGCGGTGAAGTGGTGAGTGTAGGCAAGATTGCCGACATTTATGCTTACTGTGGTATCACTAAAAAAGTGAAGGCGAACGGCTTAGAAGCACTTTTCGATGCGACTTTAGCCGAAGTGAAATCTGCGGGTGATAACACTATAGTGTTTACTAACTTCGTTGATTTCGACTCTCACTACGGTCATCGCCGTGATGTTGCTGGCTACGCCAAAGGGCTAGAATATTTTGATGCCCGTTTGCCTGAAATGCTCGCATTATTAGGTGAAGACGATCTGCTGATTTTAACGGCGGATCACGGTTGCGATCCAACATGGCAAGGCACGGATCATACCCGTGAATATGTGCCAGTATTAGCCTTTGGCGCTGGATTGAAAGCGGGATCGCTGGGTCGTCGTAATAGCTTTGCCGATATCGGCCAATCTATTGCGAGCCACTTTAAGCTTGAACCTATGGCCTATGGCGAATCGTTCCTTTAGGCAAATTAGCATTTATTTCGATTTGGCGGCTGACATTTGCCGTCAGTAAACAAAGACTTAAGTCTTAATAAAATAAACAGGGGTTATTTCGATGGCAACACCACACATTAATGCTGTAGAGGGCGCATTCGCTGAGACAATGCTGTTTCCAGGCGATCCATTACGTGCAAAATATATTGCTGAAACATTCTTAGAAAATGTTGAGCAAGTGACTGATGTTCGAAACATGCTAGGTTTTACTGGTACTTACAAAGGTAAGCGTATTTCAGTAATGGGTTCTGGCATGGGCATTCCTTCATGCTCTATCTATGCAACTGAATTAATTCGTGATTACGGCGTTAAGAACCTGATCCGTGTGGGTACTTGTGGTGCGATCAGCACTGACGTTAAAGTACGTGACGTGATCATCGGTATGGGTGCATGTACTGATTCAGCGGTTAACCGTTTACGTTTTAAAGGCCAAGATTTTGCCGCTATCGCTAACTATGAGCTGATGAATGCGGTTATCGAATCTGCGAAAGCTCGTGGCACTAAAGTTCGCGTAGGTAACATTTTCTCTGCGGACCTGTTCTACACTCCTGATCCACAAATGTTTGACGTGATGGAGAAGATGGGCGTATTAGGCGTAGAAATGGAAGCGGCTGGTTTGTACGGCGTTGCCCATGAGTTTGGTGCACGTGCCCTGTGCGTAGTGACTGTATCTGACCACATCCGCACCGGTGAAAAGACTTCTGCAGAAGAACGTCAAACCACATTCAATGATATGATCATCATGACATTAGAAGCGGCTATTACACTGTAACTGTTATTCTGTAAGAGTGTGCTACTGAAAAAAGGGTTCGCAATGCGAACCCTTTTTTTATGCCAATTTTTAGCGGCTGTTCTATTCGACTTTGTAATTAATGGTTTGGTTATTAGAAATTGCTTGTTTATGGCTTATCTAGAGCTTAGCTATCAATAGATTAGTGATTTACCTTATCTATCGAAATAGAGATTAACCTGTTGAATCTGTGTCGAGATCACTTGGTTCACTGGGTGTTTTTGGCGTCGAGGTTTCGGCTGCAGCGGCTGTTGCTTTAGTCGCGTGTTTTACCCGACGGACACTTTTCACTTTAGGTTTAACCTTAACAGGTACCGCTTGTTCCGCATCGTTTGCCGCGTTTTCAACTGTTGTATTATCCTGTAATTCCAATGATTTTTCTGACGTTTTTTCGGCCTTAGTTTGCACGCTGGTCTGAGTGAGCTTATCGGTATTTGCCTCTGTCACTGCTTTTGGTGCCTTAGTTGGCTTAGTCACTTTCTCTTGTGGGTTATCAGTGGTTGCCACCGGTTGATCTTCGGTTAGCTCTTGCGCCAAACCATCATTAACACTTTCTGATGGCTCTTCAGCTATGGATCGTTTCTTAGGTTTTTTCGGCGCTTGACGCAACTTAACCCGAAAGCGGCGGCGGTCGAAGTCGGCACGTTTGAAAGACAAAGAGCGCGAAAGCAACATACCAATCAAGCCTGCAACCAACAGCATGATTTGTTGTTGCTCCATGTTTAAATTATGAGCTTCTTTGATTTCGTTGAAAAATAACTTGGTATCAAGCCTAACTTCGACATAACCTAGATTTTTCCCTTCTTGGATCACGGGCTCTACATAGGGAGGATATTTGCTTAGCAGCAAATTCATATCTTCAGAGTCAGGCTCAACTACATCCTTAGTGATGCTTTGAGCGAAGGATAGCCGCATGCCTTGGTCACTGAAGATGGCGGCGGACATCACCTTAGGATCTTCCACTAAAGCGCTGGCGAGCCATTGCAACTGCTCATCATTTTGCAGTTGTAGCGCGGGTGCGGCACCATAAGCGGTTTGCTGTACCAGTAATCTGGCCATCTTTTGAGTTTGGGACTTTAGAAGCAGCTGACCTTGTAGTAGGCTTGTTTGCCACAATTGCACTAAGCCGAATATTAAGGCGAAGGCGGCGGCAATTTGGATTAGTCTACTGATTTTATGGCTTTTCTTTAGCCCTTTAAGATATAACACTTTGACCCTTAAAATGTAGAGCGCTTGCCTAATCATAATTGATTCTGAGTGAGCCCGATAGTTGGAGAATTTAAGTCCGATGGAAAGCTTGAACCAAGATGCGCTTTTTTTGTGGTTAGTCTCTGACCATTCCCCAAGGTTTGAACGCCAAGGGCAAGTGTTTGAACGTTATCAAGAGTCAGCAAACCCCGCTGGTGTTTCACGTGTGCGAATTATTTATCAAGATGCCGTGGTAGAGGCGACAATATCGGCATGGATAGCGCAATTACCTCAGTCTAACGTTATCGGTATCGCCCATATCGAACGCCAAGTTGGTTTACATTGTATCGAGTTGGCACTGGTAAATTTGCCTTCTCAGGCGCAGTTAGCGGCATTCCCTCAGTCTTTAGCTGAATTGCATGTCATTCATGCTGATTTGCCTCGCTTGAATCATCCCGGCTTATTAGTGATGGACATGGATTCCACGGCGATTCAGATTGAATGTATTGATGAATTAGCGGCCATGGCAGGCGTGGGTGAGCGCGTGGCGGCGATTACTGAACGTGCTATGCAAGGTGAGCTAGATTTTGAGCAGAGTTTGCGCCAGCGCGTGGCACAGCTTAAGGGCGCCGATGCCAGTATTATCACGACCTTGTGCGACAACTTGCCTTTGATGCCAGGGCTTGAGCTTATGCTTTTAGAGCTTAAATCCCATGGCTGGCGTTTAGTGGTGGCATCTGGCGGCTTTACGCCTTTTGTTGGCCATTTAAGGCAGCTTTTAAACTTAGATGCGGCCTTTGCTAATGAGTTAGTGATCACTGACGGTAAACTTGCGGGTGAAGTAACAGGTAAAGTTGTGGATGCGCAGTTTAAAGCAGATGTGGTTGAGCGTTGCAGTGAGCAGTGGCAAATTCCAAAAGGCCAAAGAGTCGCGATCGGCGATGGCGCGAATGATATTCCTATGGTGATGGCAGCGGATTTTGGTATCGCTTTCCATGCCAAACCTAAGCTGGCAGCGGCGGCGGATGCCAATATTCGTCACCTCGACCTGCGAGTTCTACCTTACCTGCTACAAATCTAGATTATTCATTTATTTAAATATAAGTCTGGATAGAGACTGAGTTAGAGTAAGGACTCTTGTCTTTTATTGATGAGCTGGTAGTTTAGGGATATTGATAAACTACCAGTGACTTATTTTGACTCAGCTCGCCCAAGGCTCAATTTCGACCATTTCACAGTCTTCAATCTACCTGCCGTACCGCGATGGTCAACTGCATCTACGCCAGTTATTACCGGCTGCGCCTGATTTTTCTAAAACGCCTATCCTCATGCTTCATGGTGCTATGTCTAACGGTCGGGTGTTTTATAGCCAGAGTGGCCGTGGTCTTGGTTGTTATTTAGCGAAGGCGGGATTTGTGGTGTATGTGCTGGATACTGCAGGAAGAGGGCTCAGCTTGCCTAAAATCGATCGTGATTTTACCTTAGGGCAGGGTGAAGTGATCCGCGAGCAGTTACCTTTAGTGCAGCAGGCGATTCTCGATTTACATCAAAAAGTCTGCCAAGAGCAGACGGCTCGTAAAGCTGTGGCGCCTTTGCAGGTGCATTGGTGCGCCCATTCATGGGGCGGCGTGTTGATGGCGAGTAGTTTGGCCCGATATCCTGATTTGCAGCAAAGCGTTCGTTCACTGCTTACTTTCGGTAGCAAACGAACAATTCGGGTTAAGTCCTTCAAAAAGTGGTTAATGGTTGATGTTTTTTGGAATCGTTTAGCGCCAGGTTTAGCGATGGGCCAAGGTTACCTCGCCGCCGATAAGTTGCGCATTGGTATGGACAATGAAAGTCGCGCCTCATTAGTTCAAAGTATCGATTGGGTGCGGGGTGATTGGATCGATCACGATGATGGGTTTGATTATGCGAAAGCGGCAAAGCGTGCTCATTGGCCACCGGCTTGGTTTATTTCAGGGCAAAACGATACTGTGTTGGGGCATCCTGAAGATGTGGCGGATATGGTCGTAGAGTGTGGCTTTAAACGGGTTAAATCGACACTTCTTTCTAAGGAGAATGGCTTTAAGCATGACTATGGCCATGCAGATATGCTGACGCATTTAGATGCCACCAGCGATCATTTTCCTAAGATAAGGGATTGGTATTTAAGTTTTGATCTGGCGGTATTAAACAATTAAGACTGCTTTTTATGAAGTACTGGGTATCTTAATTCAACTTCTTGGGTAATATCTAACAGTTCGCCGACACCAATCACACGCCATAACTGTTCTTCTAACTGTTTGGCTTTGTGGTTTGCATGAATATGAATGTATTCCAACTCGCGGCGCAGATAACTCATGTCTGGCTTCTCTGTCGCGCCACGGTAAATGCGTAGAGCAATAAAACGGCCAGTAATGTTACTTTGATTGATAAAGGCTAACTGCGCTTGAGCGTTACCGATTTCTGTCGTTCGCATACACTTCAGATGAATTTTTCCGCGAGATTGTCGAGTTACTTGGACAAACACTTCAATGAAATCCATGTCTTGTTGTGGTTTCATCTGACGGATAGGTTCGAGAATATCCCGTTTAAAGAATCCGTCTTTTAGTAGCGGTGCTAAGTTATATTGCAGGGTATCTGAGGTTCCCGCAGCAAAAATATCGCTGACCTCATCTTGCCGCGTGCCGACGCCTAAACACGCGACTTGAGCTGCTTTTGTTGTTTTTTCAACAAAATAGGGCACAGAATGCAAATCACGTAATAATAAATTTTTTAAACCATCGGCTAGTTCATTAGCCTCACTATTGTTTTCGGTTAGTTGTTCTAACTTTTCCTTATTATGAGCGATGAGTTTATTTAAAAACTCCACTCCCACATGGGGAGAATGACCCATTACTGCGGTTAAATGCAGCGTCACGCCATTCTTACGGACTCTTACTAAGCGATAGGGGAGGTTATCTAGCTGTGTCTTGCCTGCAATGGTTTGGAGCTTTGGGAAGCTTAACAGTAGTGGTTTATTTGATGAAAAATCTGCAGGATTATCCAAGGTTAATTGCATGCCTCGGCTTGAAATATCTAAAGTAATGCCCGTGGCTTTGTGCTTGTCTTGAGTCACATTGACTAAGGTTTTAAAGGCGAAACGCGCTTCTTGGCGTCGCTCGCTAAACTGCATGGAAACTAACTTAATTTGATTGGTGGTCAGTCTTTGTTGACCAAAGGTTTTTAGGGCGTTGGCATTACTATCGTCTTGCCAAGCTTTGTAATGGCCTCTGGTATCTTCGTTGCTGATTTCGATGAGCTGAAGCAAATGACTAAATTGCGATAATTGTTGTTCGACCAATGGGCTAAATTTTGCTTCATCTCCTGGGAGGGTCGCACGTCGATAACCCTTATCATGATAAATTTTATCTTGGGTGACTTTGAAGATCCGCCAGCTGGGCTTGGTCGATGCAAAGCCTAAAAATAAAGGCATCATGCCCTTAGCTTTAAGCTCTGCTAAGGTGGCAGAGTAAAAATATAAGCAACCTTGGGCATTATAGGTAAAGCTAAAAAATAGCCCATGGTCGGGATTTTCAGGATGATTAAGTAGCTCAGATAAACGGCTTGGTGTCAGCATAGCTGGTAACTGGCTCACATCATTTTCATCTTGAAAATAATGCACTATCTGCTGGTTATCTCGGCTGAGTAGCATGTGGCTCAAACCTTGAGTTTGAGTATTGAAATATAAAGGTAAGTGCGGTAAATGGGGTAAATAATGACGCTCAAATCCAAGCCCTGTTGCTGTGACTATCACATCATTCACATCTACTTTGTAACGCAGTTTGTAGCCGCGGATTAAATTGCCAAGCATTTCACTTAAGGCTTCGCTGCCCCCAATACGCTTGAGTCTTAACCAAATATATTCGCCATTGGTTTGGCTATCGACAACCTCATAGTCAACACCGAGCTGGAGATCGGGATAGTAAAACTCTTCACTGAGTTCCAGTAATTTTATTTTAAGGGGATGGTCGAGATCGAAGGGATGGTTGGCTGCAAGACGAATACGGGCACCACCTACGGATAAATCTGCAGTTATCCCTTGTACTTCACCACGGCCGGTTTGCGATGCTGCGATGCGAATACTGTAATTCATCCGCTCTTCTGTGCGGTTGAAATAACTGCCTAATACCACGCCTGGCACCATAAAAGGCTCTGACTCAGCGGCTTCCATTTGCGTGACATTTTGGCGCAACTTTAACCGACGTTGTTGGTGAGCATTGAGCACATACTCGTATACTCCCAAGGTATATTGGTTGCGAAACAGTGACATGGCCTCATGCATACTGTTTTTGGCGGGTTCATCTAAAAAATGTCGCTGTTGACCTAACATCACTTCAACACAAGGAAGCTCAGATTTATCCCTGAGATCGATAATTCGCGTGCATGGTGAAGCCAAGCGACTGAGTTCCATTTTCACTAGAAAACGGGTCGAATTGGTTTCATCTATCGTCAGCTGATGGAAAATCTCTTGGAAGTTAGGTTCCATGAGCAATGGCTTGAGCTGTTCGATGAGTGCACTATGGTTATCTAGACTCATGTAGGGTTCTTTTTAATGCTTATTTTGTATTGGGCTGTTAGTCTTATGTCGGCAGTATTCGTAGTTACTTAAATTGATTTTATACAGATTTTAATGAGTTATGGCAAAGAATAAAACGGCGTACGTATGTAATGAGTGTGGACAAGACTTTCCCCGTTGGCAAGGGCAGTGTAGTGCTTGTCAGGAATGGAATACGATCACTGAGGTGAGGCTCGGTGCAGCTTCGCCTGGGCGCAGCACTAAGTTTGTCGGTTATGCCGGAGCAAGCAGCAATGAAGTGAAGACATTAGATCAAATCGATCTTAATGCCTTACCGCGGATCTTGAGTCATTTTGGCGAATTAGATCGAGTGCTCGGTGGTGGGATTGTACCAGGTTCTGCCATTTTGATTGGCGGACATCCAGGCGCAGGTAAGAGTACGCTTTTATTGCAAACTCTGTGTCATTTGGCCGAGCAAATGCCTGCACTGTATGTCACGGGTGAAGAATCGTTGCAGCAGGTAGCGATGCGCGCCCATCGCCTTGGTTTACCAACCAATAAATTGCGGATGTTGTCTGAAACCAGCGTCGAGCAAATTTGCGAAGTTGCCCTTAAAGAATTGCCTAAAGTCATCGTTGTTGACTCGATTCAAGTGATGCACATGAGTGATGTGGCATCGAGCCCTGGCAGTGTGTCGCAGGTGCGTGAATCCGCTTCTTACTTAACCCGTTTTGCGAAAGAAAATGGCATTGCCGTGATTATGGTCGGCCATGTAACCAAAGATGGCAGTTTGGCTGGGCCCAAGGTATTGGAACATTGTATCGACTGCTCTGTGATGTTCGAAGGGGATAGCGATAGTCGTTACCGCACTTTGCGCTCCCATAAAAATCGTTTTGGCGCGATCAATGAATTAGGCGTATTTGCCATGACAGAGCGCGGCTTAAAGGAAGTCGCCAATCCTTCGGCAATCTTCCTTTCTCGTGGTGAAGAAGAATCATCTGGCTCGCTTGTTATGGTGGTTTGGGAAGGCACCCGGCCCTTGTTGGTGGAGCTGCAAGTGCTGGTGGATAACTCGGCCATGTCTAACCCGCGCCGCGTGGCTGTGGGTATGGATGCAAACCGTTTGGCCATGTTGCTTGCCGTAATGCACCGCCATGGTGGTTTGCAGATGTCGGATCAGGACGTGTTTGTTAACGTGGTGGGCGGCGTGAAAGTAACGGAAACCAGTGCCGACTTAACGTTACTCTTGGCTATGGTATCGAGTTTTCGTGGTGACATTTTACCTAGCGATTTAGTTGCCTTTGGTGAGGTTGGGTTGTCCGGCGAAATTCGTCCTGTGCCTAATGGGCAAGAGCGATTAATCGAAGCCGCTAAGCATGGTTTTAAGCGAGCAATCGTGCCCAAGGCCAATGTGCCGAAAAAGCCTCCTGCTGGGATGGAGGTGGTGGGTGTTTCTAAGTTATCCGAAGCGCTAGAAGCGATTTAGCATCAAATGCTCGCGAGTGAGATTAACACCAGTAAGTAAAACAGCGCCATTAGGCGCTGTTTGTATTTGTGAGCTGGTGTTTTAAGCTGTGATATTGTGTTTTTCGATAAACAACATAAGTTCACGATTCAGCAAAGAAGCATCACCTAGGTTCAGTTCCACCATACGTTTTAGGTGGCTGATACTATCAACATCGATAAAGTTACACTTCAAACCTAATTGGGCATTTTTTTGATGGACCAACTCAGTTTCCATACGGATCTCAATGTCAGATTCTGGTAAGGCAAAACTGAGGGTAATAGCATCACCCGAATTAATAAAATTTTGCGGTTCTTCAACCAAAGCGCCATTTAGACTCAAATCGAGAATGGTCGTCTCCCACTGCGCACCACCTTGTTGTAGATGTGCGCTCGTGGCAAATAGAATCCGCGAAAACTTACGCCTTTCGTCCATACCCAATCCTTTTTCTTTCATAGTCAGCTAAGTGTAGTCCCATCAGTGCCTCTAAGCATAAGTCATATTGATGTGACTGTAAAAGCAGAGTAATTTTTTGTTCAATAAAGCTACCAAGATCGCATATTCACGCAGGCGGTGTGAATGACGAGGTGTTCGTTACATAAAGCGTAAGTGTGGCTCCTTGTACAACAACCCCTGAAACGTTAATACGCCAAGTATCAATGCACAGTATCAAGGTTTGGTTGACTTGCCATATTCTAATATTGGGAGATGAAGGAGAGGGAAGTTAGCGAACGTTTACGCAGCACTGGCAAACTCTTATCGTGATTAATGTGATATTAAGTAGCAGTTATTACATAGGTTTAGGCGTTTTTTTAAACAACAGATTTCAGTTTTTGCCGCTAATTTTTTATCGAAGTGTAGGCGATGTCTTAGCTATCTTTGGGAGATTCCAGTATCATCCGCGCCCAACAACGGCTGCGTCTACATGGTTAATGGCTTTTTAATCATCGCGAGGCATCACTGCTTGCAGATCATGGATTTTTCCCACAGTAGGAAAATGATGTGGATCTCTCACCCAAGTCTGATGGATTTGGGGCTCTAATCTGCCGCAGCCAGCGTCGCCAATTGCGTTTTAGGGTAATTGGTACCGACCCCATTTTAAGAGATCACAAGGTATAACAACATTATGTCTGAGCAATTGAGTTCAACAGCCGTACCCTCTGGTTCGTTTCTGGACCGTTATTTTTCTATTCAACAACGTGGCAGCACAGTTCGCCAAGAAGTGATTGCGGGATTTACAACCTTCCTCGCTATGGTCTACTCAGTAATTGTGGTGCCAAACATGTTAGGCCAAGCGGGGTTTGATCCCGGCGCCGTGTTTATAGCTACCTGTTTAATTGCTTCATTTGGTTCTTTGCTCATGGGTTTATGGGCTAACTTACCTATGGCGATTGGCTGCGCGATTTCGCTCACGGCCTTTACTGCGTTTAGCTTAGTGCTCGGTCAGGGAATGTCGATTCCAGTCACCTTAGGTGCTATTTTCCTGATGGGCGTGACGTTCACACTTGTGAGTGTGACAGGTATTCGCCAGTGGGTACTGGCGAATTTACCAAAGGGCATAGCCCACGGTACAGGCATAGGTATCGGCTTGTTTTTACTTTTGATTGCGACTAACAGTGTGCAGTTGATTGTGGCCAATAGCGCAGGCTTACCTGTGAAGTTAGGCGACATTAACAGCTTACCTGTTATCGCTACCGTTATAGGTTTAGCGGCGACAATTGGTTTAGAGCGCCGCGGTGTACCAGGCGGTATTTTGTTGGTGATTATCGCGCTATCGGTATTTGGTTTAGTGTTCGATCCGAGCGTTAAATACCAAGGTTTGTTCGCCTTGCCTGATTTTACCTCAGAGCATTCACTGATTGGACAGCTCGATATTATGGGTGCCTTTAATCCTGTGGTATTGCCTATCGTATTAGCGTTAGTGATGACGGCGATTTTCGATGCGACCGGCACTATCCGTGCTGTGGCTGGCCAAGCTAATTTACTCGATAAAGACGACAATATTGTCGGCGGCGGTAAAGCCTTAACTTCAGACTCAGTCAGCAGTATGGTGGCAGGTTTAGTCGGCGGTGCACCAGCGGCTGTGTATATCGAGTCGGCGGCGGGGACTGCAGCGGGCGGTAAGACAGGTTTAACCGCGACTATCGTTGGCGTACTGTTTTTATTGATGATGTTTTTAGCGCCATTAAGCTACTTAGTGCCTGCCTATGCGACAGCGCCTGCTTTGATGTATGTGGGTTTGTTGATGCTGAGTAATGTGGCGAAACTCGATTTTGACGATAAAGTTGATGCCATGTCGGGCTTAACCTGCGCTGTGTTTATCATCTTAAGCTGTAATATCGTTACCGGTATTATGCTGGGTTTTGTGACACTGGTGGTAGGCCGTATTTGCAGTGGCGAATGGCGCAAACTGAAGTTAGGCGTGCTTGCCATCACCTTAGGTTTAGTGGTGTTTTATATGGGTGGCTGGGCGATTTAAGTTAGGCAAACTGAGTGATTTGAACTGAGTTATTGAGAACAGAAGCGAGTGCAGTCTTAGGATTAGCACTCGCTTTGATTTTGTGCTCTGTACTCACAATAGGCACGTAATAAGTCTTTCCAAGTAACAATCCCAACCAATTTACCGTCCTCTAACACGGGTAAGCAGCCTATATTGTTATCTAATAACATGCGGGTGGCCGTGTCTAAATTGATGTGAGGTGCGACGGTAACCGGATTACGCGTCATCACTTGATGGACACGTTTTTGTAGGGTTTCTAAGTCTCTTGCGGTTTCGGCGCTACTGCCTAAGTTCGGGCTAATCGCGCGCAATAGATCCCGCTCCGATAGCACGCCTTCAAGTTGATACTCATCGACGACCAACAAGTGATGAAAGCTCGCTTGGTCGAAGATTTCCTTCGCCACAGTTAATCGATCGTCCATTTCAACCGTGACGACTCGGGTACTCATAATATCGGCGATAATGATCGGCATGATGATCCCCTGTTAAGCTTGCGCATCCTAGGATGCGCTCTGTTAATGCGCAGCATTACAGTTACTTATAACAGAGTGGTGCAAGTTTAGCCAACACCCATTACAAAGTTTTAACTCAAAGATCTTGGACCTCTGGCTCATCATCCGCTGTGATTGGCATCCGCTCCGATTCGGGCAAGTGTGCGCCTATGTAGCGTTGATACTTTTTGCCTTTCAGTTTGTGGGTGTCCACCAGCACTAAGCCATCGATACAATCGCCAAAGTCGGCGTCGATACCAAAGGCGAGAAACTTAACCCCATCGGTTTTACATAGTTCACCATATTGTTTGTAGAGCGTAGGTACGGCCGCCCCCATACTCGCGAGCACTTGTTTGAGTTGCTTAAAGTTACTCTGATAATCCTCGGAGAAATACAAGTCATCTAACTTAGCTTTTTGGGATTTAGATAAGCCAAAGGGTGACATGGAAACTGCCATCTGCTGCGCAGGTGCAAATTCCCGCGCATAAAAGTGCACTAGCATTTCCCTCGCACTTCCAGGCAGTTGATTACTGATGGACACAGGGCCAAATAGATAACGATATTCAGGATGCTTGGCGAGATAAGCCCCAATGCCAAACCACAGATAATCTAAACTGCGTTTACCCCAATATTTAGGCTGCACAAAGCTGCGACCGAGTTCTAACCCTTGCTTCACAAAGGGCATAAAGCTGTCGGCGTATTGGAATAGGGATTGGCTGTAGAGTGCGTTGTTGCCATATTTTGCTAAGACTTGCTCACCACTGGCAAAACGATAGGCGCCGATAATTTCAAACTGCTCTTTATCCCACAACACTAAGTGTTGGTAGTAGGAATCGTATTTATCGATATCGCGGCGCTTGCCCGAACCTTCGCCTACGGCGCGAAAGGCGATTTCCCTCAGGCGGCCAATTTCCCGCATGATGGGATTACTGTCGTGGTGTTGGTAGAGATAAATCAACTTGTTATCTTGTGTTTCCCCTAGAAGTTCACATTGTTGCAGTGCCGCTTGCAGTTCACGGCGCGATTCGGGGTGGGCGATAGCGCTCTGGGTGATAAACAGTGGATCTTTATCTTTGCCAATACGATACAAGTGATTTTTAAGCAGTTTTATCTTGGTCTTGAGTGGAAAGTCCATTGAGCGTACGGCTTCATTGGGAATGAGCTCGCCAATGCGGATCGGCATATTACGTTTAGCCTGCTTGAACATTTCCTTCACTAGTAGCAGTGTCGCAAGTGGCTTGTAAATCATAGATGCGCCGTAGAAAGTGGCAGAGTTTTTGGCATCTAAAAATATTGGCAGTAGGGGCGCATTGCAGGAAATTGCCATCTTTAAAAAGCCTGAGTGCCATTGGGTATCACGCACGCCGTTAGGGCGCAGACGCGAGACTTCGCCCGACGGAAAAATCAGCACTGCGCCTTCGTTACGCAGGTGCTGGTGGATTTTTTCTAAATGTTGTTTCGGTGTGCCACCAGTCATATTGCGCACCGGCAGTAGGATTGAGTGCAGCGGTTCCAGCGCCATCAAGAGTTCATTCGCGACGACTTTAATATCAGGGCGAACTTCACTGATGAGTTTGATGAGCGCTAATGCATCGAGTGAACCTATAGGATGGTTCGCGAATATGACCACTCGGCCTTCACAGGGAATATTTTCTATTTCGTTGGCGGGCACGGTAAAACTAAAGTCAAAACTCGCCAGCATTTGTTCGACAAAGTCTACGCCCTGTAAATAGGTATATTGATTGGCGATATCGTTGCACTGTTTTTCATTGAGCAGGTAACGCAGCATGGCCTTGGCAGGTTTAGCGAGCCAAGGTTTGTCATTGATCGCTGGTAGATTTTTTTCAACCACATTATCAACGGTAAAAATCATGTTATTCGCCTTAAACGGCACAGTATGCTTTTTGTGGCTAAGGTTGCTGTTTAGCGTTTTTTCATTGTATTCCATAGCGTTATGTAATTGATTCATAGTGTTAGGCAACATCCCTTGGGCGAGTTTCGCCGGTATTTATGTTTGGCATTTGCTGCGCTGCCGTTTTTTGTTGCTTGTCTTTGTGCGTCTCAGGCGGCTGTTGTACCAGCGCTATACTGTTGAGAATATCGAGCTTGAGCGTTTGCTCGTTCCAGCGGCAAAGTTGTAATTCGCCGCTTAAGGTTTCTGTGATTAAACTGCAGTTTTCGACCCAGTCACCGTCGTTGGCGTAGATGATCTGCCTCTTTTCAAGGGGACTGAGTGGTGAGTAATATTGGGCTGCTCTGGGGTGAGTCGAGAGTTCGGGCTGATGGATATGACCGCAGATCACACCGTCAACATCAAAGTGCTGGGCATAGTTGAGTACCGCTTGACGGTAATGTCCAATAGCGGCTTGAGCCTTGCCCACTTTGGACTTGATATAACTTGCCAGTGACCAATAGGGGTAACCTAAGCGTTCCCGCAAGCTATGGAGATTGCGATTGAGGAACAATAATAGGTCATATAAATGGTCGCCCAATATGGCGTAGAAACGGCCGACACACACATCGGCATCAAACTGATCCCCGTGGAGCATCAAGAGTTTATGGCCGCCAATTCCGTGGTGAATATGTTGGCGGGCAATTTTAATATTCCACAGGCTTAGCTCGGCGTAGGGTTTAATCAGTTCGTCGTGGTTGCCCGGCAGATAAATCACTTGGATGCCGTTTTGTGCCAGTTCAATGAATTTTTGCAGTACTTTATTGTGGCTATCGGGCCAGTGCAGCTTACGTTTCAACGCCCATAAATCGACTATGTCACCGACCAGATACAAGTGCTGACAACGCACGGTTTCAAGCAAGCTGAGCAGGTAGTCAGCCTTGCAATCCTTACAGCCTAAATGGATATCTGACAACCAGAGGGCGTTAACTGTGATGCTTGCTGTCTGGGGTGATGCCGTCTGGTCTGAAGTTAATGCGGATGGGGTAATAGCGGCACAATTGAATTGATTTGAGGATGTTGGTGCTAATGTTGGCGTTTGTGTTGAGCGATTAAAGATGGGAGGGGAAAGGCTGGGGTCATTTATCTCTTCCCGCGTAGACCTCTCAAGTTTCCTGAAATTAAATCCTGTCATCTCGTATTCACCCCATTAGGCTGTTAACGAATATGAGCTTAGTGGGGGGCTTTGACCGAATGATGAAGTTTAGATGACATGCAGATGACAAAAGGTGAATTAGCCTGGACTGAACCTGCAAGATTCACATCAGGATGCAATTAGATCCGATAGGTTGGTTTAACTTACTTCTGCCCCATTGCGAGTCAGCATCATAAATTTAGGCTAGATGTGATATACACTGATTGACCTAATTTTAGTAATGCTACAAAGTTATAAATTAAGCCGTACTAGAGATTGATCAACACTTCGAAGTCACTCCATTAAGGACAATGCTTAATGTCTACTGCCCCAAAGAAATCCTATCCGCTCAAGAAATCGATATCATTGTCTGCTCAGAGCGGTTTTTTTACACATTTAAGTGTTAGCAGGGAGAATGAAAATGCGCGTCAAGGCATGCAACTACTGCTGTCCACCCTCCGAGACAACCAACTCACTAAAGGGCTTGCAGCTTACACTCTGAACAAAGGCAATCCATCTATCGGTTTTGGCATAGAGCGCGGAAAAACCCTATTTTCGATCAAAAAAGCTAAGCAGGACTTTTATTTTCACTTGAACGGCACTGATGAGCAACACAGAACCGAATGGGAATCGCTTACTAATGCGCTCGGGGTTAAATTCACTTTCAAGCAGACAATTTCTGTCAATGCACTTGGCAATAGCGCCACTAGCAACGATGAACTATCAAAGTTACTTCAATTCCTTGGATACTGTGAACAGTGTAACTATGTGTGCGAGTTTGTCGGTATTGAACGCCCCTCTCAGCAGGCCCAATCTGGTGCTGTTGAAGGTGATTTTTACTTTGGTCTCAATCGGAACACTAAAGAGCAACATGATTTCACTAAGGCATTACATCAAAAATATGGTGGCCGCTGCGTCGTCACTGGCTGCAATATTAGTAAGGTTCTCGAAGGGGCTCATATAAAAAGTTACGCCGATATGGATAAGCAAGATAGATTTCAATTTGAACCACACAACGGCTTGTTATTGCGCTGCGATATCCACGCATTAACGAGCGGAAAAGCTCCACTCATGGTATTCAAACCACTCAAACAAAAATACAGCCAAGGGAAAGGACGGATTAAAGTGCTGTTATCTAAAGAGTTGGATAACAGTGATTACACTCCTTTCAAAGGCAAAATATTCTCTGTAGACCTTTCCACCTACCAATACATTTCTGATGTTTACAATGATGTCCTAATCTGGGGTATTAAGGGTTTTGGCAAGCCTTTTAGTTAATGGGACGATAGCTGTATTAACACTACAAAGCCTCGTCGAGCAACTCTTTTGATGGGATTTGAATCGCCATAACGTCATTAGACGACATATGCCCCAAAGCTTGTTTCAAAGTCTAAAATGCAAGTAGGGCGAATAAAGTTGTGGCTATAAAAAAGCTAATGTGATGAGGTTACTTTCAACCTAGAAGTCATGCCCGTCTGAACTTTCAAAAACCAGCCACTACGTTTGTCAGGATAGCCTCTCCCTCAAGACGAAGCGGAATGACCGACAGCAAAAAGCAGCCTGCCTTATAGGCGCAAGCCAGTGAGGGGATGTGATACGAGAGTTAGCCTGAGTGCGGGGCCTTTATGCTGTCTATGAAGGTCAATAATCAGTCATGCGAGAGCGTATAAGAATGAGAAAGCTAAAATGATATCAAGTGATTATCCGCTAAACTGTAAAAAAAAACGCTACCGCAAAAAAGCAAATTCCTATAGCATCATTTTTACTAATCAACATGGATGTGGCAGCGGCCAAGTCCAGCAAGCAATTTATGTCCCGCAAACAACGCAGCGCATAAATGCTAAGACGTTAGCATGCCAATAATGAAACCTTACACACTTATTGTTCTTACCTTTCTGTTGGTGACGGGCTGCGCATCCAACTCGCCGAATTCGGACATTAAATTTTGCAAGATAGGCGAGTTATCTGCACTTCAAGGCACATACTCCAACGAAGCAACTAATGCACAGGATCATTTCAGAGTTTACCTCTCACAGATTATTTGGCCCGAATTAGAGGATCTCATACTGGAAGAGCATCAGGATATAGACCGTATCTCGCTTTCTATTGATTCTGCTGGGAAAGTTTTGGCTGAAGGATATTCTCAAGGTATTCTTAGAAAATCCGGTAATCCAGAATCTATACAATCTTTAGAAGACGGTGTAGTGCCCCTATATTCCCATTCAACGGTTTTGCCCCAACTAAGTGAGTTAGTCGGCTGGCACGATACACAATTATTCTTGTACAAGGACTGCGACCAAAATTTAGTTTTGGGTAGAAACAGAGTATCGACAGGACTGGCTTACCTTGTTATTCCAATGCACTTCGATAGCAGCGAGTCACTTACCTTTCGTAGGCTGGATCATGCTAGCAAGTAAAGCAACCAGACGGCTGTGCCGCCGGTTCTTTTGGCGTTACCCATAGAAATTTTAATTCGAAATTCACTAATTCGAGCTAAAAGTCTAACTCGGAAATGTCCAAAAGTGAGTTGTGTGGTATCGAGTGGAGATTGTACGATTAAGTCACGCTATATAATCACAACAGCCAGTTCGTGTATGAGTTAGTGCAAAAAGGGGAGTCAGTTAATCTGACTCCCCTTTTTTGGAACGCTTGTTGGACTTACATTAAAACCTACGTTAGGCCCAAACTAGCGTAATGTTAGAACAATAAATGCGCTACACCTGCGATAACAGGCAGTGTCACTAAGGTGCGTAGAATAAACACCACGAAAAGCTCAACGAAGTTGACGGGAATTTTACTGCCGATAAGCAGTGCACCGACTTCACTCATATAGATCAACTGAGTCACAGACAAGGCTGCAATTACAAAGCGGGTCATATCTGATTCAATTGAGCTGGCAAGGATTGACGGAATAAACATATCCGCAAAACCGACCACGATTGTTTTAGAGGCTTCAGTGGCTTCTGGAATATGCAGTAATTCGAGTAATGGAATAAACGGCATACCCAAATAGTTAAATATGGGCGTGTGCTCGGCAATAATCAGTGCCAGCGTACCAATGGCCATTACCACAGGAATAATACCAAACACCATATCGACAACGTTTTTAATACCTTCATTTAAGACCGCTTTTATGCCACCAGCACTGGCGGCTTTTTCTAAGGCTTTATCAAAGCCCCAAGATAAGGCGCCATGTCCAGCGGGGATCAGCTCATCATCTGGCATGCGTGGTGTGTCATCTATGTAGTTGTCTTTCTTCCACGATAATGGTGGCAACTTAGGCACAATCACAGCGGCGGCAAAACCCGCGAGGCACACAGTCAAATAAAAGGGCACAAACATATGCTCTAACTTAACTTGTGAGATCACCACTAAGCTGAAGGTAATCGATACCGCCGAGAAGGTTGTACCAATAACTGCGGCTTCTCTCTGGGTATAAAAACGGGCTTCGTATTGTTTGCTGGTCAGCAAAATACCGACACTGCCATCACCTAACCATGAGGCCATACAATCGATAGCGCTACGACCCGGTAGATTGAACACGGGACGCATCACTTTCGTTAAGAGTGTGCCAAAGAGCTCGAGTAGGCCGAAGTTCAGCAGCAGCGGCAGTAACATACCTGCAAAGATAAATACCGAGAACAACACAGGTAATAAGTCGTTTAAGACTAATGCGCCAGTGCTCGAGGAGTTGATGATCTCTGGACCTAAACCTAAGTAAGTCAGTACGATAAACACTGCACCTAAGATCCGAGTCGTCAACCACATAGGGCTGACATTCAATAAACCATTAAGGAAGTGATTTTGCGTAACGAATGTGGGCTTAAACACTTTTGACAGTAAAGAGGCCAGCGCCGTAGTCACAACAATAATAGTCACTATGAGGGTTAGCACACCGCTCAATGCGCCTTGCAGTGCTTTAGATATGATAGCGATAGGAATTGTGATCGCATCGTTGTAGCTGATAGGGGTCATAAATAACAACAGACCAATCAGCGAAGGGACGATAAAGGTGAGTATCGTCTTAATGTTTCGGTTTTTATTTTCAGTAGCCAATGTTGTACACCTTAAAGTACGAGTCGTACATGGTAAATTTGAATAAATAGCCGCACGTAACAAGCTGTCGACGCTAATTAAGGTGCATTTAAATTCAACTCAAAAACGAGAATGGGGAAGATTACTCGCTTAGCTTCTCTATGTAAAACGATTCGCTAGTTAGTTTGATATAAGCAGCAAAACAGCATAGTTATTTTACTTTAGTTGTCGATAAATTAAGAGTGGTTATATTGGATTGTATTACTGTAAAATCATTATTAAACATGGCCTTACAATCAATTGCCTTAGGTTGGTTAACGACTGGTTAATTACTTGTTTACTGATGTGTGTGAAACTATCTAGATGTTATTTCTGCACAAAAAAACATCAGCAACTTTAGCGCTACTGCCATGTTGGCTGGTTTTCTGTTCGATTTGAAAGTGCAATAGAGATAACTCTGGCTATATAGCGTTGACGAGAACCTGTTGTGCATATCGCGGTAATGTTAAGGAGTCTTGGGTACTAGGACACATTTTTATGCGATAAGCCTTTAAATCGACTTATCTCTAAAAGTGACCTTCTCCACTATCTTGATGCTTTTGTGATTGACTAAAAAGTCGCAAATAACGATGAAAGTAAAAATATTATTCATAAAGCGGATACCCGCCGCTTTAAATCTTCTCATTTCCATGTAAGTTAGTATTACTCCCATCCAGCTCTAGTATTCATGATCGCAAAAGTACAGAAGGTTACGATTAAAGGCGGCTCAACACTGGCCATTAAGTTTGGTTTTTTGGGGATCTTTGGGCTTTTAATTGGCATTGTTATTACTGTTTTGGGGTTCGATGATTCTGAATTCCATCGCTTCAATTTTTTGAATCACACCCTAAGTGAATTAGGGACTTATGGTCATTCGTCTTTCGCTGTCATTCTTAACGGTGGATTGTTTTTTGGCAGTTTAAGCCTCGTTTTCTATTGTTTGTCTTCTTTGCAGCAGGTGACTTCTTGCTGGGGATACCCTTTCTTTATCAGTTTGGCTCTCACTTTTCTGGCTTTAGCGAGCGTGGGATTATTTCCGGTGAACGTGTATCACTTGCATGTTCTTGGGCTGAAATGGTTTTTCTATCTGGGGAGTTTGAGTGCGATCTTCTACTTAGCCTTGGTCTGTTTCGGCAAGTCTAACTTTGGCCGTTGGACTGGGTTGTTGGCGTTAATAGTCTTATGTAGCATGTTGACGTTTCTGTATGCGCCACAGCTCAATTTAGGTTTGACCGAAGGCGATAGACCGTTTTATCAGGAGATGGTATTGCAACTGCCGCGTCCTACTTTGTGGTGGCCAGCCCTACTAGAATGGATTGGACTGGGAAGTTTATTGTGCTGGACAAGTGTGCTGCTTTTTAGCCAGTTAAGCTTCAGCCAAGATCCCAAAATCATTGGCTGAGTTATCTTTGAATTTAGACTTATCTTCAGCTCTAGGCTATGGATTCACATGCACAGCAAGGCCCGCTTCACCAAACCAATAACCGTTGCACTGGGTTATACCAAGATTGCTATTCATCGAAAAATCCTGAGTATTTTTAGTCGCTTGAATCGTATCGACCAAAGCATTGGCTTTAGTGATGCAGTCAAGACTACTGGGTGATACTCGAAACACATCGACCCCCATCTGTGTCATTGCCGCTATTTCACTGCGTAAATCTAAACAGCTAGCGGATTGGGTTTGAATTCCATTGAGCCTGAGTAAAGGCTGCTGCTCTTGGGTTTGCGCGAGTAGTCCTTTACTGTATTCACGGCACACCGTTTCGCAATGATCTTTCGTGAGCTGTTTGTGTCTAGCGGTAAAGCAGCGCGCCGAATGGGCGAGTGGTAAATAGCCGTGGCCGAGCACTTCCACCTCAAATGATGGCTGTTCTTGAATCACTTGTTGCAACCAAGCCTTAGATAGCTCCACTGGCATGACAAATCTTTGCATTCCAAACCGCTGCAAAATATCTAAACTAGCGCGATTGTAGTTATTGATACTCGCGCCGCAGACAAAGGGTAACTTACGCTCTTTGGCAAGATACACTGCCGCCATATCGTTTGCTTCGACGATAAACTCACCGTTATCGACCTGACGTTTGAGCTCAGTATATTCAGATGGCGCTTCGATTAAGGCCAGCGTCGAAAGCACGACTTCTTTACCCGCCTGCTTGAGCATTTGCGCCAGCTCTAGATAATCGCCCCACTTGAGTTCGCGTCTGCGGCTACAAACCGCCTCACCTAAATACACTAAGGGAATTTGACTGGCGGCGACTTGCTGGTAAAAGTCAGCGACTTGCTGTTTCTGCCAGCAATACAACAGTGGTCCTAGGGAAATCTTCATAAGGTGTCCTTTGTCAATCTTGCTCTCTATTTACCTTTTATTGCCAATCGCGCTCGTAGGCGCCAAGCGTAGTGATCTGACCCTCGGATACTTTCGCTAGGGCTTGTTCCCAATGGGGTTGATTTTGGCTTTGTGAGTAAAGCGCTGGATTATTTAGATAGGTGTCTATGGCTTGACGCCATACTCGAGTGACTTGTTCAACATAGGCGGGGCTGCGTTGACGTCCTTCGATTTTAAGCGACACTATGCCAGCCTTGGCTAGCTCTGGAAGTAAGCTTAAGGTATTCAAACTGGTTGGTGATTCGAGTAAATATTGCGGCGAATCTTGATCTGCTGTGATGTAACGGCCTTTGCATACCACGGGATAACCCATTTGTTCGTCGAGGGCTGATTTATCAATTAACACATCGTTGAGCCGGGTTAATCTGTTCTGTCCTTCTTCTTGCCAGCGTACGTGTTTTGCTGGTGAACAAGATCCACCTGTGTTGGGCGATTGGCCCGTTACATAGGATGACAGCTGGCAACGCCCTTCGGCCATAATGCACAGACTACCAAAGGCGAATACTTCCAAATCCACTGGGCTGACTTTAGCAAGATCCCGTACTTGTTTCATGGATAACACTCGTGGCAATACTACTCGGGCGATGTTAAAGGCTTCCTTATAAAAGCTCAGCGCACCCAGATTGGTTGCACTGGCCTGCACCGATAAATGCAGTGACAGGTTTGGATAGTGCCTATGGGCATAATCGAGTAAAGAAAGATCGGCGACAATTAATGCATCCATACCCAGTTTTGCCGCTAAATCGATAGCCTGATACCAACGATGCTCTTCACCGGGCTTTGGAAAAGTATTTAAGGTCAAAAAGATTTTTTTGCCGTGCTTTTGCGTCAGCTCAGTGGCTTCTTGCAATTTTGCGGGGGTGAAGTTTAATCCTGCAAACGAGCGCGCGTTGGTGTCGTCTTTTAACCCTAGATACACAGCGTCGGCTCCGGCATGTAATGCCGACTTTAGCGAGGCCAGATTTCCTGCTGGACACAACAGCTCCATAGTGATGCTCCCGATAAAATGATAGCCGCTGAGTGTAGGTAAGATTGAATGGCGATGAATTGATTTAAAACAGGTTTAAGATCATAAAATCCCGATAAACTGGGATATATCATGTTTTATTCTTGTAGGGTTCCCGCTATGTCCGCTGTTTTTTTCGCAAAATTTGCTCAGCAACTTTTAGAGTTCACCCCAAAAGCCATTGGCTTTCCCCTTGCTAAGATGCCGTTTAGCCTCAAAGCAAAAGCCATCAGCCAATTGCTTGAACTCTTACTTGCCGAGCAAGCTGCTGACGATGAGCTTGGATTTTTGACGGATAAATGGGTCGCGATTCGAGTGGAAGATATAAACTTAGCCTTCGAAGTCAGTTTTAATGGAAAATGGCAAGTCAGAGAGCTCACCGATGCGCAGGTGACCTTTAGTGCCAACTCTGCTGAGCTAGTGTTAGTGGCGGCGGCGAAGGAAGATCCCGACACGCTATTCTTCCAGCGTAAGCTGAGTATTCAAGGTGATACTGAATTAGGACTTGAAGTGAAAAACCTGCTGTTAAGTATCGAATTTGCCAGTATGCCAGCCCCAATTCGTCTTAGTGTTGAAAAGCTTGCCGCTGTGATTGAGCGTCTGCAAATTGAAGCGAAACCGACAATTATTCTCGCCAAATCCCCAAGCTTTTAACGTTATTTAGTGAGACTACACACTGCTAATTCCATAAAGAAGCCCGCTAAGTTGTTATCTTAGTGGGCTTATTTTTATTTAAACTTTATTGTATGGTTTGGTCAATGAGTTAGTAGCTTGCACTCAGTTGTAGTCCCGAGTAGCTCGAATAAGCGCGTAACATCACATGGTAAGTTCCCGCTTGAGTCACGGTAATCGAACAGCTTTCATTGTTCCCGTTTTTATAGGGACGGCAATCATAGCTGGTGGTCGTTGGGGGAGTGCCTGCTTTAACATACAGGTCTACATCTCCAGTTCCGCCACTGGTGGCAATGTTGAGTTGGCTATTGGCTGGAACCACTATCTTGTACAGTTTCTCTGTTGCCGTTGCCCCGCTTAAATTCGTGACAGGTACGCCATTGGTTAAGCAGTTTGCATCGGTGCAGCTTCCGCCACCATTCAGGTTATAGCTGGCTGTCAGTTGGGCATTGGCGTAATTATTATAGCCTTGCACCATCACATACCACCGACCCGCCGTAGGTGTCGTGAAGTTACAGCTCTCGTTGTTGCCATTTTGATAGGGGCGGCATTGGTAGCTTGTTGTCGTCGGTTTTTGCCCTTGGCTGACATAAATATCCGCATCACCAGAACCACCCGCTAGATTGATCCCTAAACTTGCCGCATTGACTGGGACATCGATGTAGTAATACGTCGCAGAACCTGTGGCACCACTGATTGCGACACCCACATTATTTTGCAGTGGTGTTTCATCGACGGGACAATTATTGCCACAGCCACCATCATCGCCTGCGAGTGAAAAGAGTAATTTATTGGGTGAACCTGTTTTCGCGTCTGTAACTTTATTTGACGTGGCGCGCGTCGTAAGTAAGTTTGTCACCTGTGCGGGAGAGAGATTTGGATTTTCATCTAAGTATAATGCGGCAACGCCTGCCACATGTGGCGCTGCCATTGAGGTACCACTTATGGTATTAGTCGCTGAATTCGAGTTATACCAAGCGGACGTAATGCTCGAACCAGGCGCATAGATATCAAGGCAAGTTCCGAAGTTAGAAAAACTCGAGCGGGAATCGTTACTGGTGGTTGAACCAACCGTGATGGCATTTACCGCCCGTGCGGGTGAGTAGTTACAAGCGCTGCTGTTGTCGTTACCCGCCGCCACTACGAAAGTGACCCCTGCGGCAACTGCGGCATTGACTGCATCATCAGTTGCTTGGGAGGCGCCTCCTCCTAAACTCATGTTTGCGACTGCGGGGCCGGAAGCATTGTTTTTCACCCAGTTTATCCCTGCAATTACGCCAGAGTTACTGCCTGAACCTGAACAGTTGAGTACTCTGACGCCCACAAGATTGACGTTTTTAGCCACACCGTAGGTAGCGCCGCCAACGGTTCCTGCCACATGGGTACCATGGCCGTTACAGTCAGTTGCATCGTAATCATTATCCACAAAATCATAGCCACTGCTGGCGCGACCACCAAACTCATTGTGAGTATTAAGCACGCCAGTATCGATCACAAAGGCGGTTACACCTGAGCCGTCGAAATCCGTGTGATAGTTACTATCCAATGGCAAGTTTCGTTGATCGATTCTGTCTATGCCCCAGGTCGGACTCGGTTGATTGGCATTGGCTTCAACCATAGGCGTTACTGACATGATTTGATCTTGTTCTATGTATTTCACATTTGGATCTTTACGCAGTGCTTTAATCTGTTGGGCGCTGGCCTTGATGAGTACACCATTGAGCACATTGCCAAAGTTTTTCATCACAGTGACATCATATTGGTTGACTAAACTCTCGGCTTGTTTCGTCGCGAATTCAGCTATGGTGTTGTTATTACTTAGATTAAGAATGCTTGGGGTATTGAATACAACAATGTAAGTATCTTTGATGGCTTTAGATTGTGGGACACTTACCATACTCGCTTGGTATTCATTAGCGTTAACAGGGAAGTAAGCAAGTCCAGTTGCGACCGCGACTGCAATTAAATGTTTCTTATGCATGTTGAACTCCATTTTCTTTTTATGTCTCCACGGACTTCGAGACATAATTCAATGTAGAAGGTATTTTCAACCTGCCCAGTTCGATGCTTAAGGTATATCTAATTCATAGGGTTGAAATGTAACACTTGATTTACAATTTGACCGTGGGTGACTTTTTACTTAGCTAAAGAGTGAGGTGTACAAATAAGCGTCAAAATAATAACTATTAGTCTATTAAAACAACCGAGTTTGTAAAAGTGGTGATTTATCAAGCGATATTTAGTCCGAATCATAAACTGTGAAGCAGCGATAAATTCCGTCTGCTACTTTTTTGACATTCACCGCTGAAAAGAAGTCAGTCTAAAGTAGTGTTTTGACTAATGCTGAGATAAAGGCTTGGATTTAAGCGATTTAAAGGTTTCTCATACCGTTAAATGCATCTTTATTGTGATTTTTTATGCGGCTTGTTTTGCGCAGGTTATGGCAGGTATTAGAGCAGATTTGACCGAGAGGCATTATAGCCACTCGGTCAGGTGACGTGATTAAGCTTTTTGCGTTAACACGGCAAATTTCACTAACAATTCGTCGTTAGATTCGACACGGTTTGGATCTGGGTCGATGCAATCAATGGGGCAGACAGACACGCAAGTCGGTTTGTCGTAGTGACCCACACATTCGGTGCAACGGTCTGGATCGATTTCATAGATCTCTTCGCCCATAGTGATGGCCTGATTAGGACATTCAGGTTCACACATGTCGCAATTGATGCAGCTATCGTCGATCAGTAGTGCCATGATCTTAACCTAGTTCATGTGGGTTGCGAGTATCCTGACCTTGGGGCAAGTTACGCAGCAAAATACCGTGACTCAAATCGACTTCTTTCGGCACGGGTAGATACACAGTGTGCCCAGAACCTAAGCCTGCTTCAACTGCTTCAGCTTTGCGATTTTCGAGTTGTTCAATCGTCAAACTGATATTGCCTTGCGGTGTCATCAGTTCAACACTGTCGCCAACGGAGAACTTGTTTTTTACTTCAATTTCGGCCAATCCTGCAAGATTACGTTTGCCCGTCAGTTCACCTACAAATTGTTGGGTGTCACTAACTGAGTAGCCATAGTCATAATTTTGGTATTCATCATGGACATGGCGACGTAAAAAGCCTTCGGTATAACCACGGTGGGCTAGGCCTTCTAATTGATTCATTAGGCTGCGGTCGAAATCTTTACCCGATGAAGCATCTTCAATCGCGCGGCGATAAAGTTGTGCGGTACGGGCAACGTAATAGAAGGACTTAGTGCGGCCTTCAATTTTGAGCGAGTCTATGCCCATTTTAGTCAGGCGCTCAACGTGCTGAATGGCCCGTAAGTCTTTAGAGTTCATGATATAAGTGCCGTGCTCATCTTCGAAGGCGGGCATGTATTCGCCGGGGCGATTGGCTTCCTGTAGTAGGTAAATTTTATCTGTGGGAGCGCCTGCGCCTAAGGTCGTTGGCGTTTCAATTTGCACCGCATTTGGCATGGCAATGATGTCACCGCTGTCATTTTGCTGGGCTTCGTGTACATCGTATTTCCAGCGACAAGCATTAGTGCAGGTGCCTTGGTTAGGATCGCGTTTGTTGATATAACCCGAGAGTAAACAACGGCCTGAATACGCCATACACAGGGCGCCATGCACAAACACTTCAAGCTCGATATCTGGGCAGCGCTGACGAATTTCTTCGATTTCATCTAAGGACAATTCGCGTGACAGGATCACGCGTTTGATGCCTTGGGTTTGCCAAAACTTTACCGAGGCCCAGTTGATGGCATTCGCTTGCACGGATAAATGCACCACTTGATCAGGAAACGCTTCACGCACCATCATGATTAAACCTGGATCGGACATGATCAGTGCGTCAGGCTTCATCGCCACAACGGGTTCCATGTCCTTGATATAGGTTTTTAGCTTGGCATTGTGGGGCGCGATATTGCTCACCACATACAGCTTTTTACCGAGTGCATGGGCTTCTTCAATCCCAGTGGCAAGGTTTTCCATTTTAAAGTCATTGTTACGTACCCTTAGACTATATCTTGGCTGACCGGCATACACTGCATCTGCGCCATAGGCAAAGGCGTAGCGCATGTTCTTTAAGGTTCCAGCTGGAGACAGCAGCTCAGGTTTAAACATAATCACTCTCAAATGGGTTAATAAATGACGCGGTGCGCGGGGGCGGCATTTTACACAATGAAAGTAGGGGTATGCAAATTGCCTTAGTTAACTTTAGCAGTACTTCACATTTTACGAATATAGTGAGTTTTACTTAGATCGACTGGAGCGGAATATTTCAACTTGAGTGATGATTGAGGTCGATGATCAAGACAGATAAGTAAGGCAAAATTGATAACGCAATCATACAAATTATTAACGTCTGCTGTTTTTTCTACGCATCTAATGACAGCCAACTGATATACTCCAACAATCCAATGTTGATGTTTACAGATTGATGGGAGTTAAGATGTCTACCGAACATCTACTGTTAGTCAGTTTATTAAAAAAACTAAAAGACGATGCCTTAGTACTACCGACCTTGCCTGAAGTGGCGATGCGGGTGCAAGAAGTGGTTGGACGCTCCGATGCGAGCCTTAAACAAGTGGCTGAAGTGATCGGCCAAGATGCAGCGATTTCTGCGCGTATTATTAAGGTCGCTAACAGCGCGCTATATAGCCGAGGCGTGCCAGCTGAAAGTATCAACAGTGCGGTTTCTCGTATTGGGTTAATCCAGATTAAAAGCATTGCCACTTCGGTGGCGATGGAGCAATTATTCATTTCCACCAATGAAATGGTGTGGGAAGTCATGGACGAAGTGTGGCGTACCTCAATCGATGTAACTGCTGCGTCTTGTGCCATGCTGCAGATGTACAATAAGCGCCATTCAACCAGTCGGTTAAATTTTGATACCTTAACCTTAGCTGGACTCGTGCATAACATTGGCGCCTTACCTGTATTGACAGAAGCGGAGGCGCATCCCCATTTATTCACTAGCATTGATCAATTACGCGCGCTCGTACGTAAAATGCAAGGGCCTTTGGGTCGTGCTGTTTTGAAAAGTTGGGATTTCTCTACCGAAGTGATGGAAGTGGTTGAGCGTTGGGCTGATTTACCTTATCTACCCGATCATGTCACCTATCTCGACTTTATCCGTGCAGCGGCCTTTTATACTGGTGAATTGCGAGCGGGCACTGAACTAGAGCAACGTCTCGGTGTGTTTGTCGCCCGAGGATTACCTGTGACGACCGATGATTTAGCCAGTGATGAGTTTATGGATAAATTCCATTCAATTAGAGAAAGTTACCAATAATCGTTAGGCCTAAATGGAATTCAAATGGCGCTGATATCTTTTATCGTGTCATTTGAGAAAAAGCTTACGTGGTATGGCAGAGGCCAAGGTATGTTCGTAATCGGGTTAGTTGTCGCTTCTCTTATTTTATTGATATTTTCATTGTATATCCTGCAGGCAAAATACAGATCTTTACGGTCGCAGCAAAAATTTTTAGCACAGCTTTGTACCCAGCTAGAGCAGCAAAAGGTTGAACGCCAAGCTTTAGACATTGGCATCGTCCCTCTAGCGTTTGTTCCTCTCTACCATACTTTAAATGAATTATTAAAGGCGTTACCGGCAAGTGTGGGTAAGGATAAGCTAACAGGACTTGTTAATCGTGTCGGCTTGAAACGTACTCTTACTGGCATGATGCCGCTGACTCAAGGGACATTAGTGCTAATTGATATTTATCGATTTCGCTATGTGAATGATCTCTTTGGTTTTGTGTTTGGCGATATCCTGCTGAAGCAATTTGCCGAACGCTTAAACAGCTTAAGTTTATCCCCGAGATTAATCGCACGCCTCAATGGTGATGAATTTTGTTTATATTACGAGCAAGCGTTGACTGAGGAGCAATTAGTCCACTTAAGAGGGCGGTTGCAAGTGCCTTTTAGCATTAAGAACACACCCGTCAGCGTTAAGCTTCAAATCGGCTGTCTGCATTTACAAGAACATCACGCCGACACGAGTCAGATGCTACGTCGAGTCGATTTGGCGCTGAAGAAAGCCCGCCATTCTCGTAGCGCGATTGCTTACTATGCCCAAAATGATGATATTCGTCAGTTAAGGGAACTGAAAATTATCGATAGTTTGCCTAAAGGTTTGCAACGTAATCAAGTATATATGGTGTATCAAGCTAAACAGGATATTGCCACGGGTCGATGTTTTCAGGTTGAAGCCTTAATGCGTTGGGAGCATGACGAACTCGGGATTATTTCTCCGGGAGAATTTATTCCCTTAGCCGAATATGCTGGCATGATTGATTTAGTCAGCCAATGGGCACTCGATCAGGTTTTAGCACAGCAGGCAAAATGGCGTGCGGCGGGGATACAATTGTGTGTTGCAGTTAACCTGTCGACACGGGACCTTGACAGTGAAACCTTACCCCAAGAAATTGCTGCAAGATTAGCCTATTACCAGCTCCCACCCGAATCTTTGATGATCGAAATTACTGAAAGCACTTTAATGGCGGATTTAACTAAGGCGGTCGAGACGTTAGGAAAGATACGTGCCTTAGGGGTTAGACTTGCAATTGATGATTTTGGTACGGGTCATTCTTCCTTAGCTTATTTAAAGCATTTACCCGTTAATGAAGTCAAAATCGATAAAGCCTTTTTAAAGGATCTGGAGCAGGATAAACCGTCGGAATACATCCTTGAAGCCAGTATTAATATTGCCAAAAAACTCGGCTATGAGGTAACTGTTGAAGGAATTGAAACGCTTGAGATTAGAGATAGGTTAGTGGCTATGGGGGTTGATACTATACAAGGCATGTATTACGCGAAGCCTATGAGTGCCGCCGAACTCGAAATGAACTGGGCCCAACTACATAATACAATCTAAACCTTGTGCTCATTAAATTAAGCGCTCGTTAAATCAAATGCTCGTTAAATCAAATGCTCGTCAAATCAAGAGTATTAAGGCTTGCTGTCGAGCCTTAATACTGTCCAGTTATCGTTATTTGTGTTGTACTTTTTTGAGTGATTTTTTGTTACCTTTGCTTATGTCGAAATAAGCTCAGTAAATCGCGCGTGTACTTGTATGTAAGAGTATTAGCTTTGTTCGCTTGAAAGAAAACCCTGACTTAAGACGGCGATTAACTCTGCCGGCATAGGCGCTAATTGGCGGGCTTGATTCATACACACCATTTCAATGGTTGCCGTAACAGCTGGCTTTTTACCTTGTGGGCGCCAAATCTCCTGTAGCCACACAGTGCGATACTTGCTCTCAAAGTAAAATTTAGTCCGTACATCGATAATATCGGCAAATTCAACCCCCTCATGACATAGCATATCGCTACGATACACAGCAAAACCCAGTTGGTTTTGTTGCCATAATGCACTTAAACGCTCAGCACCAATCACATGCTCACGGGCTCGCTCGAAGTATTTTAAAAAGTTGGGGTGATACACCACGCCAGAAAAATCAGTATCTTCATAGTAGATTTGCACTGGGAAAGAAAAGGTCGGGCTAAATTGCGGCATGGGGTACGGCTATTCTAGATAGTTTTATTGCGCAATAGTTTAGCGGCTTATCTCTTAAAACAAAACCTCTAATGCGGAGAGACAAAAGCGCTGTTAAAGGAAATGTGCAGACTACTTTAGGTCGGCAACGGCGATGCTTAATCTGGCCATGATTGACAATGTGACTACTGAAATAGTCATTAGATTCGATTATGGGACGCTTTTCTGCTTATAGATAAAATGCTTGTTACCCAAAAAATATCACGCTAATCAGGCAGTAAAATCACACTATCGTGCCTAATTCATTAATCCCTTCCTATACTGATAACTGCAATCCCTTTCTTACGTTGATTTGCTAGGTTGAGAGCTTTATATGAGCGAAATTAAAAAATCAGAAATATTGACAGAGAGTGGCACAAATGAACTCGAAATTATTGAGTTTCATCTACATAAGACACTTCCTAACGGTGGCCATAAGGTGTGCCATTACGGTATTAATGTCGCCAAAGTGAGAGAAGTGATTAGGGTGCCAGAAACGTCAGATTATCCCAATGCCCAGCGGCACATGGTTGGGGTGTTCTCGCTGCGAGAAAAGTTGATCCCTTTGGTCGATCTAGCCGGATGGCTCGGAATATCGACACCTGAGGATTTAACCCACAAAGTGGTCATAGTGACTGATTTTAATAAGATGATTAATGGGTTCTTAATCGATAGTGTTCGTAGCATCCATAGAGTGTCGTGGGAGCAAGTTGAATCGCCGAGTCAATTTTTAGAAGCGGGTGAAAATGATTGTGTCGTTGCCGTAGTGCGCCGTGATGGCATGCTCATTATGATATTGGATTTTGAGAAGATTATTGCCGATATCAATCCTGAACTGAGTATGGATAAGTACGATGTCACGCTCGATAGAAGTGTACTGATCAATGATAAAATGCTGGCGAAACGTGAAGCGAAAACGATTTTAATTGTCGATGATTCCGCTTTTATTCGTAAGATGATCGAAAATACCCTTCGCAGCGCAGGTTACAACATTATCACAGCCAAAGATGGTGGTGATGCCCTTGAAATGCTAATGGAATTTGAGAATCTTGCTGACCAAGATAATGCTTCTATTTCTGATTTTGTCAGCGCCATTATTACGGATGTTGAGATGCCTCGCATGGATGGCATGCATTTGGTGAAACGCTTAAGAGAATCCAAGGCGTATCGACAAATGCCAATTGTGATGTTTTCCTCTTTAATGAGTGAAGATAACCGCGCAAAGGCGATGGCATTAGGTGCTAACGATACCATTACTAAACCAGAAATTGGTCGTATGGTCGGTATGATAGATAAATACGTATTCGAAGAGTAATGCCATTTCATTTAGTGGCGATATTTGAATATGGGGTATTCGAGTCATCGCTATCAACGTCTTGAGTGCTTCTTTAATGACAAACCATATCAAAGTAAAAAGCCATATTCACCGAGGCGAATATGGCTTTTTTGTAGGGTAAACGTTGTTTACTAGCGAATGATCATTTGATCGCGCTCTGGTCCAACAGAAACCATGCTAACGCGTACACCCATTAAGTCTTCAATACGTTCAACATATTGTTGTGCGGCGACTGGCAGGCTTTCGAAGGTGCGACAACCAGTAATATCTTCGCTCCAGCTTGGCATTTGCTCATACACTGGGCTTAACGCAGCAGTTTGTGGCCAAATTGGGTTCTCAGTGTGTTCACCAGCATAGGCAACACAGATTTTCAGATCTTTCATGCCAGAAAGACAATCAATCTTAGTCAGGGCAATTTCGGTTGCTGCTTGTAGCTCAACACCATTACGGGTGGCAACAGCGTCGAAGTAACCCATGTCACGTGGACGGCCTGTCGTTGCACCAAACTCGTTGGCATTTTCGCGGAAGGCGTCTTGCTCTTCCATTGCGGTCACTAAGGTGCCAGTGCCTACTGATGAGCTAAAGGCTTTCGCGACAGCAATTACGCGCTCTGGACGCAGAGCTGGTAAACCGCTGCCGATACCCGCGTAAGCCGCAGTCACGTTTGAAGATGTGGTATAAGGATATTCGCCGTAGACTAAGTCGCGGCCAGCACCTAATTGCGCTTCAAACAGTAAGCTCGCATCTTGTTTTTGTAATGCTTTTAATGGCTCTGTCACGTTACAAATAAATGGACGCCAAGGTGCCGTCACTTCTAATAACCATGCGGTCATTTCGGCGGCGGTTTGATTAAAATCGCAACTTGGATAAAGTGCTTTTAACTGCGGTAATTTCCAGTCGAGCATAAATTGAATGCGCTCTTGCAGCACTTCAGGTTGGTTTAACCAACCGACTAAAATGCCTTTTTTCATCACGCGATCGCCATAGGCTGGCGCAATCCCTTGACGGGTTGAACCATAGGCGAGGTCGCCAAGACGTTGTTCTTCTAAGGTATCTTCTAATGCATGTAGAGGTAAGCACAGGGTAGCACGGTCAGAAATGCATAATTTGACTTCTATGCCAGCCGCTTGCACTTCAGCAATTTCTACACTGAGTTTTTCAGGGCTGATCACCATGCCAGGGCCTAAAACTGCAACGCAGTTAGGGTTGAAAATGCCACTCGGTAATTGGTGTAATTTAAAGGTGCCATAGTCGTTGACGACGGTATGGCCAGCGTTGTTACCACCTTGAAAGCGAATACTGGCAGCGGCATCCGCGGCTAAATAATCTACGATGCGGCCTTTGCCTTCATCACCCCAATTTGCACCCACAACCACGATCGACGGCATAACAACATCTCCTCATTGATTAAGACGCTATGCTAGACCCGTCATTTGAATAAGAGAAATTAATTATGGTTATCATCCCAATAAGAATTTCATATATCATTGGCTATCATTAACTCTAATACTTTGCAAAAGGTGGCGTTATGCTCGATATCCATTGGTTAAAGACCTTCGTGACTTTGGCTGAATACAAGCATTTTGGGAAAGCGGCCACAGCGCTGCACATGACGCAGCCCAATGTTAGCTTGCATATTAAGCAGTTAGAGCAAAGCACTCGAGTCAAGCTGATTGACCGTAATCCCTTTCGATTAACGCAAGCGGGATTTCGCCTGTTAGAGAGCAGTCAGAAGACGTTAATGGAGCTGCAAATTTGTCAGGCGGATCTCAATGCGATTAATGACCTTAGCCAAGGCACCTTGACCATTGCCGCCAGCGACATTATCTCGCGGTTATTGTTGATCCAGCCGTTTCAGCTTTTTAAGGCGGAGTTTCCGGGAATAGATTTCTCACTGCTCAACACAACCTCATCACAAGCCTCTGAATTGGTGAAAAATGCCGAGGCAGATTTAGGGTTTGTGATTGCGCAGAAGGAAAGTCAGCCACTGCATTTTACTGAGCTACAACAGATTAAATGGTGTGCAATCGGAGATAATTTACAGCAATGGCAGCAGGCAAAACCCTCTGTGGATACGCCCTTAGCCGAGCAACCGACGTTGATTTTATTAGGACACGATACGCGAACCCGCGAATTGTTAGATCCCGCATTACCGTCGCTGAACTTATCGAATTACAGAATAATGGAAGTCGGTAGTGTTGACGCGCAAATCGATTGGGCTGAGGCGGGATTTGGTGTGGCTATCGTACCGGAGTTTTCGGTTTACACTAAGGCGAATCTCACCACTAAAGTCACTCCTCTACCGCAATTCCCTACAACGAGTTTAGGTTATATTGTGCGCCAGAATCAGATCCTGTCGAAGGCTATTAAGCAGCTGTTATATTGGGTGAATCAAGAGATCATTCGCTCGCAGCGGTAATCTATCATTCGCTCGTAGTAATAGGCGATTAGTCAGCGACTAAGAGCAGTTTGTCGTATTGGCCTGTGGCTTTTAGCTGTGATAAGCCAGCGTCGAGTTGGGTCGCTAAGGTTTGTGCTTGCGGATTTCCTTTCGAGAAGGCCAAAAAAATATCGCTGCTGTGGTTAGCAAATGCAGGAATAATCTCATCATCTACCCCCATTTTTTTCAGGTTTTCCTTCGCGACTAAGTCGAACATCAAGGCGGCATCTATGCGACCAATCAACAATAAATTGATGAGCTGTTGTTGGTTGGCGACGGTGACGATATTGAGCTGTTGCTGTTTAACTAATGCGGGAAACTCATCGCCATATTCATAGCTTTTAATCACGCCGATAACGGTGCCTTTAGGTAGAGCCCATTTATTGTCTGCCAGAATAGGTTTTTGTTTCTTTTGATAAAAAGAAGCCGTGGCGATAAATAATGGGGTGTTTCCAAAGATGAAGCGTTGCTCAGTACTGTTCTCGCGGGTGACGTTAAACACCCCATCAACTGCACCTTTTTCCGCCATCATTAAGGCGCGGGAGTAGGGCACAACTAAGCTATTCACTTCAATATGCGACTGTTTAAATGCGGCTTGGATTAAACGATGGGAAATACCTTGACCAAACTGATTGGCGAAAGGTGGCCAACTGTCTTCTGCGGCTAAGGTTATGGCTTGAGGTTGCGATTCTGCTGGTATTGCATTACTTTCTTTAGCGAGTGCCATGTTGCAAATAATGGATACGAGCAATAAAACGATGCTAAGTATCAATGCTGACGGCAAATTTAATGCCTGCTGCATCCTGAGCCTCATTCTGTTCCCTGCACGCATTTTGCTTCCATCTCCCCGCTTAATATATGGCTTTTATAGCATAAAGAATTATATCTAGACTAATGATTTGAATATTAATTACTGATAGTTAGTCCTTTTGTGATGTTTATAGGATATTTCAACAACCTCAGTTTACTGTGTGCGGGTCTATTATTTTTATGTACTGTGTTTAAGGGGGATTTTACGCTGGGCAACACATGAACTGGCTTAGCTTTCTTGCTAAGTAGAAGAAATTGAAATGGATAAGCTGCCATCAAACGAATCGCTAAATTGTTTAGTGAGGTTCGTTTGATGGTGATGTGTGTTGATCTTAGCTGCGCTATTTGACCTTAGTGGCTTGCATAGTAATCCAAGTCTTATAGGGCTGATACTTGTCATAGCACCAATGGAATAGGGTGCTGTAGAAGAAGAAAAAGATCAAAAAAACCGCTTCTAAGCCCATGGCTGCCAACCAACCTATCTGTAGAAACCAGGCGATGGTCGGTATGCTAATGAAAATAAGTCCCCCTTCAAATCCAAAGGTATGCAGTATTCTGGTTTTCAAAGTGCGTTGCTCTCGATTTGCCCCAAATACCCTGTCGAATCCTAGGTTGTAGAAGTAGTTCCATACCACGGTATAAAGACTCAAAGCGATACCAACTATGACAAGTTCACTGGTTCCCTTGCCTGATATAAGGGCAGAAACGGGGATAATAATAGCGAGTGCAATCGCTTCAAAGAGTAAGGCGTTAAAGATACGTTCTGTCGTTTTCATGGCTATTTCCCATTCATTTAATGTGACTATGGCCATGATTTTATCTAGTATAGGGATAAGTTATAGTTAGATAGTATCGGTAAAAGCGATATGTTTAGTCTCGAACAACTCGAAGCCTTTATGGAAACCGTAGAATCGGGTTCATTTTCGAATGCTGCAAGGCAACTTAAGAAAGCACAATCCGTGATTAGCCAGCATGTGATGAATCTTGAAATTGACTGTGGGGTTGAGTTATTTGACCGTTCGGGTCGTTATCCTGTATTAACGGCCGAAGGTAGTAAATTACTGCCCTACGCAAGAGCGACGATTCTTCAACATCGTAGGCTCAAACATACCGCCTTATCGCTCTTTAGTAGTCAATCTTCAGAAGTGTGCCTTGCGATGGATGAAGGCATTCCGATACAGAGAATATCTGAAATTATTCGGTTGTTAGAAGGTGATTTCCCTAATATCGAACTCGAGTTTCTCAGTGCCTCAAGTATAGATATTATCGACATGGTGCATTCGGGAAGAGCATCTACAGGATTGATTTTTAGTGAATTATCTATGCCAAGTAGTATAGATTTTGAGAGTATTGGGGTGATTCAATTCGATCTTTATGTGGCGAGTTCGCATCCCTTAGCAAAATCAGTTGCACCGAACATGGACTCATTGCGACTGTATCGACAATTACTCATCCGCTCACGGAATACTAAAACCAGTAGTTTTCAGCAGGCGTTCAGTCCTGATGTTTGGTATGCCGATAACTATTACGTGTTATTGGAGCTCGCATTACAGGGCCATGGTTGGTGTCTATTGCCCGAGCATATGGCGTCCAATTTAGTTTCATCGGGTAACTTAACTCGCGTCCCCATAGAATTTGAGCAGATAGGCTGGCATGCAAACGTCGATGTGATCCAGCATCAAGATAAAAGCAGCCTGCCATTATTGAAACGACTCAGGCAACTGTTTAGAGAACTCTTGGTTGGACAGAAATAAATGGTTGGACAGAAATAAAGCAAAGCATAAATAAAACCCCAGTTAAGTGAGTACTCTACTGGGGTTTAGTTTTTGTGGATCAGGATTTGTGAATCAGGATTCATCATTACGCGGAAAGTTAGCCAGCACTAGCTCGGCCACTTTGCGCAGTTCATTCGGGCAAATTCCACTGGTCGCTTGTACGGCCATACCTTGCAATACAGTGCCTATATAACGGGCAAGCAGCAAGGGATCGGCGTCAGCGGGCAAATCACCTTCATCTTTGGCGCGTTGCAGTCGTTCGCACAGGGCTATTTCACCGTCGCGGCGACGATTAATCAAAGTGTCTTTAATCGCTTGCCCTGCTTCACTACAGGTGAGTGCCCCTTGAACAATCAAACATCCCTGTGGATGGCTTTTATCCACCAAAGAGCTTGCCGCACCGAGTAGCATTGACTCGATAACCTGATAGGCGGTTTTCTGTTCCAGTGCCGGGTAGAAAAACGCACAGGGGCGCTGTTCATACAATTCTATCGCTTTGAGAAATAACTGTTCTTTATTACCGAAAGCGGCATAAAGGCTAGGTTTATTAATGCCCATAGCTTGGGTGAGATCGGTTAACGATGTACCTTCAAAACCTTTGAGCCAGAAGACTTCTAAGGCTTTTGCTAATGCATCGTCAGTGTCAAAAGCTCGTGGGCGACCAACACAGGGCGTCTGGGTGACGGTTGACATCATTAGGCTCCTCAATTCTCAATTGCCCCTAGGATAGACATGGGTTTAGTCCCTGTCCAGCCACACTTGCTACCTATGACGGACTTAGGGGGATATGTCTACTTAGTCATTCAAGGTGTCACCTAAGTTCAGCATGTTATCTGCGTTAGTCAGTGTTTGCTTCAATATTCATCAAAATGCTTTGCCGTTCAAACTCGTAGCCTTTTGCCTCTGGACGCATTGTATGCCTAGGGTAAGTGCACACTTTTAATTAAATACCGTTCGGTACATAAATTTGTTGACAGCATCATTTTACGCTATATATTACCGTCCAGTACAGAATATTTTTTACCAATCGGTATTTAATTGGTTTGGTTTGTAACACAGCTGCATGTGTGTGGTTCGAACAGCGTGAAATGCCCGCCACTTTGAGGATAGTAATATGATGAGTAACAAACCTTTACGAATAATGATGTTAACGGCTGTGGCTGCTTTCGTCCTTTCAGCTTGTGGTGAGCAAACTGCGCAGCAGGGACCTGCACCGAGTGCACCTAAGGTGGATGTCGCTCAGGTATTGCATGAGCGAGTCACCGAATGGGATGAGTTTACCGGTCGTTTACAGGCGCCAGAAAGTGTCACCCTTATCCCGCGGGTGTCGGGCTATATCGACTCAGTAAATTTTAAAGAAGGCGCCTTAGTGAAAAAAGGCGAAGTGTTATTTCGCATCGATCCAAGCGTGTTTGAAGTGGAAGTGGCCCGGTTAAAAGCAGATCTTGCTAGCGCACTCTCTGCTGAGCAACTGGCCACTAATGATTTTGAACGGGCATATAAGTTATTTGACCAAAAGGCGGTCTCGGCCGAATTACTCGATACCCGTGAGTCGAATAAACGTCAGACTGCAGCCGCAGTCGCTTCGGTGAAAGCAGCACTCATGCGCGCCGAGCTTGATTTAGCTTATACCCAAGTGCAAGCGCCGATTGATGGCCGCGTATCCTACGCTAACGTCACTGCGGGTAACTATGTCACCGCAGGGCAGAGTGTGCTGACCAGCTTAGTCTCTACCGCCAGCATGTATGCCTATTTTGATGTGGACGAGCAAACCTACCTTAAATACGTGAAGTTAACCGCGCAGAACAAACGTAACGATCCCCGTGCTGGCGATAATCCTGTTTACATGGCTTTAGCCAATGAGCGCGATTATCACCATATTGGCATGGTCGACTTTGTGGATAATGCGATGGATAAGCAGACGGGTACTATTCGAGTGCGTGCGACTTTTAACAATGAAGACAATAACCTATTGCCAGGCTTGTTTGCGCGTCTTCGTACTGCGGGCAGTGGCGCCTATGAGGGGATCTTGATCGACGATAAAGCCGTTGGCACAGATCTCAATAATAAGTTTGTGCTGGTCGTCGGTCATGATGGCACGGTCGAATATCGCGGCGTGACCTTAGGCGAAAAGGTCCAAGGACTGCGTATAGTGACCCAAGGCTTGATGGCCGAAGACAAGATCGTCGTCAATGGTATGCAACGCATACGCCCTAAGATGCAAATTGAGCCAAACATAGTGGACATGGTCGACAGCGACAAGCTCGAGGCGCTACGCCAAGCCCAGTTAATACTCGATAAAAATCAAGATCATTTGACGGCGCAAGCGGTCGAAACGGCGAGCCGCGGTTAAGGAATAACACACTATGTTGTCGCAATTTTTCATTAAAAGACCGATATTTGCAGCCGTACTGTCATTGCTGTTTCTTATCACGGGGGCGATTGCCGTTTGGCAGTTGCCTATTACCGAATATCCAGAGGTAGTGCCGCCAACGGTAGTGGTCACTGCTAATTATCCTGGCGCAAATCCTAAAGTGATTGCCGAAACCGTGGCTTCACCGCTGGAGCAGGAAATTAACGGCGTCGAAGAAATGTTGTATATGTCATCGCAGGCGACGTCCGATGGACGCATGACCTTGACTATCACTTTTGCGATTGGCACTGACGTGGATAAGGCTCAAACCCAAGTGCAGAGCCGAGTCGATCGCGCTATGCCCCGTCTGCCGCAGGAAGTGCAACGTCTTGGTATTGTTACTGAAAAATCATCGCCAGACTTGACCATGGTGGTGCATTTGTTATCGCCGGATAACCGTTACGACATGTTGTATCTGTCTAACTATGCGGCGTTAAACGTTAAAGACGAGCTCGCACGGATTAACGGTGTGGGCGCGGTACGTTTGTTTGGCGCCGGCGAATACAGCCTGCGAATTTGGCTCGACCCGAATAAAGTCTCGGCTCTGGGTTTATCGCCAGCGGACATTATTGCCGCCGTGCGCGAGCAAAACCAACAGGCAGCAGCGGGCAGTTTAGGCGCGCAGCCCAGTGGCAGTGCTGACTTTCAACTTTTGATTAACGTTAAAGGTCGTTTAACTGAACTGTCTGAATTTGAAGATATCATTATCAAAGTTGGTCAGAATGCTGAGGTGATCCGCCTTAAAGATGTCGCGCGGGTGGAACTCGGGGCAACGAGTTATGCGCTGCGCTCTTTACTCGATAATAAGGATGCGGTCGCTATTCCTGTATTCCAAGCATCGGGCTCTAACGCGATTCAGATTTCCGACGATGTGCGCGCCAAAATGGCAGAGCTGTCTAAAGGATTCCCTGAAGGACTCGAATACGAAATCGTTTACGACCCAACAGTGTTCGTGCGTGGCTCGATTGAAGCTGTGGTAAAAACCCTGCTCGAAGCCGTGTTACTGGTGGTGTTAGTGGTGGTACTGTTCCTGCAAACTTGGCGCGCATCGATTATTCCGCTGGTGGCCGTGCCTGTGTCTTTGGTCGGTACCTTTGCCTTTATGCATTTGCTCGGTTTCTCGTTAAATGCCTTGTCGCTATTCGGGCTGGTGCTCGCCATCGGGATTGTGGTTGACGATGCCATCGTCGTGGTCGAAAACGTCGAGCGTAATATTGCCGCAGGATTAAGCCCAGTTGCGGCAACACAAAAGGCGATGAAGGAAGTGACAGGCCCGATTGTGGCAACCACCTTAGTGCTGGCGGCGGTGTTTATTCCAACGGCCTTTATGAGCGGTTTAACTGGGCAGTTCTATAAACAGTTTGCCTTGACTATTACTATCTCGACCTTTATCTCGGCGATTAACTCACTGACCTTAAGTCCGGCATTATCGGCGCTGTTACTCAAGAGTCATGATGCACCTAAGGACGGCTTAACCCGTCTAATGGATAAGTTGTTTGGTGCTTGGTTATTTGTGCCTTTTAATCGTTTATTTAACCGTGCATCCGATGGTTATGGCTGGTTAGTGCGTAAGGTGATCCGTTTTGGCGGCATTATTGGCCTAGTGTATTTAGGCATGGTGGCGTTAACGGGTGTGCAATTTGCCAATACACCAACGGGTTATGTACCCGGCCAAGATAAACAGTATTTAGTGGCCTTTGCTCAGTTGCCCGATGCGGCATCCCTTGAACGTACGGATAGTGTGATCAAGAAGATGTCTGAGATTGCGCTAAATCACCCCGGAGTAGCGCACTCGATTGCCTTCCCTGGCCTTAGCATCAACGGTTTTACCAATAGTCCTAACTCCGGCGTAGTGTTTGTTGCGCTCGATGATTTTGACTCTCGTACTAGTCCTGAACTGTCGGCTAATGCCATTGCAGGACAATTGAATCAGCAATTTGCTGCTATTCAAGACGCGTTTATTGCCATCTTCCCGCCGCCACCTGTGCAAGGCCTCGGCACTATAGGAGGGTTCCGTCTGCAAATTCAAGACAGAGCCAACCTTGGTTATGAGGCCTTGTATCAGGTGACCCAACAAGTGATGTACAAGGCGTGGGCCGATCCTCAGTTAGCTGGCGTTTTCTCTAGCTATCAAGTGAATGTGCCACAACTTGAACTGGATATCGATCGGACTAAAGCGAAACAGCAGGCAGTGTCGCTCGATCAAATCTTCCAGACATTACAAACCTATATGGGCTCGACCTATGTCAATGATTTCAATCGTTTCGGTCGAACCTATCAGGTGAATATGCAAGCCGACGAGGCGTTCCGTCAAAGTCCGCAACAGATAAGTCAGCTAAAGGTGCCGAATCTGAATGGTGACATGATCCCGCTAGGTTCGTTCATCAACGTCAGCCAAAGTTCAGGCCCAGACAGAGTGATGCACTATAACGGTTTCACGACCGCTGAAATCAACGGTGGTCCAGCGCTCGGAGTGAGTACAGGCCAAGCGCAGGCGGCGATTGAGAAAATTTTGGCTGAAACCTTACCTAATGGTATGACTTATGAGTGGACCGAGCTGACCTATCAGCAAATTCTCGCGGGCAATACGGGTCTTTTGGTTTTCCCGCTGGTGATCATCTTAGTGTTTATGGTGCTAGCCGCCCAGTACGAGAGCTTAAGCTTGCCATTGGCGATTATCTTAATCATCCCAATGACCTTACTTTCAGCCCTCAGTGGTGTGCTGATTTACGGTGGGGATAATAACATCTTCACCCAAATTGGCCTGATAGTGCTGGTGGGGCTGGCGACTAAGAACGCTATCTTGATTGTCGAGTTTGCAAAGGAGAAACAAGACCATGGTATGGCACCTATGGAGGCGATATTAGAGGCAGCAAGATTACGTTTACGTCCTATCTTGATGACATCTATCGCCTTTATTATGGGAGTGGTGCCTATGGTGTTCTCCACTGGCGCGGGCGCCGAGATGCGCCAAGCCATGGGGGTGGCAGTATTCGCCGGTATGATTGGGGTGACTGTATTTGGTCTTATCCTAACGCCGCTGTTTTACTATGCCTTAGCAAAGAGAGGCGGTAAAAAAGCCGATGAGCATAAAGAGATAACAGTCGGTTAAGCTTGTTTTCTAGTTGAAAAATACATGAAAGGTCTACATTGAGTAGGCCTTTTTTGTTTATTCACGGCGAGAGCGATTAGATTTGACTATCTTTAGCTGGGGTTAATTAACATTAGGTCAATTGATGTTTAGTGATGGTATTGCTCGCCAGATTAAAACTAAAACCAGAAATGAGGAATATCGTTGGTATTTTCTGGATCATCAATAAGAAACAATGAATAACTATTACCGGACCATTCTGTTAGCTTATAACTTATTGCCACTTGAGCGCGTCATTATCACAGTATGATTAGAATGGTTACTGTTTTACGACTTTTCTATATAATTTGATGATTATTCAATACATTAGTAATGTACAATGCTAGATGAATCTAGATCGTTTTTTTACGCAGAACTCAGCTAAGGTACTTGTTGGCCTTGCATCACTATGCCCGAGGTAACGGATGATCCTATATCGCGTTTTATATGCGTTAGTACTTTGCGTTTTGATCTATTTCACGCCTCAAGTCATGGCTGCTGAACTCAATATTAATGTAGTAGATCTGCAACAACAGGCCATTGCCGATACTGTCGTGGAGCTGATCCCTGCAGTGATGCCCGATAATGCGATACCTGTCGAACATTATGAAATGTCGCAAAAAAATCGAACCTTTATCCCCTTTGTACTGGCGGTGCCTAAAGGTGCAAAGGTGGATTTCCCCAACTTAGATCGTACTCGCCACCATGTGTATTCTTTTTCAGAAGCTAAACCTTTCGAACTTAAATTGTATGTGGGTCAGGCCGAAGCGCCGATTCAGTTTGATAAACCCGGTTTGGTCGCGCTTGGCTGTAATATTCACGATTATATGCAGGCATTTATCTATGTGGCAGATAGCCCTATTGTCGCGGTGACGGACGAAAAAGGTGAGATCCAGTTTAAGGGACTTATCGCCGGTCAATATAAAGTTAAGCGCTGGCATCCATGGCAGAAGGCGGCATCAGACCCAACGGATTTACTGATAGTTAATGGTCCTAATCAACTCAGTCTGTCCTTAGACATTGAGCGTCAAGCTAAACCGTCGGCTCCGCCGTCGGGATTTGGTCACTACGATTCTGAAGGTAAGCCATTACATGCTAAATAGTTTTCGCGCTCGGCTGATTTTAGTTTTCTTTATTGTGCTGACGTTAGTGCAATTTGCCACGGCATTTTCCGTGTTGACAGCGACCGAAAAAGATAACTTTTTACAGCAACAGAAAAGCCTCGATATTGGCGCGAATGTGTTTCTCGAAGTGTTATCGAATCGCGGTATTCAGCTCAGTCAAAGTTTGTCCGTACTCAGTGCCGATTTTGGTTTTAAGCGCGCGATTGCTACTGGTGAGCAAGAAACCATTGAGTCAGTGTTATCTAATCACGGCTCTCGTATTGGTGCCGACGCCGCTGTATTGTTATCACCTAAAGGGGAGCTCTTGACCTCGAGTTTGCCCGGACTCACTCAGGATGATATTCAATCCTTATTTAATATGACCACCAGCAATCATAATGCGTTAGCTATCCTTAATTTTGATCATGCTAGCTATCAGTTTGTGCTGCAGCCGGTGAAGGCGCCGACCTTAATCGCTTGGGTTGGCATGGGTTTTTTATTGGATGAGAAGGTCGCCCAACAAGCTAAAGCTATTACGGGCATCGATGTGAGTTTTGTCAATCAGGCAACGGGCCGCACTGAAATAGCTTCAACCTTATCAGATAATGAAAAGTTAAGCGTAATTGAGCAGGCGAGCTTATTGCCTAGCTTGCTGAAAATGCCTAGTGAAAGTATTCCCGTAGATCATCTGTCTATGGGCATCAAACTTTATGATCACAACGGCAGCCAATTAGCGCTACTACACCAATCAAACCTCAAGTGGCAGCAAAGTTATCAGCAACTACGCAATAATATGCTGCTGATTTTTGCTTTGACCTTAGCACTGGCGATTGCGATTGCGATTTGGTTGTCGGGCAGTTTGACTGAACCCGTGCATCAACTTGTGAATTATGCCCGCAAAATCGGTCAAGGTAAGCAGCCTGCCAATATTCAAGGTGCGCCAGCAGAGCTGAGGGTGTTGGCCAAGAGTTTGTCCTTAATGCGCGATGATATTGAAGCGCGGGAAAAGGATTTAGTCTACCAATCTCGCCACGATAGCTTGACAGGTTTACTCAATCGTTTTGCCGCAAAACAGCATTTGGCGGATCTTAACGATAAATTATCCGGTGCTATGGTGTTGTTAGATATTAAACATTTCCGCCATATCAACGATATTATTGGTTTTGCCAATGCCGATACTTTGTTACTGCTTTTTGCTCGTCGCCTAGAGCAATTAGCACCCACTCCGGATTTACTGGCGCGTTTAGACGGTGACTCATTTTTACTTCTGTATAGTCAAGGTATTCGCCCCGAACATTTACTGAAGTCATTGGATATGTTGGAGTCACCTTTTCCAATCCAAGGCTCAAACATTTCTCTTACCGTGCGGGCGGGATTACTCGAAATCGATGGTAATGGTGCTGATATCGATGTGTTAGTGCGCCGCGCCGAAATTGCCCTCAATCAAGCCTGTCTCGAAGAGCAACGTATTGTCAGTTATCGTCAAGGCGCCGATGAAAAGTATCAGCGTGAGCTGACGATTATCCGTGATTTGCCTATAGGTTTAGCGCAAAACCAATTGTATTTAGTGTTCCAACCTAAAGTGGATTTACGCCTAAACCAGTGCACTGGCGTCGAGGCATTGATCCGTTGGCAACATCCTACGCTAGGGTTTATTCCGCCCGATGAATTTATCCAACTGGCTGAAAATTCAGGCAACATTGATATTGTTAGCCAGTGGGTATTGAAGCAGGCAATTCAGCAATTAGTGACATGGCAGCGGCGGGGTATAGTGCTAAAACTGGCTATTAACCTGTCGGCCCATGATTTAGTCGATACTCGCTTACCGAATCAAATCGCCATTTTACTGAAAGACAATAATCTGCCAAGCGGTGCACTCTGTATCGAAGTCACTGAAGGCGCCGTGATGAAAGATGCACAGACTGTGGTGAGTGTATTACAGCGATTCCGTGACATGGGCGTGTCTGTTGCCATTGATGATTTTGGCACAGGTCATTCATCATTAGCCTATTTGAAAATTTTACCCGTTAATGAAGTGAAAATTGATCGCAGCTTTATCAAAGACATGCTCACGGATAGCCAAGATGTGATGATAGTCGATACGAGTATTAAATTGATCCATGGCTTAGGTTTTACCGTAGTAGCCGAAGGCGTTGAAGAACAAGAAGGTGTTGAGATATTGCGCAATCTTGATTGCGATATCATTCAAGGTTACGTGTTTTCGAAACCCTTAAAAGCGGCTGAATTTGATCTGTGGTTCGAGGCGTTTAACCATCCAAATACCTCTGATACATAAGCGCGTTTACTCAAGTCAATATGCAAAGACGCTAGACTAACGAGTCATCGTCGAAAGAATTAGAGCGGAGCATCAAGTGAACATTTCCATAAATGCATTGAAGTTGAATTCATTAACTTGGAATTATGTTAAGGCTTTGTTTTGCCTATTTTTACTATTGGGCACTGTTCCTACGTTTGCTGAAGGTAGCCGTGTGGTCGGGACTGGCGGCGGGACGATGATTGAAGGCAGTGCTGGCGGTGGCATAGTGCCATGGGCCGTGATCAACGGTTATGGTAGTAGCGGTGAATGGTCGGCAACGGCGATGGCGACGGGTGTCTATGTCGATGATTTTACGCTGAAAGTGATCGGTGCTTCTTTGAGTTTTGATAATCGATTCGAGCTGAGCGTTGCGCGGCAAACCTTTGATTTGGATACTATGGGCGGCGAGTTAGGCCAAGATATCTTCGGCGTAAAATACAAGCTTGCCGGAGAGCTGCTTTATACGGCTATGCCGCAAATTACCTTAGGTGCCCAGTATAAAAGAGTCGATGACTTTGCGATTCCTCAGGCGGTTGGGGCGCGGGATGATTGGGGTTTAGATGTATATGTTGCTGCCAGCAAAGTATTTTTTGATGCGGTAGCGGGACGAAATGTATTACTTAATGGGACCGTGCGTGTGACCAAGGCGAATCAAACGGGTTTATTGGGTTTTGGTACTCAAGCCAATCATGATTACCAGTTTGTGCTCGAAGCCTCTGCCGCGGTATTGCTGACGGATAATGTGGCACTGGGTATCGAATATCGCCAGAAACCCGATGAGTTAGCTTTTGCCCGTGAGGATGATTGGCAAGATGTGTTTTTAGCGTGGTTTATCAATAAGCATCTTTCCGTGGTTACGGCCTATGCGAATTTGGGCAGCATAGCGGGTTTTGACGATCAGCAAGGTTGGTATGTGTCGCTGGAGGGGGCGTTATGAGGCGTTTACGGGTGAAGTTAATACCTTTCGTCGCAGTGTTTTTTTTCACTGGCTGTGCGGTGCAAACGACCGAAACCTCAGCATCACAAACTCACTCGAGTCATCAAACCGCAAGCCATCAAACCTTATACCAAGATTTAGGAGGTAACGCAGGCGTATCGGCGATAGTCGATGGTTTGCTGGCACGTATTGCCACAGATCCACGCATAGTGCATCACTTTCAAGAGACTGATATTGCGTTATTTCGTGAGCGTGCCATTGAACATTTCTGTCTGGTTGCCGATGGCGGCTGCGTGTATCACGGCGAAAGTATGCAGCACAGCCATAGAGGCTTGAATATTACTCAAGCGGATTTCGATGCCTTAGTCGGCCATTTGATTGAATCGATGAAAGAGCAACATATTCCGCTATCGACCCGTAATGCCTTTCTAAAACGCCTCGCCCCTATGTATACGGATATTACCTATCAGTGATTTGCTTCATCTTTAAAGTAGAAGCTCAACATAGCGTCTCTACATTGAGGGCGAAAGAGTGAATGAGTCAGATACGGTAGCGTGATGGATAGGCGCATTTTTGTCTTGTGACTAGAGCAATAACGCCTCATCTATGGGATGGAACTGGCTCGCTGCATCCCTTAAGGATTTAGCCGTTAGGGTAGGGACGCCATACACTTGGGTTTCAACCCCATACTTTTGATGAATTTTTTGCAGTAATAAATCGAAATCGCCATCCCCAGACAGCAAGATCACTGTATCCACTTCACTCGCCGCTTCCATAATATCTATGGTGATCCCCACGTCCCAATCGCCTTTGGCTGAGCCATCGCTACGCTGAATAAACGGTTTTAACTTCACCTCAAAACCTATGTGCTTTAGTGCATCTTGAAATTTCAATTGCCCATCGTCGCCCTTATGGATGGCATAAGCCACGGCCAATGCTATATCACCTTCATAACCTAAGTGCTGCCACAGTTTACGATAATTAAATTGGCGACCATAGGCTTCGCGGCAGGTGTAATAGATGTTTTGTACATCGACAAATAAAGCGATTTTTTTCAAGGCGTTTTCCAGCGGCTAGGGGATTAAGGGCACTATAGCATATCGAGGCAATGGGGTTTTCAAGGATGTTAGAGTGTTGGGTTCAGCCGTCGAGATGGTGAACCCAAAGCGTATGTTAGCTTCTATGGTATTTTTGATATTCGCCCGGTGACATGCCGCTGAGCTTTTTAAAGTAGCGGCCCATGTGGCTTTGATTAGCGAAGCCATTATTGAGGGCGATATCGGTCAAGGATTGCGTTGAATGACTCAAGCTTTGTTTGACCTTTTCGATGCGCACTTGTAGCAAATACTCCTGCGGCGTCATCGCAAATTGGCATTTAAACATGCGACAAAAATGGTACTCGCTAAGTTGGGCGAGCTCGGCCAACTCAGACAAGTAAATTTGCCGATGGGAATGGCAATGAATAAATTCTTTGATCGCTTTGGCCACTTTAGGTGCGAGTCCGCCCTTAATTGGCCCAACCGACAAATTAAAGCCGGAACTTTGCAGCAAAGTCACCAGCACAGTGTCGGTTACCTGTTCCATCATCAGATGGTGATCACTCGTCTGCCAATCGAGTCCAGCAACTTGGTGCCGAAACAGCGCCTCTAATCTCGGATTATCGACAAAGGTCAACTCAGGTAAACGCACTTGGCGTGGATCTTTATCAAAGACTCGCACCGCCAATTTTTTAAGATGTTCATCGCTAAAATACAAATGCATAAACTGCTGCGGTTGTCCCAGTTGCCAATGGCTTTGGCAGCCTTGGGGCATAAGGCAAAACTTACTGGGCGCGCCATAGTCGGCCTTGATATCGGTTCTGTGGGTTTCGTAGCCGCCATCCAGATACATGCTCAGCGTATGTTGTGCATCATTTTGGTAATACAGACGTTCGCCCGCATTTTGATAATGGGCCCAAGATAAATCCTCCGTAATCGCTTGTTTACGAATACAGGTCTTGGCGGATTTATCAAAACTGATGTATTTGGGCTCCATGGGTTCCTAGTGATCTCACTGGCTAAGTGTTTTGTCTGTCCAAATTATCGCACTTATTAATGCGGCTCAACGTTCGCTCGCGATTAAAACCGCAATATCGTGTTATGACCCACAAGATGGTGACATAAGGACGAAACCCATCGCTGTATAGTTCGTCTCATTAAGTATTTTATGAAGGTGAGGGGGCTCATTATGGCAGCTGTGATGTATTTGCTGATGATTTTTGTGTGGGGTTTTTCGTGGATTGCCATTAAGTGGCAGCACGGTGAGGTGGCGACAGAAGTCTCGATTTTTTATCGCTTCGCGATAGCAAGCCTGTTGATGTTCGCCATCGGCTTTGCCTTTAACAAGCTGCAAGCGGTAAAGCTTAGGCAGCATCCTTGGTTTGCACTGCAAGGCGTGTGTCTATTTTGTTTGAACTTTATCGCGTTCTATACCGCAACCCATTATATCGCCAGCGGTTTAACGGCGGTGATTATGGCCACTGCCCCCATTTTTAATGCGATACATGGCCGCATTTTTTACGGTACGCCAACTAGTCGTAATTTTTGGTTAGGCGTCGGTGTCGGTCTGGGGGGCATTAGCTTACTCTTTGGTGCCGATTTGCTCGCGACTCAGTGGTCACAAAATTTAGTGTGGGGCTTATTGTTTTCGCTGTTAGGTACGTGGTTTTTCTCGATTGGTAACATGATCAGTATGCGCAACTCGCGCGATAATATGTCGCCCTTTACCTCAACAGCCTATGCCATGTGCTATGGCAGTGCGGCGTTACTGCTCATCATCTGGTTTAAAGATTTAAGCTTTAGTTTACCGCTGACAACCAGCTATCTTGGCAGCTTGTTTTACTTAGCTGTTATCGCCTCAGTGATTGGCTTTACCGCTTATTTGATCTTGGTTGAGCGAATTGGCGCTAATGCCGCTGCGTATCTGTTGGTGATAACCCCTGTGGTGGCGTTAAGTGTATCGAGTGTGTTTGAGGATTATCAGTGGACTTGGTATTCAAGCGTGGGACTCTTGCTGGTCGCGCTCGGAAACATGTTAACGCGCCGTCAAAAACCGCTTGTTTGGTTTAAGTCTTCTGCCACGCCAGCGGTGAAAGCTTAACGTCGCAGCTAGCGTCATGAAAGTGCATATGAGACAAGGCTCGATTCGACGATTGTAAGTCAGGCGAGCCAGTACTTATTTGAAATATTGTGCCGGTGTGGTGCCAGTATATTGCTTAAAAAAGCTGATAAAGGCACTGTCGCTGGAAAATTGTAAATTAAAGCCCACCTGCGCCACCGAGGTTCCCGTTGCTAATTGTTCTATGGCCGCAAGTAAGCGCCATTGCTGGCGCCAGGCTTGATAAGCCATGCCCGTCTGCGCGCTAAAAATGCGGCTAATTGTGCGTTCACTGGCACCGATTTCTACTGCCATATCCTTAAGATTGGCTGGCGGTTTCTGGTGTTGCTGCAGTTGCGCTAGCCAGGTTGTTAAACGTTTATCCTGTGGGAGGGGTAAAGCCAGATTTTCTTCCGTGGCATTGCCCAATTCTTCGCAGAGCAGCAAAAAGACATTGTATTGAGTGCTTCTTGGTTTGTCCCAAGGCCAAAACGACATAGTGTCGATTAAGGCTTTGAGTAGCGGATTTACATGGAAAATAGTGACTTTATCGGGCAATAAAGTGACGGTTTCTGGTTCAAAGTAGAGTGAGCGATAGGCAACCACATTACGCATGGTGACGCTGTGCTTAACGCCAGCTGGCAACCAAGCCGCACGCGTTGGCGGTAACACCATTTGAGTATCGGCTAGGGTGAATCTCATCACGCCTGTGGGGGCGTAGAGCAGTTGCGCCTTCCTGTGGTGATGTATTCCCGAGTCGTGTTCGCCCATATCGGCGGCAATGCCAATAACCAGATTATCCAGCAGATCTGGATTAAATAGTTGTTCGGGTTGAATAAAGGCCATCTTGTCCTATTTTTGATGTTTTTTGTCTAAGTGTTGTTAGTTGTCACATTTGGATTTTATCTATACTGCGCCATCTTTTACAAGTATGGAGTGACATTTCGGTAAACCAACTCATTTGTTGGAGTGCTGAAATGGACTAAAAATCATGAATATAAAACTCCCTTTAGGGCTCGCTGTGCTGCTAATGATGTTTCCGCAAATTATGGAAACAATCTATAGCCCAGCGTTGCCTAATATTGCAGAACACTTTGCAGTGTCGATTGCTGGCGCATCGCAAACCTTATCTGTGTACTTTATTGCTTTTGCTATCGGCGTATTTTGCTGGGGCCGCTTAGCCGACATTATTGGTCGCCGTAAAGCTATGCTCGCGGGATTAGTATGTTATGCCATTGGCTCTGCGTTAGCCTTGATGGTGAGCGATTTTAGCCTGTTGTTGCTGGCCCGCATATTGTCGGCTTTTGGCGCGGCAGTGGGTTCTGTGATTACCCAAACTATGATGCGTGACAGTTATAGCGGCGAAGAATTAGCCAAAGTCTTTTCTGTGATGGGAATGTCACTTGGGATAAGCCCTGTCATCGGATTGCTATTGGGCAGTATCCTCAGTGCGTATTGGGGATATCAAGGTGTGTTTGCCGCACTCATGGTCTCTGCAATTGTGCTGCTGTTTTTGTCGGTAAAATCTTTACCCGAAACCAAACCCACACATACCCAGAAAATCGCGATAGGCGAGTTAGCGATTAAGATGCTTACCGACAGCGAGATTATTAAGAGCAGCTTGTTGGTGGCGGCGTTTAACCTAATGTGGTTTAGCTACTTTTCACTGGCGCCATTTATGTTTGAGGCGCAAGGCTTATCGACACTCGCGTTTGGTACTAGTGGCTTACTGTTAGGCTTTGGTGCTTTCCTTGGTAGTTATGTTAATAAAATAATGCTGGGTCGAGGCCACACCAGCGCACAACTCGTTCGCTTAGCCAGTGCTATTGCACTTGTCGGTGGACTGGGCATTTGGCTCCTTCAATCGACCTTTATTGGGCTGAATAATGTTTACTTTCTAGCCCCTATGCTATTGATTGTGATGGCTTACGGTATCGCAATTCCGAACATACTAAGCTCTGCTCTGGCAAACTACCGCACCTATGCGGGCTCTGCTGGCGCACTCTTTGGACTATTTTATTATATTCTGTTGGGATTAGGTTTAGGCGGCGCGGGAATCATCCACCATTTAGGTATTGTGATTACGTTAAGTGCACTGCTTTGCGTTGGCTTAGGTTTACTTTTAGGCTTAGCCAATAAAGCAAAAAACGCTTAAGACGCAAATGAAAAGCCAAGATACTAAGTACCTTGGCTTTTCTATGTAATTTCTACATTTTGTATAGACGTGAAAAGCTAGGTTTTAGGTGCGAGTTCCTGCTGCTTTGCTGCCTCTTGGGCTGCAGTCGAAATCAATCGAGGCATGGCAGGAAGTAAAGTTAACTTCATCATTGAGTAGACCACAGTCTATTCATAAGCAGAGAGTTATGAATGGTGACGTTTACGCATCTATTCTTTCGCTAAATCCCATCATCTCAAAGTTTCTATTGAATATTGTTACTACTGAGTAGTACGAAAAACGAGCATCCGAACAAAGGGAATCAATGTCTTTTCAAACAAACACTTTTCATTAGGCTTTTCTTAAGTAATTGTCATTCCATCATTTTAGATGTACTCAAAGTCACTTTCTGATTTTACGATGTGCGATTGTAGCGTTTTTATATCGACGACAGCCTAAGTGAGTTCTTGTCCTCACAAATCATATGTGGTTCTATCACACTAAATGTTATCTCTATGTTATTCGTTGTATGGGGAGATACGGATGCGTCGACTTTTTTCAGAAGATAGTGAAGTCTTATTATTCAAAAGTTTAAATTATATACCTATCCCAGTTCTATTATCTGAGGCCTTGGACGTTGAAGGACGTCGCCCAAGCACTCATAGGGTGCATAGATTTATGAATCATGCATTTATTGAGCAATTGGGTTATACCATGTCGGACATACCCGATATTGAATCTTGGTTTAATACTGTTTATCCCGAGCCAATCCTTCGAGATAAAGCGATGTTTGATTGGGATAGGGCTGTGTATGTAAGTGAAAAACAGGGGCTGAGCACCGCAGGTTTTCAAACTTACCTTCGCTGTGGCAATGGTGAATATCGTTGGTTTTTAATCACAGCTCAAATTACCACAGAAAATCAATCAAACTTAAACATAGTCACTATGAGAGATGTTCATCAGTTGCAGTTACTGATTGAGGATAACAAGCGACAGTCTAATACTGATTTACTGACGGGACTTGCCAATCGTCGTCAAGTGGAACAGCTCCTCGCTTTAGCCATAGAACACAGTGCCGATGCACAAGGTTCACTCTGTTTAGTGATGTGTGATATCGATTTTTTTAAGAGTATCAATGATAACTTTGGTCATTTGTGTGGGGATGATGTGCTTAAATTAGTAGCGGATCAGCTTAAGCGCTATGTCCCCTCTGCCTCCTGTGTCGCACGTTGGGGAGGGGAAGAGTTTCTGATCGTGCTGGAAAACACTGAACTTGAAGTCGCTATAGAGCTTGCCGAGAAGTTGCGTTGTGATATTGAATCCACGGATTACCAATCCTATGGCCAGCATATGCATTTGACCATGAGTTTTGGGTGTGTCGGGCATCAAGTTGCTGAAAGCTTGCATAGTCTATTATTTCGGGTTGATAGCGTTTTATATAAAGCTAAAAATGATGGCCGTAACCGTGTTGTATTTGATTGAATTCTGAATAAATTCAAACGTTAAATTATATTTTATCTATCATCTTTTAGCCCCAATTAGGTTTGGGATGTGATAACAGATCTTTGTCTGGAATTTGAGCGGAGAAGGTTAATGACAGCACGCAATACCAGTGAGGTAATTCTCTTTAAAAGCTTAGATTTCATTCCTATTCCAATCCTGCTTTCAGAATCACGCATGAATGAGATGTCTGGCCGTATACAGCGGATCCATCGTTTTGTTAATCATGCCTTTATCGAACAGATTGGCTACACATTAGTCGATATTCCCGATATGGATGCTTGGTTTAATACTGTGTATCCAGATCCTTTAGTGCGCCAAGCTATGGTTGAAGGATGGGCAAAAATTGTTGAAAGCAGTATCAATGCAGGAATCGATACGGCTGAAATGCAGGCTCGCATTCTTTGTCGTAACGGTGAGTACCGTTGGTTTTTGATCACGGCACAAATTACCACAGAGAATCAATCGGACTTGCATATAGTAACGATGAGAGATATCCATGATTTACAATTGCTTATTGATGAAAATCAAACTTTGTCTAATACCGATGTGTTGACTGGACTCGCTAATCGCCGTAAAGCGGAAGCAGTGTTGGAGAATGCCTTAAGTACCACAAATGGCTCTGACCTTTGCTTATTAATGTGCGATGTCGATTATTTCAAAGCCATTAATGACACGTTTGGTCATTTATGTGGGGATGATGTCTTAGTACAAGTTGCAAGGTTACTTGAAGGGCTACAGCAATCCGCTGCTTGTATTGCACGTTGGGGAGGTGAAGAATTCTTGATTGTTTTACAAGGTTACTCCTTAGATGAAACATATCAAATTGCAGAGCAATTACGTTTAGATTTAGCGTCGACGGATTTTTTCTATCAAGATAAACAACTGAATTTGACTATGAGTTTTGGCTGTATCTGTGTTCAAGATAATGAGAGTCTGCGCAGCGCACTTTTCCGGGTAGACAGTGCGTTGTATAGCGCTAAATCCGCTGGCCGAAATTGTGTTGTGATTGGATAGATAAATTCCCAATATCCTATGTAGGGCAAGGAAACTTGATTAAGACACCAATAAAAAAGCCAAGACACTGAGTGTCTTGGCTTTTTGTTCTGTGATCTTCTGCAGTTATTATTAGCGCTAGGCTTTAGGTGCGAGTTCCTGCTGCTTTGCGGCCGCCTCTTGTGCCGCTAACTCTTGTGCTTTAATCGCCGCTTCGAGCTTAGCTTCAACATAACCAGGAGAGTGCGTTGTGGCCGAGATTAATCGATACATGGCGGGGATCACCAGTAAGGTCACAAAGGTCGCAAACGCCATTCCGAAGAACACTACAGTACCTACAGCGATACGGCTTTCTGAGCCCGCGCCCGTCGAGAAAATTAACGGTACAGCACCCACTAAGGTGGTGAAGGCTGTCATTAGGATTGGCCGTAAACGACGGGATGACGCATCGATAATGGCTTTATCGAGTTCAAAGCCGCGGTCGCGCAATTGGTTGGCAAATTCCACGATGAGGATACCGTTTTTAGTCACCATACCAATTAACATGATCATGCCTATCTGGCTGTAGATGTTGATCCCTTGGCTCGTGATCAGTAGTCCTAAGAAACCACCGAATACACCCATAGGCACAGTAAACATCACCACTAACGGGTTGATAAAGCTCTCAAACTGTGCGGCTAATACTAAGTAGGCAACCAGTAAAGCTAAACCAAATACGATAAAGATACTGCTTTGGTTTTCTTTAAAGTCTTTGGATTCGCCCGTATAACCAATCGAAATATCCTTAGGTAATAGTTCAATGGCTTTAGCGTCAAGGAACTTTAAGCCTTCACCTAAGGTGTAACCTTCACTGACGTTAGCCTTGAGGGTGATCGATTTTTGCTTATTGGTGTGGCTTAATCTTTGTGCAGAGGCAATTTCTTCTATATGAGTGACAGTATCGAGAGTGACTAATTCGCCCTTAGCTGACCGCATGTAGATTTGGCTCAGGTCACCGACATTATTGAAACTGTTTTCATCACCGCGTAAATACACATCGTATTCTTCGCCTCGATCAACAAAGGTCGTTTCGGTACGGCCACCCAGCATGACTTCTAAGGTTTCCGATACTTGGTCGACACTGATCCCCAGTTCTGCGGCGCGCTCTTTATCGACAGTAACAATGAGTTCTGGCGTTGTTTCTGCATAGTCTAAGTCAGCCCCTTCCATCATAGGGCTAGCGTTAGCCTCTTCTTTCAATATCTGCGCCCACTTAAACAGTTCGGCATAGTCCGAACCACCAAGTACAAATTGCACCGGTTCGCTCGATTGCCCTCTAAAGCCTGGCATCATAGGGCGAACCATTACATCTGGAATATCCTTTAAGGCATTGCTAATAATTCCAAGGGCTTGCTGCGCTGTCACATCGCGGTGTTCCCAATCTTCTAGCTGCATGATGACAAAGCCAGTTTGATCGCCAGCACGGCCACCAAAGGCGGGAGCTTGTACGCTGAAGGATCGCAGCACACCTTTACCGAGCAAGGGCATGAGTCTGTCTTCGACTATGTCCATGTTGGCTGTCATACGGTTATAACTGGTGCCTTCGGCGCCTTTAATAAAGGCGAACAACACGCCGCGGTCTTCCTGCGGCGCAAGCTGTGACGGTACTTGTTGCATTAACCAAGCGCTGCCGCCGATACAAGCGAGGATAACTAGCGGTGCGAGCAGGCGGAGTTTAATCGCTCGAGTCACGGCGACGCGATAAACGCTTTCCATGCGAGCAAAGCCGCTGTCGACCCAACGATTAAAGCGATTCGGTTTGACGTTGGCTTTGAGTAATTTACTGCTTAGTACAGGCGTAAGTGTGAGTGCCACTAAGGAGGAGAACAGCACTGACACCGCCAGCATCACGGAGAACTCGGTAAATAGTAGTCCGACCATGCCCTCCATAAATGAAATTGGGAGGAATACCATCACCAGTACCGCCGTAGTGGCGATAACGGCAAAGCCCACTTCTCGAGTACCTTTATAGGCGGCGAGTAAGGGCTCTTCACCTTTTTCGATATGGTGGAAAATGTTTTCAACCACCACAATCGCATCATCCACCACTAGACCGATGGAGAGGATTAATGCCATCAATGTCAGTAGATTAATCGAATAACCTAGCATGTTGGCGGCGATAAATGCCGAGATCAAAGATACTGGAACCGTCACCGCTGGGATTAACGTTGCTCGTGCTTGTCCAATGAAGATATACAGCACGAGTACGACCAAGGCGCCCGTGACATAAAGGGTGCTATACACTTCGTTAATCGAGCGGTCGATAAATACGGTCGAGTCGAAGTCGACCACTAGGCTAGTGCCTTCGGGCAGGAAGTCTTGTACGCGATCAACTTCTTTATGCACTTCTTTGGCAACGAGCAGAGGGTTGGCATCGGACTGGGCAATAATGCCTAAACTGATGTTAACTATGCCGTCGCTTTTGAAGGTCGAGTTTTCGTTTTGTGCCCCAACAGCCACATCCGCCACATCTTTTAAGTAGATAGCCGTGCCATCGCTGGCGGTACGCACCACAAGATAGTCAAAATCCTTCGGCGTGTAGTACAAGCGTTTGGTACGCACCGACATCACTGTGGTGTCGTTGCGCACTTGGCCGCCGGGCGTTTCGATATTCTCTTTACGCAGGGCGTTGATAATATCCGTGGCGGTAACATTACGTCCTGCCATTTGTTCGGGTCTGAGCTTGACGTACATGACCTTATACAAGCCACCGGAAATGCTGATAGAACTCACGCCGCTGATTAAGCTGAATTTGTCCTCGAGTACTCGCTGGGCGTAGTCCGTTAATTGAGTACGGTCCATCACACTCGAGCTTAAGTTCACATAGACTGAGGGTTCGCCGGAGCCGTTGTCTTTTGAGACGACGGGGTCTTTTGCATCTTCTGGGAGTCTGCGTTGGGCGCGGGCCACGGCATCACGCACATCGCTGACCCCTTCGGTTAAGTTCCAACCGAGGAGGAATTTAACTGTGATACGCGAGCTACCGTTACGTGTGGTCGAGGTGATTTCGTCAATACCACTGATCCCTGTTAGCTCATCTTCTAAAGTCTTAGTGATCTGGCTTTCCATAATCGCCGCCGACGCACCCGAGTAACTGGTGCTGATGGTGACCACAGGGCTTTCGACGTCGGGCATTTCTCGTATCGACAGTTTAGTGAACGACACTATGCCGAATACACATAGCAGTAAGCTTAAAACGATGGCAACGACAGGGCGTTTAACCGAAACATCGGATAACCACATTATTTCGTCTCCGTTGCTTTAGGACCTGAAAGCTCTGTCGCACGGGCTGAGGCTTTATCATCGAGCGTGACTTCATTGATTTGCAGGCCATCGCGCATATTGACTAAGCCCTGTACCACGACTTTGTCACCTATGTTTAAACCGCTTTCGATTAAGACTTGGTTATCGATACGTGCCCCGAGTGTCACTTCTGTGCGGTGGGCAATGTGGTCGGCGCTAACTACGTATACGTAACGTTTAGTTCCTGAATATTCAAGAGCTTGTACTGGCACCATAGGTGCTGAAATCGCTGGGAAAGTGATGGTTGACGACATCATCATGCCCGGTTTTAAGCGTTTCTTCGGATTATCGAATAGCACTCGTACTTTGAGGTTTAAGGTTTCCTCATTGACGCGGGGATCGATAGCTACCATTTTGCCAGTAAAGATTTCATTCGGCCAAGCGCGACTGGTGGCTGATACTTGCATGCCAATACTCAGTTGCGATAGGAAATGCTCAGGCACTTGTAAGTCGAGGCGCATGCTGGACAAATCATCTAGCGACATCAACTCAGTGCCCATGCTGACCATCTTGCCTTCGCTGAAATTAATCAGGCCAGTATTACCTGCAAAAGGCGCTATCAGCGAGTGGTAATGTAAATCTGCTTGGGCGGAGGATAAGCGTGCTTGGGCGATATCAACACTGGCTTTTTGTGCGTCAATCTCGGTTTGGGTAATAGCGTTACGGCTGATCAGTTTTTCAAATTCTTTGAGTTTACGTTTTTCATCATTGAGGAAAGCATTGGCCTCGGCGACGGCGGCTTGGGCTTTCATATCATCGAGTTCGATCAGTAATTGGCCTTTTTTCACCGCTTGGTTTGAGGTCACTGCGACTTGTTTAATCTTACCTGTGACTTGCGGTGCAATGATCACTGCACGTTCAGCCGCGAGTTTGCCGATAAGAGAGATAGATTGCGCTAATGGATATTCAATCACTTCACCCGTGACCACAGGAACGGTACGCATAAGATGTGGCGCGTTCTCGGGTTTAGCCGCTTGAAGGACATCACTAAAACTCACCGCTGTGGCGATAATCGCAAGCAGGGCAATGGCAATAATGGTTTTTTTCATTGTAATTATTATCTCGCGCAAAGGCAGTTTAAAAAGGTAATCGCTCTAATGGCGCTATTCTAGTGAATAACGTACGCCAGTTGGGTAAAAGTTTGTAAAGGTAAGCGAACGAAAATGAAAGAAATTGTGTTTTTTGAGCATTGTGCACAATTCAACGAGGGTTTTGCTGTTTTTTTGTACTGCTATTGCTTTTTAAAAGCTGGACGGACTTTAGGGATGGGCTTCAGTTCGCGTTTTTTCAATCGGCGCTTGAGTCGTTTCAACCTGAGGATATTGGCTTAAAATTGCCGCTAATCGTCCATCGCGTCGCATACTCTCTAAACCTTGATTAAAATCTGTCACTAACTGCGGATGATCCGCCATAGCCAAAGAGATCCCTAAATGAAATACCTCAGTCGCTATGGGTTGGCCGACTTGCTCAAAGGCCCCCTCATATTCACTTGGTCCTTTTTTAATTAAATACCTCGCTAAGTTATGGCCAATCAAGACTAAGTCAATACGCTTTAAAAACAGCTTTTTGAGATTCATCTCATCCGAATTTCCTTCCTCTGTGGTAAGCCCAGCGGCGAAGATTTCTGGTGGATTAGCGTAACCGCGACCTATACCGATAGTGAAAGGTTTAAGATCTGAAAGTTGACTGAAACTCAGCGGTGAATCTTTACGTTTATAAAACACAATTTGTACGGGTTGGATAGGTGCGGAATATTGGGCCCATTGCTCGCGCTCTTTACGATACCAGAGCCCAATGATGCCATCAGCTTGGCCAGTTTTAACGAGTAAAGCCGCGCGGGCGAAGGGATAAAACTTGAGACTGGCAGTGTAACCTTGACGTTTAAAAGCTTCTTTGACGACTTGCGCAACGCCGCTCTGTTCAGGTAAAGCATCGGCATAAAAAGGAGGATAGTTAGTGGCGACTAAATGGAGTTCTCGCCCCGCAAATGCTGGGGGATAGAAGCTGAATAGAAACAAGCAAAAGCTAGATAATCTGAGTAATTTCTTCCCCATTTCTACTCCAGCAGTGAGGTGAGTCGCACTTGGCTTGAGTATAGTCAGAGTTAATTAAAACAGGCGAACTTATGGATATTAAGATGAGCGTATATTGAGAGCCATACGATTGAGTGTTATGCCGATTGAGTACCATGGTGGGCGTCCATTTTACCTTTACTTATTTATACATTCGCGCCCTAACTTATTCATGCATTAAGGCGCTAGCTCATGCACGTATTGGGGCAAAAGATATTAGTGAGGCAGGTTATAGCGAAACCTGCTCACCCTGATACAAACCTCGGCGGAGTTTGCCGGCGTCGATAAGTAACAGCTCACCGGATTTACCATTCTTAATGCTGCTATCTATCGCAATGATTTTATTATGATAAAGCCCAAGAACTTGTTCCTGCGATGTGTGCCCTACGACGATATGATCGACCTTGAAATAGCTCAGTATGCTATCGATATCTGACTCTTTCAGTTCATCTTTAAAGTAGCCACGATACCAAGTTGGACCATTGGTAAAAAACAAAAAGTTGAGTAAATCGTCTTGCTTTAAATCGGCTTTTTTATCATCTAAATGCTGACGAAATAATTGGTTAGCATCGCTGATATTTAATTTACGCTCGACCCATTCAGGGCTGATGCCACCGTGCATAAACAAGATATTATTGATTTTGACTAAGGTATGTTTGCTGCGAAGCCATTGGCCTATTTCGGTGTCTTTGTTGTAGAGCGCATCGTAGCTGCGTTTGAGTAAATCTGCCGAGACTTGATAGCGTTCGTTGACGTAGCGTAAGTCGCCGCGAAACACCATTTGCTCGTGATTGCCCATGAGTAGATGTAAGCGTCCGCCCGCAGCTTGGGCTTCTTGGTCTAAGGAATATAAAAACCACAATACTTCATTGACTTGATGACCACGGTCAAACATGTCGCCCGTCATCACCATATGACCGTCACCAAAGGCCCAGTGGTTATCTTTGTCGATAATCTGATGGGCTTTTAGCAAGTTAATCATTACATCAAACTGGCCGTGTACATCGCTAAGGGCGACAATTTTGCTGATATGGGTAAAGGTATCTGGTTCAACCGTGACAGTTTGTGTATGAAGGTGCGGTTGGGGTAATTCTCCGCAACTGGCAGGGCGAGTTAACTGCGCCTTCGCAATCGGCGTTTGTTTTAGCTCACTCTGGCAAATCCAATAGGCAGTGTCCTTTTGAGTGTCATCTAAAAACACATAAGGGCCATCGGTGACGCTGTTTTCTTGAACTTTTAGCTCTAGCTCGGCTTCACTTGCATTGGCCGCTAATGAGGTCAACGCCAGTGAGGTAAAGGGGAGTGCGGTGACAAGCCATAACAGGGGCGTGAATTTTCTCTGTTGCTTGAGTATCCATTGGCTGGCTCGGCTAAGTCGCGTCATAGATAGCGTGATTGGATGAGCCCCGACTGGCATCGAATTGATTCGCATTAGACCGCATCCTTGTTCTTGTTTTAGTTATTCATTCTGTCATTTTAGACACTTGAGTTGATGAGTCTTCAACGTGCAGCTTGACGAATTCAATTTCAAGCGCTTAATCCAAACGCTTAATCACAAGTGCTTAATCTTAAGTACTTAATGTCAAGTGCTCAACCTATTCAAAACACTAAATCATACGGATAAGGCTTAACATCGGCAAGTCGTGAGGCTGGCTAAAGTAAACTTGTCCGCCTCGTTATTCAGTTATTCCATCATTGCATGTCTATAAGTGCATGACTGTCGTTACATTGTATTGGCAGTTACATGGCATTGACGACGGTATAACTATCAACAAACTGCTCGAAACTGACGATTTTTCCGCTGTGTATTTTCCATAAATGGGCGACTCGGGCGCTAAAATACTTGCCCGTTTTGACATAGGTACCTGAATAAGTGCCGAAGGCAAAAACCTTATCACCCTGCGCCACATAGTCTTCGATATCGACGCGATAGTTATTCCATTCTTTTTCGAGGCGGGCGAACACATTGGCGGCTATCGCGCTAAAACCTATGTAAGTGCCCGCATAGGGAAAACCTGCCGCCTCTGTCCAGCGTGCGTCATTTGCCAGTGCATGCTCAAGATTTTTAGCATTTTCGGCTGAGCTATGTCCCTCGTAAGTACTTTTGACAAGTGCAAGATTCGCATCAGTTTGCCTTGCTGTTTCGATAAGATTTAACTGAGCAGGCTCACTCACTAAAGAGCTTGTTGGAACACTATTAAGCGTTGGCATGATTACGACTCAAACTGTGCTTCAAGATGGCTTAACCACTGGGCGGGTTGGCCATAAAAGCGGTTGATATTAATGGCGGTGATGTTGCCGTCATCATCCTCTATAGCCATTGAAGGGAAGCCTTGGGCACCCATCAGATTCAGTAATGCTCTAGATTCAACAATATGCTCATATAGCTTGTCTTCACCTTGGGCATAATGTTGCGCAAAGCCTATAGGGTCGAGCCCAAGTTCAGCGGCTAACCTTGCGAGATTACCTTCATCACTGGCGCTGTGACCATCACGGTAATGGGCCAGTTGTACTGAGTGTAGATAGGCCAAACTGTCGCCACCCATAGCATCGACTGCGAGCATGGCTTTAATAGGAGGCGCCGAGTCGAGTACGATTGTGGTATCGCGCAGCAGACCATCAAAATAGTTTTCCCCAAAAGGTTGTCCAGTTAGCTCGGCAATACGCAGATCGTGGGGCATAACATAGTCGCGCCAGTTAGCATCGATTTGTTTACGTCTTGGGCCCGTGAGCATACCGCCGCCGTGGAGCTTAATGGTAAAGCCTGCTTTTGCGGCGGCATCGAGTAAAGGCGCTGCGGCATAACACCAACCACATAAAGGGTCGATAATGGCGTGCAGAGTGCGCTCTTTGGCAGCCTGTGCGCTGTTGACTGAATTTGCTGAATGAGTTGTTGGCTGAGTCATAGTGTTAAACCTTTTGGCTTAAGTTCGTCGCGACATTAGCGACTTAAACCCTTTGAGAAAATCGATTAAAATAGTTAGGTTGGTACCGTTATTTAGCTAAAAAATGGCACGCAATCGCTCACGTGCCTGTCTTTAACTATTTGCACTTAAATGCTTGTATCTAATCGCCTAGATAGATATGGCTGGGCTTACATAGGCCAGGTCATTTCGCCCATGTAAACTTTGGCGCTGATCTCAAGCCCTGCATCGGCTGGCATTTGTGGGTATAGCGCCAGCATCTTTTGGATTAATTCAGCTGAATCTTTCGAGGCTTTTGCAGCGATTTCAAAGGCTTTTACATATTCACGAGTAAAACCGATGGCGTGGGTATTAAATCGCGCTTTGCCTAAATAGTGCCCTGGGATCACTGTGGTCGGCAGCAGTTTTTCCATTGCATCTAAATGGGTTAACCATTCCTGACGCTCAGAGGCTGTTTGAGTGTCAGCCATCCAAACATGCGTGTTATCAAATACTTCCACGCCACCTGTAATGGTTTTTGCCGATGGCACCCACAGGAAAGTGTGTTTAGGGTGTTTATCATTAAAACCTTTGATAATCACTTGCTCACCGTCGATAGTAAAAGTGTCACTGTGAATCGCCTTAGGTAACACTAATTCGCTTGGCGCATTATCTTTTAAAATCGGCCCCCAGTAGGCGAGTTTGCCTTCCATTGAGGCTTTAATCGCATCGACAGTGGTTTGAGTCGCGACGATTTGTGCATCGGGGAAATTCTTTTTAATCACGGCTAAGCCGAAATAGAAATCAGGATCGCTATGGCTGATATACACCTGAGTCAGCTTTTTACCGCTGGCTTTGATGGTGTCGACCAATGTTTGGGCATCGTTATTTTGAAATTGCGCATCGACTAGCATCATTTCACGCTCGCCGCTGATAAAGCTTGATGACACGGCAAAGATACTGTTTTCGCCCGGATTAAAATGGCTCACTTGCAATGGCGCAGCATTGACCGCGCTAAGTCCCGCCAGCAACAAGGTGGCGGCTAGGCTGATTTTAGACGAGGCCTTCAATGTGGCGTTAACTGTGTTACGTATTGCATAGGTCGATGTGTTCATTTGGGGCTCACTTATAGTCACAGGATGAAAGAGTAAAAGGTTCGATTTAGCATTCATTGATTTGCAGCTGCTGCAAAAAGTGAGTTAAGTATAGGTTGCAATAATCAATAGATAAATGCGAGTATCTGCCCATGTTTGTTGCATTAATCGGACGAATGGCTGCGTGTACTCTTAGTTATTATTCATGTGGTGACGTGAGTATGTGAGTGAACCTTCGAGTGATTTGAAAGTGAGTGATTAAACGTTATTGATTGAACGTTATTGATTGAACGCGAGTGGAGATAAATCATGGATAGACTCGAAGCGGCTAAGGTGTTTGTGACTATTGTTGAGCGCGGCAGCATGATAAGCGCCGCCAATGCCTTAGATATGTCGCGTTCTATGGTGACCCGTTACTTGAGCGAAATGGAAGAATGGTCTGGTGCTAGGTTGTTGCATCGCTCGACGCGTAGCCTCAGCTTAACGCCCGCGGGTGAGCAAGTGCTGGACTATTGCCATCGGCTGCTCGAACTGGCTAACGAAGTGCCTGCGGTAAGCCACGCCGCTGTGGCGATTCCGCGGGGCTTGTTGCGTATTAGTTGCTCCCAGTTTTTGGCGCATCAGATTTTAGCGCCCGTGGTACAGCAATATTTAGCCAGTTATCCGCAGGCGAGCGTGAATTTCCACGTGAGCAGCCAAACCGTCGATTTAGTCGCCGAGCGTATTGATCTGGCTATTCGCATCACCAATGAACTCGATCCCAATCTTATCGCTAGGCGCTTAGGGGAGTGTGAGTCTGTGGTGTGCGCCGCACCGAGTTATCTTGCAGCGCGCGCCGCCGTGCTGCATCCCGAGGATTTAACTCAGCATAACTGTTTAACCTATTCTTATTTTGGCGATGTGATGTGGCGCTTTTATAAAACCGATGTAGGGGCGAAACAGGCTCAAGCGTTGAACTCCGATCCTAAGTCAAACCAAGGTCAGGTATTTAACGTGCCGGTGAATGGTAATTTCAGCGCCAATGATTCCATGGTGGTGCTTAATGCCACGCTGGCTGGTGAGGGAATTGCTATGCAGCCGGTTTGGGCGGCGAAACCCTATTTAGACTCGGGTCAGCTAGTGCCTTTATTAACTGAGTTTAAGCCTCTGTCCCTCGGTGTGTATGGCGTGTATCAATCCCGCAAACACATGCAGCCTGCACTTAGGGTGATGATGGACATGCTGGTGGCCTACTTTGCCAGCTTGAATTGAAATAGTGTTAGTTTGAAATAGCACCTTTGAAATAGTGCCAAAGTCTACAGCACTCATAGCGTAATTGGATGCCATAAAAAAGGAGCTTAACCCTTTCGAGTTAAACTCCTCAGATTTACACTTGCCTAGATTCTAGATCTACTTAATCATCCGCTTGTATTTCAAGCGGTGTGGCTCAACCACATCGGCGCCATAGGTGTTCTTCAACCATGCCGAGTATTCTGTGTAGTTACCTTCGTAGAAGTTCACTTGACCTTCGTCGCGATAATCCAGAATGTGGGTCGCGATACGGTCGAGGAACCAACGGTCATGCGAAATCACCATAGCGCAACCTGGGAATTCCAGAATCGCTTCTTCCAGTGCGCGCAGGGTTTCAACGTCTAAGTCGTTGGTGGGTTCGTCGAGGAGTAATACGTTACCGCCCGCTTGCAGCAGTTTGGCTAAATGCACGCGGTTACGTTCACCACCAGATAAAGTACCGATGACTTTTTGCTGATCGCCACCACGGAAGTTGAAGCGGCCTACATAGGCGCGGCTCGGAATTTCCATGTTGTTGATACGCATGATGTCTTGACCACCGGAAATTTCTTCCCAAATGGTGTTCTTATCATTCATCGAATCGCGGAACTGCTCAACCGAGGCCAGTTGCACAGTATCACCCAGCTCAATGCTGCCGCTGTCTGGCTTTTCTGCGCCGGATAACATGCGGAACAGGGTCGATTTACCCGCGCCGTTGGCACCGATAATGCCGACGATCGCGCCCTTAGGCACAGAGAACGACAGGTTGTCGATCAAAACGCGGTCACCGTAAGATTTGGTCAGGTTATTCACTTCAATAACCTTGTCACCTAAACGAGGTCCGGGCGGAATAAACAGCTCGTTGGTTTCGTTACGTTTTTGGTAATCGTTAGTGTTCAGTTCTTCAAAGCGTGCCATACGGGCCTTGCCTTTAGACTGGCGGCCTTTCGCGCCTTGACGTACCCATTCCAATTCTTTGGCAATGGTCTTTTGGCGAGCGCTTTCGGTAGCCGATTCTTGCTTCAGACGGGCATCTTTCTGCTCAAGCCATGAAGAATAGTTACCTTCCCACGGAATACCTTCACCGCGGTCGAGTTCTAAAATCCAGCCAGCAGCATTGTCGAGGAAGTACCTGTCATGGGTAATCGCGACCACAGTACCAGCATATTCCTGCAGGAAGTGCTCAAGCCAAGCCACAGATTCAGCATCCAAGTGGTTGGTCGGTTCGTCCAGTAACAGCATTTCTGGCTTTTCAAGCAGCAAACGACAAATCGCTACGCGGCGACGTTCACCACCGGATAATACTTCGATTTTTTCATCCCAATCAGGCAGACGCAGGGCGTTGGCGGCGCGCTCAAGGACGTACTCTAAGTTATGGGCATCTTGGGCTTGAATAATGGCTTCGAGTTCGCCTTGCTCTTTCGCAAGGGCGTCGAAATCGGCGTCCGGCTCGGCGTAGGCCGCGTAAACGGCATCGAGGCGAGTTAGGGCATTTTTTGCCTCTGCAACCGCTTCTTCAATCGCTTCACGCACGGTTTGATTCGGATCGAGTTTAGGTTCCTGCGGCAGGTAACCGATTTTCAATCCCGGCATTGGGCGCGCTTCACCTTCAATTTCGGTGTCAATACCCGCCATAATGCGCAGTAGCGTCGACTTACCTGAACCGTTGAGGCCGAGTACGCCAATTTTGGCGCCGGGGAAAAAGCTTAAAGAAATATCTTTAAGGATCTGCTTCTTAGGCGGAACAATTTTACCCACCCGCAGCATGCTGTAAACAAACTGAGCCATTTTTCTCTATCTTAAGTGACTAATGATGCGGCTAATTCTACTCGATTGCGCGCCGAACTCAACTCGACAATGAGCCAAGTTCAAGCACTATCTGCAGGAATTTCATGTTTCAAATACTGGGATTGTGACCGCGTTCCGAGTAGAATACCGCGCAACCCTACCTATAAGAATTGGCAGCTGGAGTAAGCAATGCTGAAAAAAGATATGAATATCGCAGATTATGATCCGGAACTGTTTAACGCAATTCAGAATGAAACTCTGCGTCAAGAAGAGCATATTGAGCTGATTGCTTCTGAAAACTACACCAGTCCACGCGTGATGGAAGCGCAAGGTTCACAGTTAACCAATAAGTACGCTGAAGGCTATCCAGGCAAGCGTTACTACGGTGGTTGTGAGTATGTGGACGTAGTTGAAACCTTAGCGATTGAACGTGCTAAACAACTGTTTGGCGCAACTTACGCTAACGTACAACCTCATTCAGGTTCACAGGCAAACAGCGCGGTTTACATGGCATTGTTAAAACCTGGCGATACCGTACTGGGCATGAACTTAGCTCATGGTGGTCACTTGACCCACGGTTCTCCGGTTAACTTCTCTGGCAAACTGTACAACATCATTCCTTACGGTATCGACGAGTCTGGCAAAATCGACTACGACGAGATGGAGCGTATTGCCTTAGAACACAAGCCTAAGATGATGATCGGCGGTTTCTCTGCCTATTCAGGTATCGTTGATTGGGCAAAAATGCGTGAAATCGCAGACAAAATCGGTGCTTATTTATTTGTCGATATGGCACACGTTGCCGGTCTTATTGCTGCGGGCGTTTATCCAAACCCAGTACCACACGCGCATGTTGTGACATCTACGACCCACAAAACCTTAGCGGGTCCTCGTGGTGGCGTGATCCTATCTGCTGCTGACGATGAAGACTTGTACAAAAAGTTGAATTCTGCGGTATTCCCAGGCGGTCAAGGTGGCCCATTGATGCACGTTATCGCCGGTAAAGCGGTGGCGTTCAAAGAAGCCCTAGAGCCAGAATTTAAAGTGTACCAACAGCAAGTGGTTAACAACGCTAAAGCTATGGTTGAAGTGTTCCTTGAGCGCGGTTACAAAATCGTCTCTGGCGGAACCAGCAACCACTTAATGCTAGTTGACCTGATTGGTCGTGACTTAACGGGTAAAGAAGCCGATGCCGCCTTAGGTAGCGCTAACATTACCGTGAACAAAAACTCAGTGCCAAACGACCCACGTTCACCCTTTGTGACCTCAGGTGTGCGTATCGGTACGCCAGCCATTACGCGCCGCGGCTTTAAAGAAGCGGAATCGAAAGAGCTGACTGGCTGGATTTGTGACATCCTTGATGATGCAAGTAATCCTGTAGTGATTGAGCGTGTTAAGGGCCAAGTACTGGCACTGTGTGCACGTTTCCCTGTTTACGGTTAATCTGTAAATAGTCTCCTTTTTGTGGTGCTGAGCCTAACAAGCATCAGGTGGTTAACCTCAGCCCATAAATAGGATAAAATCCCATGGCCGCATTAAGCGGCCATTTTTATTGGTAAAATCTTAGGCTTAAATCCATAGCGTTTGACTGAGATTTAACAGGTAAACCTATTAACGCTTTACGACCATTCACTGGCAGGAGGCTCAATGCATTGTCCATTTTGTAGCGCGACAGATACTAAAGTCATCGATTCCCGATTAGTGGCAGAAGGCCACCAAGTGCGCCGTCGCCGAGAATGCACCGAATGTCATGAAAGATTTACCACCTTCGAAGGCGCCGAATTAGTCATGCCTAGGGTGATTAAGCGCGATGGTTCACGCCAACCCTTCGATGAAGAAAAACTCCAAGGTGGCATGTTGCGCGCCGTTGAAAAACGTCCCGTATCTATGGATGAAATCGAGCAAGCACTCAGCAAAATCAAGTCTACTCTGCGCGCCACTGGCGAGCGGGAAGTGCCGTCAGAAATGGTGGGTAACTTAATGATGGAGCAATTGATGAGCCTCGATAAAGTCGCCTACATACGTTTCGCTTCTGTGTACCGTGCCTTCGAAGACGTGTCTGAATTTGGCGAAGCCATCGCCAAACTGCAAAAGTAGTTATTCAGCTTTTGTCGCCTAAAAAGGCAGGCGTGCAGTTGCTAACAGCATGAAAAGAAAGATTTTATAAGACTGGTGAAAGCCGAAACCTTTAACAACAGGGTTGAACATGAGCTTGAACATAAGTTGGTCCGTACTCGATACCCAAATGATGAGCCGCGCGATTCAATTGGCGCGCAAAGGCTTTTACACCACGAGACCCAATCCCAGTGTGGGCTGCGTTATCGTTAACGATAACCAAATCATCGGTGAAGGTTATCATCAAAAAGCGGGTGAGCCCCACGCCGAAGTGCACGCACTACGTATGGCTGGTGAACATGCCCGTGGCGCAACCGCCTATGTCACCCTAGAGCCCTGCAGTCATTATGGCCGCACGCCGCCCTGCGCCTTGGCGCTGATCAATATTGGCGTTAAGCGTGTGGTGGTGGCGGTTGAAGATCCTAATCCGCAAGTGGCTGGGCGCGGTATTAAAATGCTGCGCGACGCCGGTATTGAAGTGGATGTGGGATTACACCGTGATGAAGCCTATGCCTTGAATTTAGGCTTTATGAAGCGTATGGAATCAGGTTTACCTAGAGTCACTGTAAAATTAGCCGCGAGTCTCGATGGTAAAACTGCGCTGTCTAACGGTGTGTCTAAATGGATAACCGGTCCAGAATCTCGCCGCGACGTGCAGCGATTACGTTTACGTTCCTGCGCTTTGGTCACTGGGATTGAAACCATATTGGCGGACGATCCCTCACTCAATGTGCGTTATCAGGAACTTGGCAGCTTAAAAGACAGTGTAACCGAGGCGCAATTACTACAGCCATTAAGAGTCATACTCGACAGTCGCGCCCGTTTGCCGTTATCGGCCGCCTGCTTGACTATCGTATCGCCCATACTCTTGGTCTCGACCGTGGCTTATCCCGCAGACTTTCAAGCACAATTGCCCTCCCATGTGAGTTGCCTCGTGTTACCTGCAATTGCAGGTCGCGTCTCATTGCCTGAACTATTAAGCTATTTAGGCCAAAGTTGTAATCACGTGCTGGTGGAAGCGGGTGCAACCTTAGCGGGCGCATTTTTAGCGCAGGGTCTGGCCGATGAGTTAGTGCTGTACCAAGCGATGAAAATCCTCGGCGGGCAAGGGCGTAATCTGCTGCAGCTACCCGATTATCAAACCATGGCGCAAATTCCTGCATTAATGTTGGTCGATGAGCGCAAATTAGGGCCAGATACCCGTTTAATCTTGAGCGTTAAGCCTGATACCTCTTTATCTAAATCGAATTGGAGCAAGATAACCGTTTAACCTTGAGCGTTATGCTTGATACTTCTTCATTTAATTAGGGCAAGATAACCGTTAAACCTTGAGTCTTATGCCTTATTACTTCTTTATCGAATAAGTGAGTTAACCATGTTTACTGGGATTATTGAAGCTGTTGGCACCCTGCGCAAACTGGAGCGTAAAGGCGATGATATTCGTTTGACCGTGGCGAGCGGCAAACTGGATTTAAACGATGTGCGTTTAGGCGACAGCATTGCCACTAACGGTGCGTGCTTAACGGTTGTGCAGCAATTAGCCGACGGTTATGTGGCTGATATCTCTGCCGAAACAGTGAGTCTAACCGGCTTTGCTCACTACAAAGTGGGTACTAAGGTGAATCTTGAAAAAGCCGTCACCCCAACCACACGTTTAGGCGGCCACATGGTCAGTGGCCATGTAGACGGTATTGCAACGGTTGAGCAACGCTTAGTGCGTGGTCAAGCTATCGAGTTTTGGCTAGCCGCACCCGCAGAGCTTGGGCGTTACATTGCCCATAAAGGTTCCATCACCATTGATGGCGTGAGTTTGACGGTTAACGAAGTGGACGGCAGTCGATTCCGCTTGACCATAGTGCCGCATACCGCGGGGGAAACCACGTTAATCGACCTGCAAGCGGGCGATAAGGTGAATATCGAAGTGGATTTAATCGCCCGTTATCTTGAACGCTTGATGAATTATGATGGCAAAGACAGCAAGAGCGGCGGTGTCACCATGGAAATGTTAGCCCGTGCCGGCTTTGTGCGTTAGTGCACAGGAGCAGATTATTTAACTTAAGCTTATCGGCAGCTTAGGTTATTTAGGTATAGAATTTCATAATAACAGCAAAATCAGAAGGTCCTACAATGGCGCTGCACAGTATAGAAGAGATCATCGAAGATATTCGTCAAGGCAAAATGGTTATTTTGATGGATGACGAAGACAGAGAAAACGAAGGTGATTTGATCATGGCGGCCGAAATGGTCACGCCAGAAGCGATTAACTTTATGGCGAAATATGGCCGTGGGCTCATTTGCCAGACCATGACTAAAGCCCGTTGCCAGCAGTTAAACCTGCCTTTAATGGTGACGAATAATAACGCCCAGTTCTCGACTAACTTTACGGTTTCTATTGAAGCGGCGGAAGGTGTGACTACCGGTATTTCGGCCCACGATCGTGCTGTAACGGTGAAAGCGGCTGTGGCTAAAGAGGCTAAAGCATCTGATTTAGTGCAACCAGGGCACATCTTCCCGCTAATGGCACAGGACGGCGGCGTATTAACCCGCGCAGGCCACACTGAAGCTGGCTGTGATTTAGCCCGTCTTGCGGGACTTGAGCCATCGGGCGTTATCGTTGAGATTTTGAACGAAGACGGCACTATGGCACGTCGCCCAGATTTAGAGATTTTCTCCGAGTTGCATGGCATCAAAATCGGCACTATCGCGGCTTTAATCGAGTATCGCAACACCAAAGAAACCACGGTTGTGCGTGAAGCTAAATGCAAATTACCGACCCGTTTCGGTGAGTTCGACATGGTGACCTTCAGAGACACTATCGACAATCAACTGCACTTTGCCTTAGTCAAAGGTGAGGTGAAAGAAGATTGTTTGGTGCGCGTGCATTTGCAAAATACCTTCAACGATTTACTCCACTCAGAGCGCGATCAGCAACGCAGCTGGCCACTCGAAAAGGCGATGGAGCGTATTTCTGCAGAAGGTGGTGTATTGGTTTTACTCGGGAATCAAGAACATCCCTGTGAAATCCTCTCTAAGGTGAAAGCCTTTGAAGCTGAAGATCAAGGCCAAGCGCCTGCTTCTGCAAAATGGCAGGGGACGTCGCGCCGAGTGGGTGTTGGCTCGCAAATTCTCGCTAGCCTTGGCGTGACTAAGATGCGTCTGCTCAGCTCGCCTAAACGCTACCATTCACTTTCAGGCTTTGGCCTTGAAGTGACTGAGTATGTGGCGGACTGAAACCCAAAGTTACACTGAAGTAAAATTAACAATTTCTGATAATTTGCATAGGGCTCTGGGCAATTGGCTGTGATATCATGTCGCCACTTTTCGCCCCGAGCTGGGTGCTTTAGCTAAATTAGGTAAGATAATGAACGTAGTTCAAGGTAATATCGAAGCGAAAAATGCCAAAGTTGCGATTGTAATTTCGCGTTTCAACAGCTTTTTAGTTGAGAGCTTGCTTGAAGGTGCACTTGACACGCTGAAACGTTTTGGCCAAGTCAGCGACGACAATATCACTGTTGTCCGTGTACCAGGTGCGGTTGAGTTGCCGCTAGCTGCGCGTCGCGTAGCTGCCAGTGGTAAATTCGACGGTATTATCGCATTAGGTGCGGTGATCCGTGGTGGTACTCCTCATTTTGATTTTGTTGCAGGCGAATGTAATAAAGGTCTAGCTCAAGTTGCTTTAGAATTTGATCTGCCTGTTGCTTTCGGTGTTTTGACCACTGATACCATTGAACAAGCGATTGAACGTTCAGGTACCAAAGCGGGTAACAAAGGCGGCGAAGCTGCTTTAAGCCTGCTTGAAATGGTCAATGTTCTGCAAGAACTTGAACAACAGTTGTTATAGTAGGAAAAATAATGAAGCCTTCTGAGCGCCGCAAGGCCCGCCGTTTAGCCGTTCAAGCCATCTATTCATGGCAACTAAGCGGGAATAATATTGCCGATGTCGAGCATGAGTTTTTAACTGAACAAAGTCTCGACGGTGTTGATGTAGCTTATTTTCGTGAGCTATTTTCAGGCGTTGCAACGAAGAAAACCCAATTGGATGAGCTGATCATCCCGCATCTGGAACGCCCGATTGATGAAGTGTCTCCAGTAGAGAAAGCCATAGTTCGTTTAGCGACCTATGAGCTTACTTTCCGTAAAGATGTGCCATACAAGGTCGCGATTAACGAAGCGATTGAGTTGGCAAAAGCTTTCGGTGCGGACGAGAGTCATAAGTTTGTGAACGGACTGCTCGACAAACTGGTTGCACGCAAGTAATAAAGACAAACGGTATCTTAGGATACCGTTTTTCATTGCTAACAAAGGTGGCCGATGTAAGTCGTGCCAAACTGTACAGTGAAAGAATTCCAATTAATTGAATGTTATTTTAGCAACCGCGGCCCCACTCGCCGTGATGTGAAGCTTGGCATCGGTGACGATTGCGCTTTAGTGCAACCTGCAGAAAACAAGTCGATCGCTATCTCCTGTGACACCTTAGTTGAAAATGTCCATTTCTTCCCCGATATGCCTCCTGCTGCCTTAGGTTACAAAGCCTTAGCGGTAAATTTATCTGATCTGGCTGCCATGGGCGCTGAACCCGCGTGGATGACGCTTGCCTTAACGCTACCCGAAGTCGATGAGACTTGGCTAAGTGGCTTTAGTGAAGGTTTATTTGAAGCGGCCGATTACTATGGCATCGCCTTAATTGGCGGCGATACGACTCGTGGTCCACGGGCGATTAGCATCACTGTGCACGGCCAAGTCCCACAGGGTAAGGCACTCACGCGTCATGGTGCTAAAGCCGGTGATTGGATTTATGTCACGGGCACGCTCGGAGATTCGGCTTTAGGTCTGGATATCATTCGCGGCGCGCAACAGGCTAGAGCCGAGCATAAAGAATTCCTGATTAATCGCCATTATCGTCCAACACCAAGAGTCTTAGCGGGTCAAGCTTTGCGTTCGCTTGCCTCCAGTGCAATCGATCTTTCCGACGGGTTTATCTCGGATATCGGTCATGTGCTTAAGGCTTCGGCAGTTGGTGCTGTGGTGGATGTTAATTGCATCCCGCTTTCACGCGCGATGCAAGATACCGTCAGCGAGGAGCATGCCTTAGGTTATGCGCTTACGGGGGGCGAAGATTATGAACTGCTGTTCACCGTTCCTGAAGCGCAAAAAGGTGCGCTTGAGACAGCGTTGAGCCATGCAGGAGCAAAGTTTGTTCGCGTTGGACAAATTTGTGCAGGTAGTAAGCTCAAGTTGCAACTTAATGGTGAGCCGTTTACGCCGCCGTATCACGGTTTCGAGCACTTTTAAGCGAAGAGCATGTTAATGAAATGGTTGTCAAAGGATCAGGTGCTAACGCGCCTGTCATTAAAAAATCCTGTCCACTTTTTGGCACTCGGTTTCGGTAGCGGGCTCGCCGCTAAAGCGCCTGGCACCTTCGGTACTTTGGCCGCAGTTCCCCTCTATTTATTGATGGCGCCATTACCGCTCACTTGGTATATCGGCTTAACCTTATTGAGCGCATTTGCGGGATTTTATATCTGCGGTAAAGCCGCTCAAGATATGGGTGTTCACGATCACGGTGCGATTGTGTGGGATGAAGTGGTTGGGCTACTGATCACTATGATAGCGGCACCAGCAGGTTGGGGTTGGTTGTTAGTCGGCTTTGGTCTATTTCGCTTTTTCGACATCATCAAGCCTTGGCCTATTCGATGGCTCGATGCCAAAGTTCATGGTGGCTTTGGCATTATGATTGACGATGTCTTAGCGGGCGTGTTTTCGTTTATTTGTCTGCAAGGGCTAGTCTGGTGTTTTAGCTAACATTATCGCTAACCTAACATGATAGTTAACCCGGCATGTTAGTTAGCATGGTCAACAACTAACCCTTAGTTTTTGATATAGCCCCTTAGCTTGTGATATAGAGTGTGTAGATTCAAGCGTTTAGCGACCTTATTCGTTATCTGATCCATACTACTATTGCAGCAGTTCCCTTGCGTTCGCGAGGGTATTGCTGGTGATAGTATCGCCACCTAACAGTCTTGCAAGCTCTTGGATACGCTGCTCACGATCGAGCGATTTCATTGTGGTCTCAGTACTGCCTGCCTTATTAAATTTATCGACGAACATGTGTTGATGACCATTGCCCGCAACTTGCGGCAAGTGAGTCACGCACAGTACTTGGGTCGATTCCCCTAAGCTGCGTAACATGCGGCCAACCACTGCTGCGGTGGGGCCGGAAATCCCGACATCCACCTCATCGAAAATTAATGTCGGTGTGGCAACTTTTTTCGCGGTAATCACTTGGATCCCTAGCCCTATCCGTGAGAGCTCACCGCCAGACGCGACTTTCGAAATCGGTTGTAAAGGTTGGCCAGGGTTAGTGGTTACCATAAATTCGATATTGTCACTGCCATTGGCTGACATTTGCTCGGGGTGGAAATTGACTTCGATCGTAAATTTACCCTTAGGCATATTCAGTTCGTGGATTGACTGAGTCACCAGTTTGTCGAGTTCTTTAGCATAGCGGGCACGGCTTTGGCTGAGCTTTTGCGCATTGCTAAGGTAAGCGGCTCTACTTGCTTCGACTTGAAGCTGAATTTCTTCAAGTTTACTTTCATCACTGTCTAAGGTGCTTAGCTCAGCCTTTAATGCTAAATGATGCTCGGCCAGTTTATTCGGGCTAACATGATGCTTACGCGCTAGTTGCATGGCTTTTGATAGCCGTTCTTCTAAATAGGCGAAATGGGTCGGATCGAGTTCAAGCTTACTCAAATAGTGCTGTAATTCGCCTGCACTTTCTTGTACTTGGATTAAGGCATCATTCAACATAGTGCTGACATTGCTTAATGCGGGATCGTAGCCTTGCAGATCTTCTGCAAGGGAAACGACGCGATTAAGTAGTGACTCAATATTATTTTCTTCGCCATCTGTCAGTAGATCAAGACTCGCCTGACAGGTATCAATGAGCTCAGTGCCATTGGCTAAGCGTTTGTGCTCTTGCTCAATTTCATCGAACTCATCAACTTTAAGATCAAACTCATCGAGTTCTTCTACTTGATATTGCACTAATTGCTTACGGGCAATACGTTCATGCTGTGAGGCTTCGAGTTGTTTTAGGTCAGCCTCAATTTGCTTGCAGCGTTGAAAACTGGCGGCAACCGTATCGATAAGTAATCTGTGGTTGGCATAACTGTCGAGCAGGGTGAGTTGATGTTCACTTTTTAACATTGCATGGTGCGCATGTTGACCGTGAATACCGATAAGCAACTGACCCAGTAATTTTAGCTGCGTCAGCGGCACTGGATTACCATTGATGTAGGCGCGTGAACGGCCATCGCTACCAATCGTCCGACGTAGTATGCACTCATCATCGAGTTCAAGATCGTTATCTTCTAACCAACGTTTCGCCAGTGGAATATCATCCAAGGAAAAGCGGGCGCTGACCTCGGTTTTATTGGCTCCGGGACGAACACTGCTGGCATCGGCGCGATTGCCTAGGCATAGGCCTAGCGCATCGATGGCAATCGATTTACCCGCACCGGTTTCACCTGTGATGCTGGTCATACCGGGGCGAAAATCCAGTTCTAAAAAACGGACGATAGCGAAGTTATTAATGCTGAGTTGGCAAAGCATAGTGAATTCCTGTCGAAAAACATACCAAACCACTGTATTGATAAACAGTATATACTGATTTTATATACAGTAAAGTGGCTTGGGTAAATAATCGGCATTATCGGTAGTAAATATTTTTAATTAACTGATTATGCATAGGTTCTTACTAAGCTTTCTAAGATAGGTAAACTGAAGAAAGTGACTAAGGTGCCAAATAGAATGCCTTGAGCACTGGTTGAAGCCTGAGTGTTATAACGCTGGGCGAGTAAGTACACGCTAGCCGCGGTGGGCAGTGCGCTCAAGATCACGCCCATGATCAGGTAGTCACCACTTACGCCAAAACGGTTAAGCATAAAGTAGACGAGTGCCGGTTGGATAGCCAGCTTGAAAAGGTTGATAAGGCTCAGTTCGATAAAATTCTTGGGGCTAAATACGCTGCTATCTTTCTGGTAGCGCATCGCTTTGGCGAGTACCATGCCGATAGCAAATAGGGCGCAGGGGCTTGAAGTATTGCCTATTTGCTGGATCATTAGTGCCAGCCCTGACGGCAGTTTTATCTCTAGCGCCGAAATGCCGACGCCAATTAAGCTACCAATAACGATAGGGTTTTTACCTACCGCCATCGCCATTATGACTAAGGCGTGGTGTTGTCTTTGGGTGTTAGTGGCCAGTTCCATCGAGACTAAGGCGACGGCAAACATCAACACGGATAATAAGCTGGCAATCGCGGCGGCGACTAACGCACTTTGCTGCTGCGGAAAGAGGATGATGAGCAGTGGAATACCAATAAATGCCGTATTACCAAAGGTGGCATTGAGGGCTCGAATAGCGGCAACCGCATGCTGTTTAGGGTTAGCGATCAGCGATAGCCCAAGGCAGACAAGATAAGTGATTACCATAGCTGTGCTGTAGCCCGCAATAAATCCCCATTGCAAAATCTCGTCAATCGGCTGCTGGGCGAGGGCGATAAGCATGATTGCAGGGAACGCAATATAGTAGACATATTGGTTTAGCACTTGATCCGTATCGACGGGCAAGAGTTTTAGTTTTTGCACTAGTGTACCGAGCAACATGATCCCGAAGACGGCAAACAGAGGGGTTAAAATGGTCATTTCCCTCACTCATCCTTTACGATTAAATTTGAATAAACTCGTCCACCGTCGTCATTTTACTATCGCTATGATTCTTGGTGGACAGAGTTACAGCACTTGCTTCTTTTTATGCCACTTTAAAGCCAGAGTTAGCGCCAGCGCAGTAAAACTCGCCACAAAATAACATACCATTTCAATCTAAGGCTATTGCGCTATGGTCGTATAAGTGAATAATTCAATGTTTAAAACACAATCACTTAGTGAATTTAGCGTTTTAACGTCAATACCCAATATGTGAAATTAGGATATGCAATGAGTGATGATTTAGGCGCTGAACTACAACTTGTCTATCTTTTTGTGCATTTAGTCAATGCGGGCAGTTTTTCGCAGGCGGCGAAAGAGCTCGATATGCCCATCGCCACTGTGAGCCGCAAGTTAGCGAAGTTGGAAGAGAAGCTCGATAAACAGCTTTTTATGCGCAGCACCCGCAAGTTGCGACTGACAGAGGAAGGGCTGGCGCTCTTTCAACGCTACCAGAGTGTGGTTGCTCAATTTGATGAACTAAGTGGTTTAGGCAGTGATAAACCCGAGGGAACCTTACGCATCGCCGCGCCGATTTCGATTATTTCCATCGTGTTTATTCAAGCATTGAATGAGTTTGGCCGTTTGTATCCTGATATCCGTTTGCACATTTCCCAGAGTAATGAGTTAGTAGATTTGATCGACAAAGGCATAGATGTGGCGATTGTTGGCGGAGCTCAGCCTGATTCTTCTTGGGTGTCGAGTACCTTAGGCGAGCTCGACTATTGCCTGTTTGCCACACCAGAATATTTGGCTCAGGCACCTAAACTTGTGCATCCCGATGATCTTGAAGCCCATCAACTGATAAAAGTCTGGCCGCTGTTTAATTGGCATTTAAAGCATCCAAGCGGCGAGTCTTTTTATTTTAATGGCCCGACTAAGCTCACCCTCACGGACTTACACGGAGCGATTCAGGCGACCTTAGGCCATGGCGGGATCTTGTATGGTCCTGAACTGTTTGTAAAACAGCAGATTAAAGAAGGGAAACTTAAAGTATTACTGCCGGAATGGATTGGCGAGCAGAGGCGGATTTCGATTTTATATCATCAGCGCAGCCAGCAGCCGCTAAAGGTAAGAGTCTTTATTGAGTTTATGCAGTCAAAGGCGCCAGAGTTATTCTCTATGCGTTGATTTAACCGAGTTATTCTTTAATAAGGGAACTGATTTTTAGCGTCTTTTAGGTTTTACGGTGTTTTTGCTCATGGTGTTTTGCGTTTGTTTTGCGTCTTGCAGGCTGGAGCGTGTCGCGGGCAGTATGCCGAGTTCTAAGAAGTATCCCACTAAACGCCGTAGTTCAAATAAAGAACCGATACGCTGTTGATCTTTGATGGTCAGTTTCCAACTGTCGGTGCGTCCTTCGCTATTGGTTAAGATAAATCCTTGATAAACAATCTTTCTCATTGGAATAACTCAATCTTTATTGATGCTATTTATAGCAACTGGATATCTTTGACGGGATTCGTTGGTGAGGGTGTAAAACGATGATCCCTTTCTTATTCTGCATGGATAATAGGTGCTTGAGTAACCCCAAGCACCTCATCAGTTAAGCTACGCTGATACCGATATTTGATACGCCAGCTTCGATAATGTCTTTGCGTAAACCTTTGACCAGTTCTGCGGTGATCTTCGGATTTTCTTCAATAATTTCCAGCAGAGAATTTTGTAATTCTTTCTCTTCCTCCATGACTTCATGGGCGAAAACGAAATCATCTAATGCTTCATCCACCAAATCGACATCGCTGATCGCTTCGATGTAGTTAGCCACTGTGCTGGATGATAATTTGCTGATATTGACTATGTCTTCTTCAATTTTGCCTTGAATCGCACCCAGTAAGGTCGATATGGCGACCACTGCATCCATAGCAGGATAGACGCCATAGGCTTCAAAATCAGCAGGATCTGGGGTGTTATCTTCCAGGCGTTGCAGATGCACATCGACATTGAATTTGAGCTTGGAGTCGTACTGGGATTGCCACAATAGTTCTAATGCGGTACTCAACACTGTAGGATCGCCAAACTCACAGACTTCGGAAAACAGTTGATAGTTGGGCAACATACGTTGGCAAAGTGCAGTGGCAAAGAGTTGTTTTTGTGGCAGTGTTAACGCCTTGAGACGTTTAAAGAAGCCCGTTTTTTTGGTCATCTGTTATTTCCGCTGATAGCTGTGATATCACTTGATTTGCCGCAGATTCTACCTTAGTTAACTCATCAAGTAACTCTAGTATTTCGGGTTCGAGATCTTCAACCGATGTTTCACGTTTTAGTGCCGATTCAATTTCTTGGCATAACCTTTGTGTGGTGGGCACGCCGCAGTAGCAGCTCGCACCATGCAGTTTATGGATAGTACTGAGCATGACAGGGTGATCGTTTTGACTTAGTGCCGTTTGAATCGTCGCCACGGTTTGCGGCAATGAGTCGAGCAACATTCTGAGCATATCTAAGGCGAGATCGGCCTTGTGATTGGCTTGGGTTAAGCATAAATCCCAGTTCAGCGTATGCAGGTCAAAATGGGTGAACTTAGGTCGAGTGATCCAGCGATGAATAATGTCTTTGAGCGCCGCTTCATCAATAGGTTTAGGTAAATATCCGTCCATACCACTGCCTAAAATCAGTTCGCGTTCTTCGGCAATGGCATGGGCTGTCACGGCAATTATCGGCGTGTTGCGGTTCATCGAGCCTTGGCGAATTTGCTTCGTGGCGCTAATGCCATCTGTGCCAGGCATTTGGATATCCATAAAAATCAAGTCGAAGGTGCGAGTCTTCGCCTGTTTAACTGCCTCATCACCACTGTTGACGGCAACCACAGTCGTCACTAATTCGCTGAGTAAAGTATCAATCAGTTTTAAGTTGGCAAAGTTATCATCTACCGCTAGCACGGTTAAGGATTGGCGCGCAACCGGCGTTGATATTGTCGCAGGGGCTATGATGTCGTACTCCATCGGTGGATAGAGTAAGTTGCGCGCAAGCTGATGCTCACTGACTGGCAGAGACAACACCACATCGGCATTCGGGCGAATAAATTGGGTTAAGGCATCCTGTTCTTGGCAATCGTATAGCACTATAAGGCAATCTGTTTTGGTCTTCGCCAAGTTTAGTGTACTCACCAGTTGTTTTGAATCGCTAAACCCATGGCAACTCAAGAGAACATAGTCGTATGGCGCTTCAGCCGTGGCGAGCGTAGTCAACAAGCTTGGTATATGCTGATGATGGGTGACTTTTGTATCCCATTGATTCAATTGGCGGCTTAATACTGCGTGGGTGAGTACTCGCGGTTCGTAAAATAGTATGGTTTTGTCTTTGAGTTTTTCGAGTGGCAGTGAGTCACCGATTTGGAATTGACCTAAGCCGAGCGGCAAACTGAACCAGAAGTTTGAGCCTTTTTCTGGGGATGAAGTAAAGCCGATTTGGCCACCCATTTGATTCACTAAACGTTTAGTGATCACTAAACCTAAGCCAGTGCCACCAAAGCGGCGCGAAATCGACGAGTCTGCTTGGCCAAAGGCTTGGAATAAAAAGTCCTGTTGGCTTTCATCGATACCAATACCTGTGTCGACCACATCACAGCGCAGTACCACTTGTTCATCCGATTGGCTCTGCAGTTCGATTTTGACCATCACGCTGCCAGAGTCAGTAAATTTAATCGCGTTACCAACCAAGTTATTGATGATTTGGCATACGCGCATGGCATCGCCATTGACATTGTCGGGCACGTTGGGGGCGATATCGACGACGAGTTCTAGGCCTTTGGCCTGTGCGCTGCCCGAGATCAAGGTAATCGTATCGCTTATGGTTTCCCTAAGGCCGAAGGGCATGTTTTCTAACACCATTTTACCGGCTTCGAGTTTAGAAAAGTCGAGAATGTCGTTGATGATACCCAGCAGGTTAGTGGCGCTGCGTTCTATGGTCTTGATGTAATCGACTTGGCTCGAATGCAATGGTGTTTTGACTAATTGCCGCGCAAAACCGATAACACCATTGAGTGGCGTACGTAACTCGTGGGACATATTCGCTAAGAATTCAGATTTAATTCGGCTGGCTTCTAGGGCGCGTTTTTTAGCTAAATCCAGCTCGACGTTTTGGATTTCAATCTGCTCTAAGGTTTCCCGCAGATCCGACGTTGCTTGGTCGATATTTTGCTGCATCTCATCATGATATTCCGACAACGAACCTGCCATGGCATTGATGCCGCGTTTGAGTAAGTCCAGCTCACCAATCAAGTTGCCATCTAAGCGGGCGTCTAATTTACCTTCACGGATTTTAGCGACGACGCGCACCATTTCAGTAATGGGCTGAGTGACGTTTTTCACTAGCCGGAAAGTAAATAGCAGGTTTAACTGCACGCCGATCAACACGATAATAAAGGCGGCGACAGCGGCTCTATGTTGCTCTAACAAGGCGCGTTCTTTATTGATTATTATCGAGATATAACCTAAAAGATGACCATCGTCTGTCTGGATATCGTAATTAGCGGGAGCAGCAATGGGGCCTGTGGCAAAAATGGGCGTCCGTAAAATAAGGCTGTCGTCCACATGTTCAATTTCGGTTTTATGCAGCGTGTTGAGGGCTTCTTTGTAGCGCATAATCTCAAAGTCTTTGTGATAGTGGGAGGTCACAAAGAGTTGATTATTGGCATCGAAAATCGCGATGGATTTTACTAAGGTGGATTTGTTGAGCTGTGCCGCCGCGAGTAAGCGTTTGGTCGCCTCGCGATCATTCGCCACTAAGCCGATTTCACTGGCAATCGACAGGGGCTCGATAATATTGCTGCCCTGTTCGGCGAGCGTATCTTCGAGCTCATAAAAACGGTTTATGGTAAAGTAGCTGCCCAGAAGGATACCGACCAAGATTGTTGGCGCGAGCGCCAGCACAAGAACCCAAGAACGTAGGCTGTATTTGGTCATGTTGTTGACAGGGTTCATAGCAGCGGCGGTGTTTCCTGTGACAGAGACTAAGATAATTTTATAAGACTGCCAGAAAGAGGGCGGTCTTTGCCAGTATTTTATTGATTTAGAGGCCGAAATGGCGCAATTTTTTAAAGCAAAACCAAATAGTTCCAAACAGTTGTCGGCTAAGTTATCGCTGAGCGTAGAACAGCTCGATCACTTAGGCGCAGGTATAGCACAACATCAAGGTAAAGTCGTGTTTATCCCTGGCGCTTTGCCCGATGAAACCGTGACGGTACAGCTCACCGAGCAAAAGAAAAATTATGCCCGTGCCAAGTTGATTAAAGTCGATTCATCAAGTCCTGAGCGCGTTGAGCCTGAGTGTCCACACTACCACACCTGCGGCGGCTGCGACTTACAGCATATGTCATTATCGGGTCAGCGTGAGCATAAAGAAGCCGCGTTGCTGGATATTATGGCTAAGTTTGCTGGCACTGAAGGTGGTGCTTTATCGCCCGCACTCACGGGGGAAGGTTGGCATTATCGTCGCCGCGCCCGTCTTGCAACTTTATTTGATAAAAATACCAAACATTTAAGCTTGGGTTTTCGTGCCGCCAGTAGCAGCAATGTGGTGCCAATCAGCCAGTGTCTGGTGTTAGCTAAGCCGTTATCGGACTTGATCGTCCCCTTTGCTAAGTTGCTGAACCAATTGTCAGCTAAATCCAGCTTAGGCCATCTTGAGTTGATTGCCGCCGATAATGGTCATTTCGCTGTGCTGCGGATCACTAAGGCGTTAAACGATAAAGATCTCGCTAAGTTGTCAGCCTTTGCTGAGCTGCATCAGATTCATATTTGTCTGCAGGATAACGAAGGCCAATTCCAAGGCGTCGGCGCCGAGTTAGTGTTACCGGTTTATCAACTGTTAGATGAAAATGTGCAGTCGGAAGCGGTGAGCTTAAGTTTCACCCCAGGTAACTTTGTGCAAGTGAACGGACAGATTAACAAGGCCATGGTCGCTCAAGCGATGGATTGGTTAGCGCCAGCGCCAGATGAGCGCATTTTGGATTTGTTCTGCGGCATGGGTAATTTCAGTTTGCCCTTAGCGAAAATGGGCGCTGATGTGATTGGCGTCGAAGGGGTTGCCGAAATGGTGACTCAGGCACGGGTGAACGCGAAAGCTAACAATCTGGATAAACTGACCTTTTACCACGGCGATTTAAGTGCGGATTTATCCCTTGAGCCTTGGATGGGCAAGATTGATAAATTACTGCTCGATCCCGCTCGTGCGGGGGCATTTGAAAGCTTGCAATGGCTAAAGAAAATGAAGCCGCGCAAAGTCGTGTATGTATCTTGTAATCCTGCGAGCTTAGCCCGCGATAGCGCAGTACTGTTGGAGCGCGGTTACCGATTACAGCAATTAGGACTTATCGACATGTTCCCACAAACACACCATATCGAAGCCATGGCACTGTTTGAATTAACCAAGTAATTTGCGCTGGCAAAGTAAGCAAAGCGTTTGAATAACGTAAAAAATGTGATTATTACGTCGGTTGGGTTTGACAAGTTCGCGCCAATGCTGAAGATAGGAGAGCTGAAGTGGTGCCCACTTTCTCTCTGAGCACGGATAAGGAAATAAATTAGATGGTCTCTGTTCGCGAAGCGCACTTTAATGATCCCGATTTTCACTTAGAAGATTGGGTAGCTCGCTATGTCGGTCATGCCGATGAAGCGCAGATGCTGCTCTCTTTGATAGGGCAGATTGACGCCTTACCCGCCAAGAGTCCTGCGGCGAAGAGAGAACTGCTCGAACGTGCTCGAGAGATGATTGAAATCCTCGCACCGCTAAACATGGACATTGAAACCCTGCAAGCGGCAATTTTGTTTGTGGTGCTCGATGCTGGGTTATTGACCGAAGAAGCCATCCAAGAGAAATTTGGTGAGCCGCTGGCGCGTTTAGTCGCGAGTGTCGTGACCATGAACGCGATTGGCGCCTTGAAAATCAATCCTAATAGTCGTTCAACCGAGCCGCAAATCGACAATATCCGCCGCATGTTATTGGCTATGGTTGAAGATGTGCGCGCTGTGGTGATTAAGCTTGCCGAGCGTGTGTGTTTACTACGGGCGGTGAAAAATGCCGACGAAGAAACTCGCGTGCTGCTGGCCCGTGAAATTGCCGATATTTATGCGCCGCTGGCTAACCGTTTAGGGATTGGGCAATTGAAGTGGGAGCTGGAAGATATTTCTTTCCGCTATCTGCATCCTGATACCTATAAAGACATTGCTAAGCAATTAGATGGCAAACGACTGGATCGTGAAGTCTTTATCGACAAGTTTGTCAGTCAGTTGCAACAAAGGTTAGATGAAGATCAAATTCGCGCTAAGGTCTACGGCCGACCGAAACATATCTACAGTATCTGGCGCAAGATGAAGGGCAAGCACCTCAAATTTGATGAGTTGTTTGACGTGCGCGCCGTGCGTATCGTGACCGAACGTTTGCAGGATTGTTATGGTGCATTAGGCGTAGTGCATACGCTTTGGCACCATATTCCACGGGAATTTGACGACTATGTCGCTAACCCTAAACCTAACGGGTATCAATCGATTCATACCGTAGTGGTGGGGCCTGAGGGCAAAACCGTTGAAATTCAAATTCGTACCCAAGACATGCATGAAGATGCAGAGCTTGGTGTGGCCGCGCACTGGAAATACAAAGAAGGCAATCATTCCGGTAAACAAAGCGGTTACGAAGAAAAAATTAACTGGCTGCGTAAAATTCTGCAATGGCAGGAAGACGTGGTCGAAAGTGGCAACTTGGTCGAAGAAGTGCGCAGCCAAGTGTTTGAAGACCGAGTCTATGTGTTCACCCCAAGCGGTGAAGTCGTCGACTTGCCACTGGGCTCAACCGTGCTCGACTTTGCCTATTACATTCACTCCCAAGTAGGGCATAAATGTATTGGTGCTAAGGTCGATGGCCGTATTGTGCCGTTCACCTATCAGGTTGAAACGGGCGAGCGTATCGAGATCATCACCTCGAAACAGCCCAACCCCAAGCGCGACTGGCTTAACCCTAACTTAGGTTATATCCGCACCTCGCGGGCGCGTTCGAAAATCCAGCATTGGTTTAAGCAGCAGGACAGAGACAAGAATATTGTCGCCGGCAAAGAAATGCTCGAATCTGAATTGGCGCGGGTGAGCCTTAAAATTAAAGACGCGGCCATCGCGGTCGAGCGCTTTAATATGGCGAGCATGGATGACTTGCTGGCGGCCATTGGTGGCGGTGATGTGCGTCTGCATCAAGTGGTTAACCATATTCAAAGCCGTCTGCGACTCGACGAAGTATCAGAAGAAGATGCCGTCGAAGAGTTAGTTAAGAAAGGCCAACACAAACCGACATCCAGTGGCCGTGGTCAGGTTGAAGTCAACGGTGTGGGTAACTTGCTTAACCATATTGCCCGTTGTTGTCAGCCAGTTCCCGGTGATGAGATCTTAGGTTTTATCACTAAGGGCCGTGGCATTTCTGTGCATCGCGCTGATTGTGAACAAGTTAAAGAGTTAATGCGGGTTCATCCAGAGCGCGGTGTCGATGTGGTCTGGGGCGAAAATTACTCCGGCGGTTATCGCATGCGTCTGCGGGTATTAGCCCACGATCGCAGTGGTTTATTGCGTGACTTAACCTCAGTGCTGGCTGCTGAAAAATCCAATGTACTAGCCATGAGTTCGTCATCGGACACTAAAAATCAGACAGCCGCGATTGAGTTGGAACTGGAGCTTTATAACCTCGATGGTTTATCGCGAGTGTTATCTAAACTGACCCAAGTCGATAGTGTGATCGAGGCAAGACGGCTTTAAGGCTAGCAACGCCTATCGAAGTGAATAGCCTTGAAATCTCTAGCAATATAAAAGACTTTGAGAAGCCATCTTGAAGCTAGAAAGTAATAAAGGATAGGGGCGGCAAGGCGAATTTCGCTGGCCGCCTTTTTATTTGGTTTTTTTATGAAAATTGAGTTGGATGACCAGTTAATTTAGTCTTTTGTATGTTTAGCTGTTGCTGCAAGCCATTCATAATGGCTTGTCATGGCATTCACTCACCGACTCGCAGCCAGTCCATCCGTGGATGCTCGACCGCCCCGTCCATGGGGCGGACGGTCGTCTCGCTAATCATCATGGCACGCCTTTCGAGTGCTTGCGTAACCTGTTGGTTTTAAAGGCTAGATCTAATCTTAACGATTATAGACACCACTCTATTGGGCAGAAATGAGCTATGTTTTGCACGGAATTCTCTGCATTCCGGATAAACAAAAATAATTCTAAGCGCTGAATCGTGGGCAGCGATGAACTTAAGGATGTAACGCTTGGCTTGAGGCTTTACCTTTACACCATTTGCCGCTGTTGTGCTGCTTTTTAAACTCGCACATACTATCCCATCGACCACTTATGCCACTGTATTGACGGCGAAACTCTTTGGCTGAAGTGAGCCATGCATCGGACGAAATGCCTAATTCATCGAGCAGTTTTGGCAGCTGATTATCAATATAACCTTTTTTATCAAGGCGAATGGCTCGTCCCGTCCAATCTATTAACTCAAGATAATCAGCAAAATGAAACGGAATACCCGTTTGCTGATTCTGAAGTGTTGAACCATCAAATTTTGCGAGGGCTTTATGTGGTATTTGCTGTAGGTTATCTGCGGTAGTTTTGGCCAGTTGGGGCGCGTTGCTATGAGGATTAAGCGCATTCACGCGCTCCTGAATCGATGTAAAATCAGAGGATTGCAAAGAGTCGGCAATCCCTGCTCGAATAGGATTTAAATCGACATACATCATGCACGCCAGCAGTGCTTGCTCATCTAACAAGGCTTGTGACTTAAAACGGCCTTCCCAAAAAGCACCTTTACACTCATCTTCACGATTGGCCTTACGGGCAATTTCTTCATTTAAACAGCGCATAAACCAAGAGATACTGCTCAGTCGCTCATGCCACTCGGCGAGAAATGCATCAAGTAACATCGCTTCACCGTCGATTAAAGCATCACCATTCATATACTTAGTGGCGACAGCATGGCCTTTAGTGATTTGACACCAGCGGCGAATAATATCTTTTTGCGTTAGCGATTTCGCCTTGTCGACATCAATTTTAAGCACTAAATGATAGTGATTACTCATCACCGCATAGGCACAAATATCAATACAAAAAATAGCGGACAAGACTTTGATTTTATCAACAATCCAGCCACGTCGATGCTCGTAACTGCGACCAGTGAGTTTATCCTCACCACACAAAAAAGCCCTTCTAACACAGCGATTTATTACATGATAGAAAGGCGTTGCATTGGCATCAATTAATTGTCTTCTAGCCGAAGTCATCACAAGTCACCGTACTGGCTAAATTAGGATAACTTAAAGCCTAGTCTAGAGGGCAAGAAAACACAAAAAGATATGGCTGTCCTCTCTATCTTTCTATCTCCTCTCTATCTCACTCTATCTCACTCTATCTCACTCTATCTCACTCTATCTCACTCTATCTCACTCTATCTCATTGATGATGTTAGTTAAGAGAGCATCGCTCATGATAAACTCGTTCCTCAGTTTGCGACAGAACCCTCGGAAGGTGTATGGCGTCCACTACGAGAAGCAGATATGTCTCATAGAGTCGATGCAGTAAGTTGGTGGAACAGTACCGGAAGAGGATATGGAGCAAGACCTCCTGAGGTTAGAAACTGGATGCTGGACTCAAATAACTATTACCTTGATCATTACTCTATAAACAGATCGCAAGGTGCTATGTTAGGGCAAACATATTTAAAGCCATTGATTTAAAACGAGGTTCTTATGGGTGGCATTGAATCTGAAATTGTTAAAAAAATCGAGCTTGGGAATTCCTTTGAAGATAAGGGGGATTTTAACAAAGCATTGGAGGTTTATTTTTCGGCATTAACTGATATAGAAGATGCCATTGTTGATAAATATAAATCGGAAGAGGCTCGGTGGTTAATTTCATGCATATGTGGTGTGTATTTCTTAAAAAAAGAATATCTTGCAGCAAAGAAGTGGGCTCTTGAGATATTTAAATATAACATTCCTGAGTATGGAGCGTCAGAGCTAATTGATTTGGGGGTAATATATTTCGAGCTGGAAGATAAGGATAATGCTTTTGAGTGTTTTTCAAAAGCATATGCAAGAGGGAAAGGCAGAGCCTTTCAAGGCTATAACAAAAAATATTTTGATTTTTTTAAATCGTATAAAAAATAGGGTAATGCCTCCAATCAGTTGAAATGGTGCCTTTCGATAAAGGCACCAATCACTTTCTCGGGTACTGTCGCAAAGTTGACGTTAAGAGTTTCATGGTGGATGATCTTCGAATATGAATTTGGAGCATCCACAGCATGACACTCAAAAAAATCTGGCCATCCATTTTAGAACAACATAATGCACTTTCGGTTTGTCTACAACTTGTACTAACTAAAATGGGGTAAATGAGAGTCATCAAAAGTTGAAGAGCTAAAACTAAGGCATAAAATTGAGCTAATTCATTAAAAAATGGTGTATTTAAGACATGCTAATCCACCCAATAAAACAAATGGGCAGTGATGGGCTTGGTTAACAGGATTTCAGTCAATTACTGTGAAAGTGCTGACAGCTTGCCGCAAAATGCCGTCGTCGCTTTTCTAAGTGTTCGCAGTAATCCGTCAGCTCTTGCAGCGTTCCCACTGGGCCATGAAATAGTTTACCGAACTCAGTGGTGAGCTTGAGCCAATTGTCATGGGGGATATTTAATCTAGTCAGTAACTTGGCGCTATTTTCACTGATGGTACCACGTTTATCGCTTCGAATAATTCGGCCTGTATCATCCACTAATTCAAGGTAATCCGTTAAGGAAAACGCAATTCCCTTGGGCTGGTTCTCGTGTTCATTACCGATAAAAGGCAATAGATTTTTTGGCTGCTCACCTTTCAATGCGGCCCGAATACGTAGTTGAATACTGGTATGGTCGAATTGTTCTGGTGTATCAGTCAGTTGCGCTCTGATGGGATTCAAATCAACATAAGTCATACAGGCTAAAACGGCAGCGTCATCAAGTAAAGCCTGTGACTTAAAGCGACCTTCCCGGAAACGACCTGTGCAGTTATCTTCTTGATTTGCTTGCCTTGCGATGGGTTCATTAAGGCAGCGCATAAACCATGAAATATCACATAATCGACTGCGATAAATGGCGATTGAATGCTTTAACCTACTAACCTCATGGGCCTCGACCAACTCACCTTTAGCGAATTTTTGCGTTAATTCATCACCTTTAAAGAACTTATGCCATTGCTCAAGCACCTTCCTATCGCTCCAGCGGTTTGCTGTCTCTATATCAATACGTAACACCACATGCAGATGATTGGACATCACCGCAAAGGCCGCAACATCAATAGCAAAAACTGCTTCTAGTTCAAACAGTAGCGATTCTACCCAAGCGCGACGATGGTCATAATTTTTTCCAGAATAAACATCATCGCCGCATAAAAAGTCACGCCGAATAACGCGGCTACAGCAATGGTAATAAGGTGTGTCTTCAAGACTTATCTGAGTTCTGCGAGGGCGCGGCATACAAACCTCCTTGTTTAATGCTTAACCAAAGCATAGTCGGAGGTTTATTGAAACGCCATTAAGGTTGGGTGTCCGAGTTAAATTTCGAGGTGGAGGTTTATATGTGTCAGGATGGAGTGATTTTCATGAATTTACCATTGATGTATTTATAAAGATGAATGGCATCAAGGTGCTGGTGTTGATGAAAACATTTCCAAAATGAATAAAGTCCCTTCTTCTCTTGTTTTGGTGATGGCCAAAAGCCTAAATAAAAATTATTAGTTTCATAAGTATTTGATTTTAATATGGACTCCGCATATTCAAGACGACCTGCTATATATTTATTAATGCCTCCGGTAGTCGTTTGGTTTAGGCCGTTAAGGTATAGCTTTACGTCAGAGTTGATGTGTAAGATTTTCGCAAAATCTTCGTCAAAAGATTTTTTACTTGTATTACTTTCTGACTCTAAGGCAAATGCTATTTTTTGTATGAAGGAGTTTTTTGTTTTTACAATGCAACAATCTAGTAGCCATTCACCAGGTTTCTTTACGAAATAATCATCCACTTCTATGGTTTTTAATGCGTGCTCTGCATCAAAAATAGTTTGGTGTATGGACTTAGAAACCTCATGAACAAAAATTGTTGATATGAGTTGATTGGATATTGTTTCCTGTTTGTGGAATTTTTCCTTCGCGTTATAGAAGCCAACGTTTATAGCTTGTAATAATTTTTGGTCCATCGTTGTCTCGGTATTTTGGAAAGAGCTTAATGCGAAAAAATTTGGCCATCCATTTTAGATCAACAACATAATGCACTTTCGGTTTGTCTACAACTTATACGAACTAAAATGGGGTAAATGAGAGTCATCAAAAGTTGAAGGGCTAAAGCTAAGGCATAAAATTGAGCTAATTCATTAAAAAATGGTGTATCTGGCACTGGGCCAAAAGGCGTCATCCAACCAAATCTAAAACTTGGATAGCCCTTAAATACTTCGTCAATCGAAAAGGCCGGTGGCAATTTCACGGTTGGCAGAAGCTCTTGGGGATGGATTGTCAGTTCAATCTCTTCCAAATAGCCAAAGTGCCTATCGAGAGACATGTGAAAATCCGAAGTTCAGCAACCCCATTTGACCCTCAATACCAAGAATACTTGGCGAAGAGAAAGTCCAAAAGGCTAGCTCGCAACTATTGGAATGAACCTGCTCTGACTGCTTTATAAGTTGTTGGGTATCAAACGATGCTTTTGTGGAGGCTTGAACCGTATGCAGTGAAAGTTGCACGTACGGTTCTTAGGGAGACGGCACTTGGTAACAAGTGTCGTCCACCCGACAAATATGTGCAACCTGTAATATTACGACCTGTCTCTATTGGGAAACTAACTCGAAAACATATTACTGCTCCTGCTTTTCCCAATCCCAAGTTCAGGTTAATCCACAAAGCCATGCTAATTGATCATGAATATGGCTCATGTTGTATGTGAAATAAAACCGTTTTTGTTCATGTGCCGAACCACGTATAAATGACTCCAAGCGAAATATTAGACAAGCTTGAAGTTGCACCTTAGCTGAGCCATCAGGACTTAAGTCATCGGCACTTAAGGTAAATAGAACCTCAGACAGAACACGAATGATGTCTATCAGAGTCCGGTCTAGAAGCGAGAAGCGCAGGGCATAAACTCAGGTTTGGTATCAGACAATGGGATACTGGAACACTATGAATAAGCATTTTACATTTACGATTAACAGCATTTGTCTTGATGAAAATTATCATCCCTCAGACAAGACGCGTATCACCACCAACTTTGCTAATTTGGCCAGAGGCAGTCATCGCCAAGCCAACTTACGCAACGCGTTAAAGATGATTGATAACAGCTTTAATGCCTTAGCACACTGGGATAACCCTAAAGGCGATCGTTATACTGTCGAGCTTGAAATTATCTCCGTTAATTTGGATATTGACGGCAGTGGCCAAACCTTCCCATCGATTGAAGTTTTGAAAACCAATATTGTTGATCATAAAACCAATAAACGTATTGAAGGCATTGTAGGCAATAACTTTTCATCTTACGTACGCGATTATGACTTTAGCGTATTACTTGCAGAACATAATAAGGGCCAAGCCAAATTTAGTATTCCAGATGATTTTGGTCGTCTACATGGCAAGCTATTTCAGTCTTTTGTTAATTCTGATGCTTACAAACAGAATTTTAATAAGCCACCTGTTATCTGTCTCAGTGTGTCGGATAATAAAACCTACCATAGAATTGAGAATCAGCATCCCGTATTAGGGGTTGAATATCAGCCAAATGAATCGTCTTTAACTGAGCAATATTTCAAAAAAATGGGCTTACAGGTGCGCTATTTTATGCCGCCCAATAGTGTGGCGCCGTTAGCTTTTTATTTCTTTGGTGATTTACTCAATGATTACACCCATCTTGAGTTGATAAGCACCATCAGCACTATGGGAACTTTTCAAAAAATCTATCGCCCTGAGATTTATAACGCCAATGCTGTTGCAGGGAAATGCTATCAACCCAATTTGAAAAACTTGGATCATTCACTGACTCAAATTGTTTATGACCGAGCAGAACGCAGTCAGCTGGCGAATGAGCAAGGCAAGTTTGCAGCGGAGCACTTTATCAAGCCCTACCAAACGTTTTTTGAACAATGGTCTGCTAATTCCGTTTAGTCGCTTTGCGTTTAATCACTTTTCTTCGCAGAACGGCTTTAAAGCCACGTCCAATAATTAATTCAATACGGCATCATTATCATGACAACAAGACTTAATAAAAACCTGATTAACAACGGACTGCTACCGACTTCAACTGCGGGCAGTTTGCCTAAACCTTTATGGCTGGCAGAGCCTCAAACACTTTGGTCTCCTTGGAAATTACAAGGTGAGGAATTAATTGCCGGTAAACACGATGCACTGCGTTTGTCATTACAAGATCAACTACACGCAGGGATTGATATTGTCAGTGATGGCGAGCAAACGCGGCAACATTTTGTCACTACCTTTATTGAGCACCTCAACGGTGTTGATTTTTCAAAACGTAAAACCGTGAAAATTCGTGATCGCTATGATGCGAGTGTACCTACGGTTGTCGGCCCAGTGAGCCGCCAAAAGTCCGTGTTTGTTGAAGATGCCAAATATTTACGCAAGCAAACCACGCAACCGATTAAATGGGCTCTGCCTGGCCCAATGACCATGATAGATACGCTTTATGATGACCATTATAAAAGTCGCGAAAAGCTCGCGTGGGAATTTGCCAAAATTCTTAATGAGGAAGCCAAAGAATTAGAAGCGGCGGGTGTTGATATTATCCAATTTGATGAGCCTGCCTTTAATGTGTTTTTTGATGAGGTAAACGAGTGGGGCATTGCCTGTTTAGAAAGAGCCATTGAAGGCCTTAAATGCGAAACGGCGGTACACATTTGTTATGGTTATGGCATCAAAGCCAATACTGATTGGAAAAAAACCTTAGGGTCAGAGTGGCGACAATATGAGGAAGCGTTTCCTAAACTGCAAAAGTCTAATATCGATATTATCTCGCTAGAATGTCACAACTCCCATGTGCCTATGGAGCTACTTGAGCTCATTCGCGGTAAAAAAGTCATGGTCGGCGCGATTGATGTCGCCACCGATACCATTGAAACCGCAGAGGAAGTGGCTGACACCCTACGAAAAGCCCTTAAATTTGTCGATGCCGACAAGCTCTATCCTTGTACCAACTGCGGCATGACGCCTTTATCCCATCAAGTCGCAAGAGGCAAACTCAACGCCTTAAGTGCAGGCGCAGAGATCGTCAGAAAAGAACTCTTGGCATTAAGATAAGACGCGATAAGTGCTGCTATCTTTTTTACAGCAGCATGTTTTATAGCAGTATGAGTCTAGCTTTGTTGAAAGGGTATCGACGTCGGTATTAAAAAAACGGGATTGGCATCTTGATGCCAATCCCGTTTTTATTTCTAAGCTCATGCATTTAGTGCTTACATTTACATAGGCTTATGCATTGTCTTAGCACTTATTCACCAAGCTTTGGTGTGCGTGACGGGATCATCCGCCTTTCACCTGTCGACTCAAATGCACCTGCAAATTTCAGCAGGTTATTATCGTCATAGGCACGGCCCGCGAAGGTTAACCCCACTGGCATACCAATATCGGCCATCACGCCCATAGGCACAGTCACAGTCGGTACACCTAAGTGACGAATCGCTAGGTTTCCGTTTGCCACCCAAACTCCGTTGCTCCAAGCGATATCGGCTGAAGCCGGATTCACATGGGCATCGGCAGGGCCGACATCGGCCACGGTTGGGAACAACACGGCATCAAGCTTTAGTCCGTCCATCCAGTCTTCCAGATCTAGCTTACGCGTCTTCTCTAAGCCACGCAGACCATCGGGAATACTGTCGATCTGGTCATAGGATTTAAGACCACGCTTAGCCATGTTGACGTACTCTTCCATGCCTGCCGCTAAGTCACCTTCACGATTTGGCAAGGTGCCAAGATCATGGGGGAAAATCAAATGCCCAACAACATCAGCAAGTTTGTTGAGTTTAGGGTCATTGTTAGCACGCAGGAATTCATCGAACGCCCAACCCGAGAGTTCCCATAATTCATCATGGAGGAACTGAGGCGTGACTATGCCACGGTTAAACACGGTCGGCGCGCCGGGGCGGTCGCCTTCACAATTTGAAACCAGCGGGAAATCGACTTCAATCACTTCGGCGCCGGCAGCTTCTAAGGCTTTACGAGCCGCTTCCCACAAATCGATAACCGATTGGCGAGTGTGGATACGTTGGCCCGTTGGGCCACCGATACCTGGGTTTTCGCTCGTGCCAGCCAATTCATCTTTATTGATGTACATGCGCGGCACCCCAAAACGCTTACCTTTAAGCGTGTCGGCTTGAGCGGCAAGCGCCAGATAAGATGCTGGACGGACACTTGATGCTTTGGGAATTTCGACCCAAGTTTGTAGACGCCATAGGTCGCCACGGGTAATAGGATCGTCGGCCACAATCACATCCAGCACTTCGAGCATATCTGCCATAGTGCGGGTATAAGGCACCACTACATCCATGGTCGGCGTTAACGGCCAGTTACCGCGCACGGAAATCACGCCGCGAGACGGCGTATAGGCACATAAACCGTTATTAGATGCCGGACCTCGGCCGCTCGACCAAGTTTCTTCAGCAAGACCGAAAGCAGAGTAACTTGCCGCCGTTCCGGTGCCTGCACCGTTGGAAGAACCCGAAGCAAAGGGCGCCGTCAGATAATTCGCATTGTAGGGGCTTTCGGCGCGGCCATAGTGACCACGCTGCATGCCGCCATTCGCCATGGGTGGCATATTGGTTTTGCCTAAGCAAATAGCACCCGCGGCGCGTAGGCGCTCGACGGCGAAGGCATCGTACTGGGCCACTAAATCTTTAAATGCTGGGCTGCCAGACGCCGCCGTCAGTCCCTTCACTAAATAGCTGTCCTTAGCGGTGTAAGGAATACCATCGAGCGGGCTTAAGGTTTCGCCACGGGCACGGCGCGCGTCCGACGCCTCGGCTTCTTTGAGCGCATCGGGATTGTGCACCACTAACGCATTGAGCTTAGTCTCAGTGGCAGGACCATCGTAAGCCGCCACTCGAGCCAAATAGGATTTCACCAACTCAACCGCAGTCGTGCGGCCGGATTCGAGTGCTTGACGCAGCTCGGCAATGGAAACTTCAGTCACTTCAAACATCTTACGCCCTCCCGCAGAAAACCAATTGTGGTGTAATAACAGTGACATCAAGCATCATACTGTTCTCCTTGGTGTACTTACTTGCCAGAAGGGATTTGCTGGGTAATACAGTGGATATTGCCGCCACCTAATAAAATCTCCCGCGCGGGCACACCCACAATCTTGTGCTCTGGGAAGATTTCCTGCAGTTTTTGCGCGGCGATATCGTCGGTTGCTGGGTCAAGCAGTGGGAATACGATGCGGTCGTTGGTGATTAAAAAGTTCACATAAGAACCCGCTAAGCGCTCGCCCGCAGTGCGCGGTACGCCAGTGCCTTCTGTCACGCCTTTTGATTCTTCTTCCGTGCAATACAGCGGACCCGGTTGTGGCAATAGATGGATTTTTAACTTACGGCCTTGGGCGTCAACTGTGTTTTGCAACACGTCCAGCGCGGCTTTCGAGCGAGGGTATTGTGGATCGGTTTCATCGTCAGTCCAGTGCAAGACCACTTCGCCTGGGCGGGCGAAACAACACATGTTGTCGATATGACCATCGGTCTCATCCATGTACACGCCATCTTGTAACCAGATAAACTGCTTAACATTCAAATAGTCACGCAGTAAGTCTTCAATCTGTTCTTTTGTCAGTTCAGGGTTACGGTTGGCGTTGAGTAAACATTCGGCACTCGTCATACAAGTACCTTCACCGTCAACATGGATAGAGCCACCTTCAAGGATCAACGGCGCGCTGTAACGGGCAAATCCATGTTGTGCAAGCATTTGCTGCGCGACTTGTTCGTCCTTATCCCATGGGAAGTACAAACCACCGTTATGGCCGCCCCAAGCATTAAAGCCCCAATCCACACCACGGCATTCGCCCTCGGCATTAACGACCACAGTTGGCCCAGTGTCACGCGCCCAGCAATCGTTACTGTCCATTTCGACCAAAGTGACGTGGGATGGCATTACCGTTTTAGCTTCAGCTAAAAAGGCTTTAGGAACACCCATATACACGGGCGTCGCTCCACCAATGGCATCGGCCACCTTAGCAAAGGTCGCTTGAGCATAAGCGCCTGCAGAGCGCCAGTTATCGGGACGATAGGGCCAAATCATCCATACGGCTTGCTGCGCCGCCCATTCGGCGGGCATATAAAAACCATCTTGAGATGGCTTAGTCGTTAACGGCGTGGTATCCACAGTCGCGTTTGTCATGAATTTTGTCTCCAGTAATGCTCAAATCTATAAGGGTGTACGCCCAATTTGGGGCGACAGAATAGAAATACACCTAACATAATCAAATAAATCGAATGACCGTATTCATTACGCTGCGCTCATCACGAGCATTTATTACATGCACTAATCACACGTATAGTTAGGCCGAAATTGTTAGGTCTTCACTCAGTGAGTTTTAGCTTCATTGAAATATTGCTGCGTATCTTATCATTTAAGATGGCTTGCGCTAAATACTTGTATGCAGGACATAGATGAGAATTTGTTGAGTCGTTAAGTCGTCAGTTTATTGCTCTTTGGGTGAATTTCACCACTACATGGCGCGAATGCACTTTTAGTTAAAATAAGACCTATTAAATAAGAACCCTAAGATCTGATCTCAGCATCAAAATAGCGCTTTTATGTGACCTCGCTTATCATCGCGTTATTATAGCCTTTCATTAACAAGCACTGCTGAGGCGTATTCTTTTTGTTCATCCTCAGCATTAGTCCGCTTAAGTATTTATCTTTTAAGGATATCAGCATGACTTCCCACACTGTGCCATTAACTTCATTTTCGACCACTGAACCTTCTACAACGGAATTTTCTATAACAGATGTTGAGCCGCTACTTAAGATCATGGAAAAATTGCGCGACCCACAAACAGGTTGCCCGTGGGATAAAGCACAAACCTTTCAAACCATAGTGCCTTTTACCTTAGAGGAAGCCTATGAGGTTGCCGATACCATAGAGCGCTTAGCCTGGGATGAGTTACCCGATGAACTTGGGGATTTATTATTTCAAATCGTATTCTATTGTCAGCTTGGTAAAGAGCAGGGGTTGTTTGATTTTGCTACTGTGATTGAGAAAATCAGCGACAAGTTGACCCGCCGTCATCCCCATGTGTTTGGTGAGCAAAATCCGCAAATAGGCGATAGCGCTCAAGCGATGAAAGCCAATTGGGAGGCGATTAAAGCGACTGAGCGTGAACAAAAGGCGCAGCAAGTGGCGGGTGAAACCCAAGCTGATACTGTGGTTTCTGCGTTAGACAATATTCCGCGTACCCAACCTGCGCTGTCGCGCTCAATCAAAATTCAGCAAAGAGTAGCGCGAGTTGGGTTTGATTGGGCAGAGCTTGAACCCGTGGTCGCTAAAATCCATGAAGAGATCGATGAAGTCTTGCATGAAGTTAATCAACCCGATCAAGACCAAACGAAAGTGCAGTCCGAAATGGGCGACTTATTATTTGCCGTGGTGAATCTAGCCCGTCATCTTAAGGTCGATCCAGAGCAAGCGTTGCGTCAAGCCAACCTTAAATTTGAACGCCGTTTTCGCGGCGTAGAACAGTTGGCGAGTGAGAGCGGTAAAAGCATGCAAGAGCACACATTAATGGAGCTTGATGCCTATTGGGACCAAGTAAAAGCGACAGAGACGAGATAAACGGCAAATTATCCTGATTGGTGTTTGTCGAATCGCGCCGCCTTTGGTATACTACTGCCCCGTCCTAGTGCTTTCTTACAAGCACGTATTTTCAAACTCATTTTCTCAGGTTCAGCATGACTACAAGGTATATCTTCGTTACTGGTGGCGTGGTTTCATCACTAGGTAAAGGCATTGCAGCAGCATCATTAGCTGCAATTTTAGAGGCCCGCGGTCTCAATGTAACCATCATGAAACTGGACCCTTACATTAACGTTGATCCGGGTACCATGAGCCCAACCCAACATGGCGAAGTATTTGTTACTGAAGACGGTGCAGAAACAGATCTCGACTTGGGTCACTACGAGCGTTTCATCCGTACTAAGATGAATCGTCGTAACAACTTCACTACTGGTCGTATTTACGAAGAAGTATTACGTAAAGAACGTCGTGGCGATTATTTGGGCGCAACCATTCAGGTTATCCCACACATCACTAATGCGATTAAAGAAAAAGTATTAGCTGGTGGCGAAGGTCATGATGTGGCTATCGTCGAAATCGGCGGTACTGTGGGTGATATCGAATCCTTGCCGTTCCTAGAGTCTATCCGTCAGCTCGGTGTTGAGCTGGGTCGTGATCGTACTCTTTTCATGCATTTAACCTTAGTGCCTTTCTTAGGCGCGGCTGGCGAAGTGAAAACTAAGCCAACTCAACACTCAGTGAAAGAGCTGCGTTCTATCGGTATTGCACCAGATGTGCTGGTTTGCCGTGGTGATCGTGCGATTCCTGCGAATGAAAAAGCCAAAATTTCGCTGTTCTGTAACGTCGAAGAGCGTGCGGTTATTTCATTAAAAGATGTTGATAGTATTTATAAAATCCCAGCTTTGTTACGTTCGCAAGGTTTGGATGACTTAGTAGTTAAGCGTTTCGGCTTAGAATGCCGCGAAGCGGATCTGTCTGAGTGGGAAAATGTGATTTATCAAGAAGCTAATCCAAACGGCGAAGTCGTTATTGGTATGGTGGGTAAATACATTGAACTGCCAGATGCCTATAAGTCAGTTAACGAAGCATTAAAACACGCTGGCCTTAAAAACCGCGTATCAGTGACCATCAAGTACATTGATTCACAAACCGTAGAAGCCAAAGGCGAAGAAGTCTTACAGGGCTTAGACGGTATCTTAGTACCAGGCGGTTTTGGCGAGCGTGGTGTTGAAGGTAAGATCTTGGCGGCAAAATTTGCCCGTGAAAACAATCTACCGTATTTCGGTATTTGTTTAGGTATGCAAGTTGCCCTGATTGAATTTGCGCGTAATGTTGCCGGCATGGCTGATGCACATTCAACTGAATTCAATAAAGAAACACCATTCCCAGTCGTAGGTTTGATCACTGAATGGATTGACGAAGAAGGTAACGTCGAGCAGCGCCATGAAGCGTCTGACTTAGGTGGCACTATGCGTTTAGGCGCTCAATTGTGTCATTTACTCGATGGTTCGAAAGCGGCCCAAGCCTACAAAGGGACTAGCTGTGTAGAACGTCACCGTCACCGTTATGAAGTGAACAACAAATACAGAGAGCGTTTAGAACAAGCTGGCATGATCTTCAGCGGTTTGTCTTCTGATCGCAAGCTGGTGGAAATGATCGAATTAAAAGATCACCCATGGTTTGTAGCAGGTCAATTCCATCCTGAATTCACCTCAACTCCGCGCGATGGTCACCCATTGTTCGAAGGGTTTATTGCTGCGGCAAGTGCGCATCAAAAACGTGATCTGAAGTAAGAATATTTGAGGCCGGACCCGCGACAGTGGGGCCGGCCTTTTGTTACACTCATCGCTACTTGAAACATAAGAACTTAATACCTCTGGGTATAAACAGCATGCGTATCAGTTGCATCTGTATGGACGCAAACCGTAAATGGAATTTTGTTATTTTCTGCGGTATGTGACTTCCATTTATTCCCATAGGTATTGGTTTTTTCTTTTATCTTTAAACTTAAATCGAGGGTGTTATGGCTAAGATTATTAACGTGATTGGTCGCGAGATTATGGATTCTCGTGGTAACCCAACTGTTGAAGCCGAAGTGCATTTAGAAGGTGGTTTTGTCGGTATGGCTGCGGCGCCTTCTGGCGCATCGACCGGTAGCCGCGAAGCGTTAGAATTACGTGATGGCGATAAGAGCCGTTATTTAGGCAAAGGCGTATTAACAGCTGTTGCTAACGTAAACGGCGTCATCCGCGCTGCATTATTAGGCAAAGATGCCACTGCACAAGCTGAGCTTGATCAAATCATGATCGACTTAGATGGCACAGAAAACAAAGACAAGTTAGGCGCAAATGCGATTCTGGCTGTGTCTTTAGCGGCTGCTAAAGCAGCAGCAGCATCTAAAGGTATTCCTTTATACGCGCACATCGCTGAATTAAACGGTACACCAGGCCAATATTCTATGCCTGTGCCTATGATGAACATCTTAAACGGTGGCGAGCACGCGGATAACAACGTTGATATCCAAGAGTTTATGGTGCAACCCGTTGGCGCGAAAACCTTCCGTGAAGCACTGCGCATGGGCGCTGAAATCTTCCATACGCTGAAAAAAGTATTGCACGACAAAGGTCTAAGCACTTCTGTGGGTGACGAAGGTGGTTTTGCACCTAACTTAGCCTCAAACGCTGATGCGTTAGCCATTATCAAAGAAGCGGTTGAACTGGCTGGCTACAAGTTAGGTACGGATGTGACCTTAGCGCTAGATTGTGCCGCATCTGAATTCTACAAAGACGGCAAATACGATTTAGCGGGCGAAGGCAAAGTATTCGACTCGAACGGTTTCTCTGATTTCTTAAAATCATTGGCTGACCAATATCCAATCGTGTCTATCGAAGATGGCTTAGACGAATCAGATTGGGATGGTTGGGCTTATCAAACTCAAATTATGGGCGACAAGATCCAATTAGTGGGCGACGATTTATTCGTTACTAACACTAAAATCTTAACCCGTGGTATTGAAAACGGTATTGCTAACTCAATCCTTATCAAGTTTAACCAAATTGGTTCATTGACAGAGACTTTAGCGGCTATTCGTATGGCGAAAGAAGCGGGTTATACCGCCGTGATTTCACATCGTAGTGGTGAGACTGAAGATTCAACCATTGCAGACTTAGCCGTGGGTACTGCTGCTGGTCAAATCAAAACCGGTTCACTGTGTCGTTCTGACCGTGTCGCTAAATACAACCAATTGCTGCGCATCGAAGAGCAATTAGGTGAAAAAGCCCCATACCGTGGTTTGAAAGAGATCAAAGGTCAGGCGTAATTTAATATTTGATGTAAAAAGGCCACCACTTGGTGGCCTTTTTTGTTGTACTATCTGCTGTATATTTTTTTAATCCAAGATACTGACGCTAATTCCTCCATGAAATTTTTTGTCATTGCACTCATAGTGCTACTCGGTGTACTGCAATTCCGTCTTTGGTCGGGAGGTAATAGTCTTCCTGAATATTTCGTTCTGCAAAAACAAATTGCCGCCCAGCAAGAAGGTAACGCCAAACTCAATGAGCGTAACCAAGTGCTAAAGGAAGAAATCATCGATCTGAAAAGTGGTACAGAAGCCATCGAAGAGCGCGCACGCAACGAACTTGGCATGGTTAAAGAAGGCGAGACCTTCTATCGCGTCGTGGGTGGTGAGCGCTCGGTATCGAGTCCATCTCAGTAATATGGAGTTAGGATGACAGAGCTAGGACATTTAGATCTTGGATTAAATGAACAATCCAATCCCGATAGTCAATCTGATCTGGTAACACAAATTGAATTGCAGCGCCAAGCTGAGCATGTCACTCAAGCTGTGGTTGCCATCGTTCCTGCTGCGGGCATAGGTAGCCGTATGGGCGCCGACAGACCTAAGCAATATCTTGAGGTGTGCGGCCAGAGTATTCTTGCTCATACCTTAGATAAGCTCTTGTCCCATCCGCACATTTCTCAAGTGATCGTCGCCTTACATTCGAACGATACTATCTTCGATACCTTGCCACAGGCCGTGCACCCCAAATTGATTACAGTATTAGGTGGCGGTGAGCGCGCTGATTCTGTGTTGGCGGCGCTGCAAATTGCGCCCGAGCACAGTTGGGCCTTAGTGCATGATGCGGCAAGACCTTGTTTAACCGCGACGGATATCGACAAGTTACTCGCATCTAGAGTGCAATTCCCCCAAGGTGCTATTTTGGCAATGCCTGTACGCGATACCATGAAGCGCGCGAATAAACAGGGTGAAATCAGTACCACTGTGTGCCGCGATAATTTATGGCATGCATTGACGCCGCAGTTATTTCCAGCGCAGCAATTAAAAAATTACCTCAATGCGGCTCTGGCTGCAGGTGCGGTAGTCACAGATGAGGCTTCGGCGATGGAATGGGCGGGGATATCACCCGGACTCGTTTCGGGCCGTGCTGATAATATAAAAGTAACGCATCCCGACGATTTAGGGCTAGCCGAACTGTTTTTGATGCGTGCCGTTAAATAGTCATAATCAAAGTAAAATAATACGTTAGGAATATTAAATGAAAATCCGTATCGGCCATGGTTTCGATGTGCATAAATTTGGTGCGGCGCGGCCACTTATCCTTTGTGGCGTGGAAGTACCCTATGAAACAGGCCTAGTCGCACATTCAGATGGTGATGTGGTACTGCATGCGATTTCCGATGCCATCCTCGGTGCTTTAGCGCTCGGTGACATAGGCAAACATTTCCCCGATACCGATGCCGCCTATAAGGGTGCCGATAGCCGCGTATTGCTGCGTCATTGCTATGCTTTAGCGAGAGCGAAAGGCTTTGTGCTCGGCAATCTTGACGTCACTATCATAGCCCAAGCTCCTAAAATGGCACCGCACATAGAGGCAATGCGCCAGATATTAGCCGCCGATTTAACCGCGGAACTTGACGATATTAATGTCAAAGCGACCACGACTGAACAGCTTGGATTTACCGGGCGTAAAGAAGGTATTGCGGTAGAAGCCGTGGTACTTATGGCCCGCAAACACGATTAACTTAAGAGTAAAAAAGTCCCATGAGCGAATTACATTATCTGTATGGTAAGCCTTTAGGTACAGCAGATCTAAGAACCCAAAATAGCGATTTTATCGTGAAAGAGATTTTGCCTTTTAGCCCGACGGGTGAAGGTGAACATCATATGCTGCATGTACGCAAAGAAGGGCTAAATACAGTACAAGTCGCGGAAATGATCGCTAAGTTTGCTAAGGTGCCTCCAAAGGAAGTGACCTACGCTGGGCAAAAAGATAAAAATGCCATCACAGAACAATGGTTCGGTGTGCGTATTCCTGGTAAAGAAACGCCTGCTTGGAAGGATCTCAATAGCGAGCGTTTGACCATATTGTCGAGCAGCCGCCACAGCAAGAAACTGCGAATTGGTGCCTTAGTCGGTAACCGCTTTATTCTTACCCTGAGAAATGTCACCCAAGTGGAAGACATTATCAGTCGTATCGAAAAGGTCGCTCAAGTGGGCGTGCCCAATTACTTTGGTGAGCAGCGCTTTGGTCACGATGGCAAAAACTTAGTGTTTGGTCGCCAAATGATGGCGGGTAAAAAAGTGAAAGACAGAAATAAGCGCAGCATGTATTTGTCTGCCGTGCGCTCAAATCTGTTTAACACTGTAGTGTCGTACCGATTAGCCAACCATGGCACTAAGCCTTTAGCGGGTGATTGTGTGATGTTAGCGGGCAGCAAAAGCTTCTTCGTGACGCCTGAATGGGATCTCATCGTATTGAAGCGTCTGATTGAAAAAGACATTCAACTTTCTGCACCATTGTGGGGGCGCGGCATGATGTTACCCCAAGGTGAAGCTGCTGCGGTAGAAACCTTAGCCATGAGTGAGTTAGCTGACGATTGCTATGGTTTAGAGCACGCCGGATTAGAGCAAGAACGCCGTCCGTTACTGCTTGAGCCCCAAGGCCTTAAATATGAACAAACCGCTGATGGCTTAGTGCTGGAGTTTGTGTTGCCTGCGGGCAGTTTTGCAACATCATTATTGAGAGAGTTGGTTAATTATCAAGATGTTAAAGAGCAGCAATGGCAAGCGACATTGGTGCAGGAGCCTGCGCCTGAGGTAACTAACGCTAACGTAGTGGCTAACACTGATACTGTTAAGACTGAAGCAGAGTCATGATCCGTATCCTTGTTAGCAATGACGATGGGATTAATGCTCCAGGTATCAAAGCCTTATCTGAGGCTTTGGCTGAAATAGCGACTGTGCTGACTGTTGGGCCGGATCGAAATTGCTCTGGTGCGAGCAACTCATTAACCTTGACTAATCCATTAAGAATTAATAGGTTAGATAATGGCTATATTTCCGTTCACGGTACACCGACAGATTGCGTTCATTTGGCTATCCGAGAATTATGTGATGGCGAACCTGATATGGTGGTGTCTGGCATCAATGCGGGGGCAAATATGGGTGATGACACCTTATATTCGGGGACAGTTGCCGCCGCGATGGAAGGACGCTTTTTAGGTTTTCCTGCAATAGCGATTTCGCTTAATGGCCGTAAATTCGAACATTATCAATCGGCTGCTGTTTATGCTCGGCGGATAGTTCAAGGTTTGTTGGCCCAGCCTTTGGCAAAAGATCAGATCTTAAATGTGAATGTGCCTGACTTGCCACTTGATCAAATTAAAGGCATCAAAGTGACTCGCCTCGGTGCTCGTCATAAGGCCGAAGGCATAGTGCGAACGCAAGATCCTGCCGGACGTGAAATCTTCTGGCTTGGTCCACCGGGACAAGAGCAGGATGCCACAGAGGGCACTGATTTTTATGCTATCGCCAATGGCTATGTTTCAATTACGCCCTTGACGGTTGACTTAACCGCCTACGGACAACTAACGGCATTGCAAAATTGGGTAGATAAAATATGACTCGAGTTGCCTTAACATCGGCGGTGAATTTAGCTAAAAAGCTTCAAGATGCGGGGATCCGTAATCAAGCCGTGTTAAAGGCGATATCGCATACGCCGCGAGAAATGTTTCTCGATAATGCGCTAGCCCACAAAGCTTATGAAAATACGGCTTTGCCAATTGGACAAGGGCAAACCATTTCGCAGCCTTATATCGTTGCCCGTATGAGCGAACTCTTACTGCACAAGATGCCACAGCGAGTGTTAGAAGTGGGGACTGGATCGGGCTATCAGGCAGCCATTTTGGCTCAATTGGTGCCTCAGCTTTGTACTATCGAACGGATCAAAGGTCTACAAATTCAAGCAAGACAGCGTTTAAAACGATTAGATTTGCATAATGTGTCGTTTAAATATGGCGATGGTTGGTTGGGATGGGCTAATCGTAGTCCGTTCGATGCCATTATGGTAACTGCGGCGGCGGCGACTATACCAGAAGCTTTACTGTCTCAGTTGGCTGATGGAGGGGTGTTAGTCTTACCTGTGGGAGAGGATACTCAGCAATTGATGCGTATTACGCGCACTGCTGACCGCTTTAGTTCTGAAACCATTGAAACGGTTAAATTTGTACCTTTAATTAATGGAGAGTTAGCTTAACCTTGTGTTGTGCTACTGTGTTAAGCGAAGTGCTTGTTTTGCACAGAAGGCGTCATTTTTTCATCATAAACAGTAATACAACCTTACCAAGGAGTTTTTATTGTTGAATGCGGGTTTACTCTTAAACCTTTGCTTTATATTTCTGCTTGTAGGCTGTAGCTTTCAGGCCAGCAGACCCGCACCCGTCGAAAATATTTCCCATAGCTACTCTAAAAATAGCAAAGGCCACATTAAATCGAATTCATATAAAGTTAAAAAAGGTGACACTCTCTACTCTATTTCTTGGGGGGCAGGGAAAGACTTTTCTGAAATAGCTAAACTTAATCAATTAGATAACCCTTATACAATTTACCCTGGACAGATTTTATATTTAACTAATGCTAAATCTAGTAACCAATCAAAATCTACGACTTTAGATGGAAATATAACGGGTAATTCAGATGCTAACTCAAGTAAAAGTGATAAAAAACAATTAGATGATAAGGTTTATCAGTCTAATGCTAAGTCAAGTAACGATCTGAAAAAAACACTTGATCAGAAAGCTAAGCCCGCGTACCTTGTAACAAGTTCCCAACAAAACGTTAACCAGCTAATGGTTCCACCCACCTCAACACTGCCAGCCAGTGTGAGTCAGTGGCAGTGGCCAGTAAGAGGGAAGTTAATCGGAACTTATTCTGCCAATGAGCAGGGAAATAAAGGTATTAAGATCGCGGGAAATCGGGGAGATATCATCAAAGCTGCTGCAGATGGGCGGGTGGTATACGCAGGAAGTGCTCTTAGGGGTTACGGTAATTTAGTGATTATTAAACATAGTGACGATTACCTTAGTGCTTATGCTCATACGGACAAGATCTTAGTCAAAGAAAAGCAACATGTCCTCGCAGGGCAGACTGTTGCAAAAATGGGCAATACAGGTGCCAATCGGGTAATGTTACATTTTGAAATTCGTTACCATGGACAGTCTGTAAACCCACTTACTTATTTACCTAAACAATGATTGTTTGGGGCCTTGTTGGCAAATGGAGGATAGGAAATTGCACTAATTCAGCAGTTTAATTAGGTTTGGGAGATTTGATCATGAGCCGCATAAATAGCACTGCCGCAGAAGCACTAGTAGATTTTTCCGTAGAAACCGTAGACTTTGATCTTGAAAAAGAAGAAGTTGCCACCGATCTAGTCCAAGAGCTAGGAATAGAACAACAGGTCCAAGATGACCTGCAAAAAAATCTTGATGCCACTCAACTTTATCTAGGTGAGATTGGTTTTTCCCCACTGCTTAGCGCAGAAGAAGAAGTTTACTTTTCCCGTAAGGCCTTAAAAGGTTGTGCAAAATCCCGTAATCGCATGATCGAAAGTAATTTACGTCTCGTCGTAAAAATTGCACGTCGTTATAATAACCGCGGCTTAGCACTGCTCGATCTTATCGAAGAGGGTAATTTAGGTTTAATTCGTGCCGTAGAAAAGTTTGACCCAGAAAGAGGTTTTCGTTTTTCAACCTATGCGACTTGGTGGATCAGACAGACAATTGAACGCGCTATCATGAATCAAACTCGTACTATTCGTTTGCCTATTCATGTTGTTAAAGAACTCAACGTATACTTGCGTACTGCCCGTGAGTTAGCACAAAAACTGGATCATGAACCTACAGCGGAAGAAATTGCTGAAAAACTGCAAGTTTCTAGCTCTGATGTGAGCCGCATGCTTAAGCTGAATGAAAAAATTACCTCTGTTGATACGCCTTTGGGGGGCGATAACGAGAAAGCATTATTAGATGTATTGGCCGATGATGATAGTGTTGGCCCTGACTATAAAGTGCAAGATGAAGACATCTCTAACTCTGTGGTGAAATGGCTTAACGAGTTGAACACAAAACAAAGAGAAGTATTAGCCCGTCGTTTTGGTTTGTTAGGTTATGAACCTTCTACGCTTGAAGATGTGGGGGCTGAAATTGGTTTAACCCGTGAACGTGTTCGTCAAATCCAAGTCGAAGCATTAAAACGCTTACGTGATTTATTGGGTTCTCAAGGTTTATCTGTTGAAGCTTTATTTAGAAACTAATATCTGTCTTCTAGTGCCTTTCAGAGAAGCTATCCAGAAAATGCACTTAGTGTGAGATCACGCCATAAAGTAAAACGCCCACTATAGAGTGGGCGTTGTTATTTTTAGGCTTTTATTTAGATCACCTGATGTTTAGCTCAAGCGTTTCAGTTCATAGAGTAAATCAAGCGCCTGTTTTGGCGTTAAGTTATCGGGATTAATGCTACTTAATTTAGTCAAAGCTGGATTTTCAACCGGTTCAGGTAAAGCGAGTAAGCTTTGAATGGGCGTCCTCGTTCCTTCTGGTTGATGATCGCGACTCTCCAATTGCTGCAATTTATGTTTCGCTGCTTTAATCACTTTGTTTGGCACGCCGGCAAGCGCTGCAACTTGTAAGCCGTAGCTTTTACTGGCGGCGCCTTCTTGTACTGCATGCATAAAGGCGATGGTATCATCGTGCTCTATGGCATCAAGGTGCACATTGTAAACACCTGCCATTAAGTCAGGTAATTGAGTTAGCTCAAAATAATGGGTGGCGAATAGGGTCATAGCCCCGACTTGCTGGGCTAAATACTCTGCTGCCGACCAAGCTAGCGATAAACCATCATAGGTGGATGTTCCACGGCCGATTTCATCCATTAACACTAAACTACTGGCAGTGGCATTGTGCAGAATGTTGGCAGTTTCAGTCATTTCTACCATAAAGGTTGAGCGGCCAGAGGCCAGATCGTCTGATGCGCCAATACGGGTAAAGATGCGATCAATTGGGCCAATCAGGGCGCGATCTGCTGGCACAAAACAACCAATATGGGCCATCAGCGTAATCAAGGCGACTTGACGCATATAGGTCGATTTACCGCCCATGTTGGGTCCGGTGACAATCAACATACGTCTTTGGTTGTGCAAGGTCACTGGGTTAGCGATAAACGGCGTTTGGCTAACACGCTCCACCACTGGGTGGCGACCAGCCTCTATCTGTACGCCGATATCTTGGCTCAGCTCTGGACAAGTGTAGCCTAAGGTTTCGGCACGCTCGGCAAAGTTACTCAGTACATCAAGCTCAGCCGCTGCTCTAGCAAAAGCCTGTAATTCATGCAATTTTGGCAGAATAAGATCGAATAACTGTTCCCATAACTGCTTTTCGAGTGCCAGGGCTTTACCTTGGCTCGAGAGGACTTTTTCTTCGTATTCCTTAAGTTCGGGCGTGATATAACGCTCCATATTCTTAAGTGTTTGGCGTCGTTGATAATTGAGCGGTACTTGTGAGGATTGCAGACGGCTCACTTCGATGTAATAGCCGTGTACGCGGTTATAGCCGACTTTAAGTGTATTGATGCCAGTACGTTCTTTTTCTCTGGCTTCAAGTTGTACTAAGTAATCACTCGCTCCTTCGCTCAGGCCGCGCCATTCATCTAGTTCGCTGTTGTAGCCTTCACGGATCACTCCGCCATCGCGGATAAGCATGGGAGGATTATCGACTATCGCGCGCTCAAGTAGGGCTTGCTCGGTGGGGAACTCACCTAAGTGTTGACGCAATTGAGTCGTGTGCGGCGCGCTCAGTGTACTTAAACTCTGTTGTAATTCAGGCAATAAGCCCAGTGCTTGACGTAAACGTGCAAAGTCTCTTGGGCGAGCGGTACGCAGCGCGAGTCTTGCCATGATACGTTCGATATCGCCAAGTGCCTTTAACTGCTCATGCAAACTTTCGTGGGCAGCGGTATCGAGGAGTTCAGTCACCGCCTGTTGGCGCGCCTTGATTTGCTTAGGATCTCGCAGAGGCTGATGGATCCAGCGTTGTAACATACGGCTGCCCATAGGCGTTGCCGTATTATCCAATACTGCCGCTAAGGTATTATCGCGGCCACCGGCAAGGTTTTGAGTTAATTCTAAATTTCGGCGAGTTGCCGCATCGAGTACTATACTATCGGTTTGATTGAAACGGATAATGGCATTGATATGGGGCAGTGCCGTGCGCTGTGTGTCTTTTACATATTGCATCAAGCAACCCGCAGCCTGCAGTGATAAACGTGCATCTGCGATGCCAAAACCATGTAAGTCTTTAGTGCCAAACTGGGCCAGTAGTAACTTGATACTCGTATCGTAATCAAATTCCCACTCGGGGCGACGGCGTTTGCCTTTAAAACCGTTAAGTAGACCTAGTTCGCCAAAGTCTTCACTGTAGAGAATTTCAACGGGATTAGTGCGTTGCAATTCTGCTTCTAATGACTCTCGTGTGTTGAGCTCTGCAATCACAAAACGTCCGGATGAAACATCTAATGTGGCATAACCAAAACCAACTTTACCTTGATAAACCGCGGCTAACAGATTGTCTTGGCGTTCCTGCAGCAACGCTTCGTCGGTTAAAGTGCCTGGCGTGACAATTCGCACCACTTTACGTTCTACTGGCCCTTTAGATGTCGCGGGATCGCCAATCTGTTCGCAAATCGCAACTGATTGACCAATTTGAACTAATTTTGCAAGATAGCCTTCCACAGCATGGTAAGGAAGTCCCGCCATCGGAATAGGATCGCCACCACTTTTACCGCGCGCAGTGAGTGAAATGCCTAACAGCTCAGAAGCGCGTTTAGCATCGTCATAAAACAACTCGTAGAAGTCACCCATGCGATAAAACAGCAACATATCGTGATGTTCTGCTTTCATCGTCAAGTACTGACGCATCATAGGAGTATGTTTTTCTAAATCATCGGTATCAATTACATTCATTAAATCGTTATCGTCCGTTGTGACTGCCTAAAGGCGATACAGTTTGTGTGGTTAAGGGTGATTAAGCGCTATGGAAGCGGAAGACTGCTGTACAATTTTCAGCTAAAAAGACCACGCAAAATTTGTTGCGCCAATCTTAGCAATAATTTAGCGAAAATTGAGCCCTTAACGATGGATATTGATCAAAGGGAGCTATTATCTGATTTGATATTCGCTAAAACCTTGGCCATATTAAAAATCCTATCAGCTAAAAATAATTCAGTCACAGGTCTTGATACTGTATGATTGTACAGTATACTAGTCAGCAGAATTAAGACAAAAAGCGCGGCTTTTTGAATTACCCGTTTGTAAATTGAATATCACTTTTGACAGCTTAATGCTTGTCTTGATGAGGGAACAGGAATGAAGGTCGATCCAAATAAAGAGAAAGCACTTGCTGCGGTATTGATCCAAATTGAGAAACAATTTGGTAAAGGCTCCATCATGAAGCTGGGCGAAGATCGCTCTATGGATGTTGAGACCATTTCTACCGGTTCTCTGTCTCTGGACGTTGCTTTAGGTGCTGGCGGTTTGCCAATGGGTCGTATCGTTGAGATCTATGGTCCTGAATCATCAGGTAAAACAACACTGACTTTAGAAGTGATTGCGGCAGCGCAACGTGAAGGCAAAACCTGTGCCTTTATCGATGCAGAGCATGCGTTAGACCCTATTTATGCTAAAAAATTGGGCGTAGATATTGATAACCTGCTGTGTTCGCAACCGGATACCGGCGAGCAAGCGCTTGAGATTTGTGATGCTTTAACTCGCTCAGGTGCTGTTGACGTTATCGTAGTCGACTCAGTGGCGGCATTAACGCCTAAAGCTGAAATCGAAGGCGAAATTGGTGATTCTCACATGGGCCTAGCGGCGCGTATGATGAGCCAAGCTATGCGTAAACTTGCGGGTAACTTAAAGCAATCTAACACCTTACTTATCTTCATCAACCAAATTCGGATGAAGATTGGTGTGATGTTCGGTAACCCAGAAACTACAACCGGTGGTAATGCGCTGAAGTTTTATGCTTCTGTTCGCCTAGACATTCGCCGCACTGGTGCCATTAAAGACGGCGATGAAGTGGTCGGTAACGAAACTCGCGTTAAAGTGGTGAAAAACAAGGTTGCAGCGCCGTTTAAGCAAGCTGAGTTCCAAATCCTTTATGGCCAAGGTATTAACCGTACTGGTGAGTTAGTAGACTTAGGCGTAGCCCATAAGTTGATTGAAAAAGCGGGCGCTTGGTACAGCTATAAAGGCGATAAAATCGGCCAAGGTCGTGCTAATGCTGGCAAATATCTGACTGAAAACCCAGCTATTGCTGCTGAAATTGACAAGACGCTACGTGAGTTGCTTTTGAGTAATCCGAGTGCCTTGGCTTCTAAAGCTGATGATAGTACTGAGGACAATATTGATTTAGAGACAGGCGAAGTATTCTGAGTCAGTCAGCCCATCAAATTGCGGTCGCGCTGTTAGCGCGCCGCGATTATTCCCGTTTACAAATCCGCGATAAATTGCTCGAAAAAGGTTTCGAACTTAACGATATCGAACCTGTACTCGATGCTTGCGAATCCTCCGGTTTTATTAATGATGCTCGTTATGCCGAACTGTTGGTGCGTAGCCACATCAGTCGAGGCCACGGTGCAATACGCATCCGCCAAGCAATCGCACAGAAAGGCTTATCTAAAGACTGTATTGAAGCTGCTTTGGTTAATTGTGATTGTGACTGGTTTGAGCTAGCAAAAGATAAAGCCACCAAGAAATACGGTGTACCTCGCGTAACAGAAGTGAAGGGCTCTAAAGCTCGGGATCTCATCGCAAAGGAAAAGGCCAAACGAGTGCGTTTTTTAATGGGCCAAGGCTTTAGCTACGATCAAATCACTTACGCACTAGATTCAGATCCCAATGATCTCGATGAAGATTATTAAATTTGAAGCTAATACTGTAAAAGCTCATCTAAATATCATCAATGGGTATTGTCAATTTCATACTTCACATTAGACTCACTTGCTTAAATATTGTCCGTGCCGCGATAAACTTACGCCGTCTTTATTTGTGCTTTATCCTGTCGTTTTGCTTCTAGTGACTCTGGTGTGGGCGATTCACGTTAAAATATTAAATTCCTGATGTGTATATCACCAATCAAGACTGGTCGTCCTTCCTTAGTCTGCTTATAATGCTGGGCAAATAGAAATACGGCTAGCCTAAGGCGTAGCTGGTAATGCTTACCCAATTCAGGATGATTTCATGTATCAAACTACAGCAGAGCTCAGAAGCGCTTTCCTCGAATTTTTCCGCAGCAATGGTCATCAAGTTGTGGACAGTAGTTCATTAGTGCCAGGCAACGATCCCACACTTTTATTTACCAATGCAGGCATGAACCAGTTCAAGGACGTGTTTCTTGGCATGGACAAACGCAATTATACGCGTGCGACCACTGCTCAACGTTGTGTACGCGCCGGTGGTAAACATAACGATTTGGATAACGTTGGCTACACAGCACGTCATCACACCTTTTTCGAAATGCTAGGTAACTTCAGTTTTGGTGATTATTTCAAAGAAGAAGCGATTCGTTTGGGTTGGACTTTTTTAACTGAAACGTTAAAGCTGCCTAAGGAACGTCTGTGCGTCACTATTTATCAGACAGATGATGAAGCCTTTGAAATCTGGAATAAAAAAATTGGTGTCGCTGCCGAGAACATCATACGTATCGGTGACAATAAAGGTGCTGCCTTTGCGTCAGATAACTTCTGGCAAATGGGTGATACCGGTCCTTGTGGTCCATGTACTGAGATTTTTTATGACCATGGTGATCATATTTGGGGCGGACGTCCTGGCAGTCCTGAAGAGGATGGTGATCGTTTCATCGAAATCTGGAACATCGTTTTCATGCAGTACAACCGTCAAGCATCGGGTGAAATGTTACCTTTGCCTAAGCCCTCGGTTGATACAGGTATGGGGATTGAGCGTATTGCTGCGATTATGCAGGGCGTACATTCTAACTACGAAATCGATATTTTCCGTACTTTGATTGCTAAAGCCGCAGAGGTCATTGGTGTTAGTGATTTATCTGAAAAGTCGCTGCGAGTCATTGCCGATCATATCCGTTCATGTGCATTTTTAATTGCCGATGGCGTTATGCCGTCGAACGAAGGCCGTGGTTATGTGCTGCGCCGTATTATTCGCCGTGCAGTTCGCCATGGTAACAAGTTAGGTGCGACCGAAGCTTTCTTCTACAAGCTGGTTCCGTCTTTGATTGCGGTGATGGGCGATGCAGCAAAAGGGTTAGCTGAGACTCAAGCGATTGTTGAAAAGGCACTGAAAGCGGAAGAAGAGCAATTTGCCCGTACGCTTGAACGTGGTTTAGGTATTTTAGATACGGCCTTAAACGAGTTGAAAGGTGACACCTTAGACGGCGAAACCGTATTTAAGCTGTATGACACCTATGGCTTCCCAATGGATTTGACCGCTGATGTCTGCCGTGAGCGCAACATCATTGTCGATGAAGCCGGTTTCGAAGTCGCCATGGCTGAGCAACGTAGCCGCGCACAAGCTGCCGGTAACTTTGGTGCAGATTATAACGCTGCGCTGAAAATTGATACTGAAACTGCATTTAGTGGTTACACCGAATTAGCGGGTCAAGCTAAGGTCACCGCGATTTATCAAAATGGTGAGTCAGTGACGGCGATCAAAGCGGGTGATGAAGCCGTTGTCGTGCTCGATGTAACACCTTTCTACGCGGAATCTGGCGGTCAAGTAGGCGATAAAGGCCAATTGGTTGCAAACGGTATTGAGTTTACGGTAAACGATACGCAAAAGTATGGTCAAGCAACGGGCCATCAAGGTGTTTTGGCTACAGGTAGCTTGAGCGTTGGCCAAGTTATTGAAGCGAAAGTGGACAAAAAACTGCGTCACCGTACTCAGTTAAACCATTCTGTTACGCATTTACTGCATGCCGCACTGCGTCAAGTGCTCGGTACTCATGTCTCGCAAAAAGGTTCTTTGGTTGATCCTGAGCGTTTACGTTTTGACTTCTCCCATTTCGAAGGCGTAAAAGCTGCTGAATTAAAAGAAGTTGAAGAATTAGTTAACACTCAAATTCGTCGTAACCATGAACTTAAAACCGCTGAAATGGGCATAGATGAAGCTAAAGAGAAAGGCGCTATGGCACTTTTTGGTGAGAAATATGATTCACAAGTGCGTGTTGTGACTATGGGCGATTTCTCTATCGAATTGTGTGGCGGCACCCATGTGGGCCGCACTGGCGACATCGGCTTATTTAAGATCACCTCAGAAGCGGGTATTGCTGCAGGTGTACGTCGTATCGAAGCCGTGACTGGTGCTGCCGCTATGGCTTTTGTGGCGCAGCAACAAGCTGAACTGGAAGAAGCTGCAGCCTTATTGAAAGGCGATGCCAACTCAGTGGTGGCTAAGTTAAAAGTGCAGCTCGATAAGATGAAGCAACTCGAAAAAGAAATGGCGCAGCTGAAAGATAAGCTAGCGGCCGCAGCGAGTGCAGACTTAGTGGGCGATGCCGTTATAGTTAATGGCGTTAACGTACTGATCAAAAAATTAGACGGCGTTGAGGCAAGTTCATTACGCGGCTTGCAAGATGAATTAAAACAGAAATTGAAATCGGCCATTATCGTGCTTGGTACTGCGCAGGAAGGGAAAGTTAACCTGATCGCGGGTGTGAGTAACGATCTGATCGGTAAAGTCAAAGCGGGTGAGCTCGTCGCTATGGTCGCTGCACAAGTGGGCGGTAAAGGCGGTGGTCGTCCTGATATGGCTCAAGCGGGCGGTAGCCAGCCAGAAAATCTGGATGCGGCATTGGCTCAAGTATTACCTTGGATTACTGAGCGTCTAGCTTAAGAGGTTGCTGTGCCCCAAAAACGAAAGCTTAGTGGTAGCAAGCTTTTTGTGAAAAAGTTCGGCGGTACTTCGGTGGGTTCTATTGAACGTATCGAAGCGGTCGCTGAGCAGATTACAAAGTCAGCTCACAATGGTGAGCAGCAAGTCTTAGTTTTATCCGCGATGGCGGGTGAGACGAATCGCCTGTTTGCACTTGCAGCACAAATTAATCCGCGCGCCTCGGCGCGCGAGTTAGACATGCTAGTATCGACGGGTGAGCAAGTGAGTATTGCTTTGATGTCGATGGCGCTACAACGTCGCGGCATAAAAGCAAAATCCCTTACGGGCGATCAAGTGCAAATTCATACAAATAGTCAATTTGGCCGCGCCAGCATTGAGCGAGTTGATACTGAATATTTGCAGTCTTTGCTTGCCGATGGTGTTGTGCCGATCGTTGCAGGGTTTCAGGGCATCGATCCTCAAGGCGAAGTGACCACCTTAGGACGCGGTGGTTCAGATACCACTGCAGTAGCCTTAGCGGCAGCGTTAGAAGCCGATGAATGCCAGATTTTTACCGATGTGGCTGGGGTATTTACCACAGATCCGAATATTGATAGCAGTGCACGTCGCCTCGATGTGATTGGGTTTGATGTGATGCTCGAAATGGCAAAGCTCGGCGCTAAAGTATTGCATCCCGATTCTGTTGAATACGCCGAGCGTTTTCGCGTACCGCTGCGAGTATTGTCGAGCTTTGAAGCTGGGCAGGGGACGTTAATCCAATTTGGCGACGAGTCGGAATTAACTATTGCCTCGTTAGTGCAAGGTATCGCGATTAATAAGGCGCTGGCAACGCTAACGATTGAAGGGCTGTTTACCACCAGTGAACGTTATCAAGCGCTGTTAGGCTGCTTAACGCGATTGGAAATCGATGTGGAATTTATTTCTCCATTGAGGATCCATGAGGATGATCCTTCGGGTCGCGTCAGTTTTATGCTCGCTGAAGCTAAGGTCGATACTCTACTTAATGAGCTCGAAGGCTTAAGTGAAAGCCTCGCACTCGGGCCATTGATTATCGAACGTCAACGTGCAAAAGTATCTTTAGTTGGCAAAGGTTTACAGGCAAAAATGGGATTATTGACTAAGATGTTAGAAGTCTTGGGTAATGAAACTATTCATGCTAAGTTACTCACGACGTCAGAGAGTAAATTATCAACCGTTATCGATGAAAGGGACTTACACAAGGCGGTTCGGGCGTTACATCACGCTTTCGAGCTAAATAAGGTGTAATTAAATAACCGTTTGAGTATTGAATACTATTAATTTGTACTAAGCTGACCTTATAATAAGCCCATCTACCGGATGAGTGCCGTGTGTAAGCTGAATTAAGAAATAAAGGAGCTATCGAATGCTGATTTTGACTCGTCGTGTTGGCGAAACACTGATGATTGGTGATGAAGTCACAGTTACAGTGCTAGGGGTAAAAGGCAATCAAGTGCGTATTGGTGTGAATGCACCAAAAGAGGTTTCTGTTCATCGCGAAGAAATCTACCAACGCATTCAATCTGAAAAATCAGGTACACCATCGGAAGGTGGTAACTTTTAGTACCTTGTTTTGGCAAGCGTACTACGGCAACAGAAGAGTCAGTTTTTTAACTGGCTTTTTTATTTTTTAGACCGAAAGATTGGCGTAAATCAATACATTGGCTTGATATAACAGCAATGTGATTAAAAACAGTTCAAATGGAATCTGTTTCGGAAAAAGGGTTTGACTTATTTTCGTCAAACAGTAATATGTGCGCCAAGAAAACGGAGAGGTGGCCGAGTGGCCGAAGGCGCTCCCCTGCTAAGGGAGTATGGGCTTTAACTCCCATCGAGGGTTCGAATCCCTCCTTCTCCGCCATTTCTTACTGATAGAAAACAGTGCGCGTGTAGCTCAGCTGGATAGAGTACCTGGCTACGAACCAGGCGGTCGGAGGTTCGACTCCTTCCACGCGCACCATTTTTTATTAGTGTTTGATGTAAAAGTAAATTTAGATACAAGTCGCGCGTGTAGCTCAGCTGGATAGAGTACCTGGCTACGAACCAGGCGGTCGGAGGTTCGACTCCTTCCACGCGCACCAATTTAAATTAATATAATTTAAATCGTATTAATGTTTTACCGTTTAACATGCGCGTGTAGCTCAGCTGGATAGAGTACCTGGCTACGAACCAGGCGGTCGGAGGTTCGACTCCTTCCACGCGCACCAATTTAAATTAATATGATTTAGGTCGTATTAGTGTTTTACCGTTTAACATGCGCGTGTAGCTCAGCTGGATAGAGTACCTGGCTACGAACCAGGCGGTCGGAGGTTCGACTCCTTCCACGCGCACCAATATAGTTAACGAGATACGTCTTGTTGATTTAAAGCGTTAAACGCGGAGAGGTGGCCGAGTGGCCGAAGGCGCTCCCCTGCTAAGGGAGTATGGGCTTTAACTCCCATCGAGGGTTCGAATCCCTCCTTCTCCGCCATTCTATTCTCTTAGTCGAGGGGAATAGAATAAATTTGCCAGATAAAAGTGCTTATCCTAGACTCAATCTTTATTGGATCTTAGAAGTACAAAAACGAATTTGCGCGTGTAGCTCAGCTGGATAGAGTACCTGGCTACGAACCAGGCGGTCGGAGGTTCGACTCCTTCCACGCGCACCATATAGATAAGCCCTGCAAGCAATTGCAGGGCTTTTTTATTTTTTAATCTGTAATGGTTTAACTCATTATATTTTTACCCGCTTAGGTTTAACCTTAACTTTGCATCATCATCTTTTGCTTTACCTTAGCTATCTTCGGTGTCGCTATCTTTAGCCATTTCGTTTTAAACACTTCTCTTTCTTAGGTTCAACTCACTGAAGAATCTGCTTTTGCTTGTGTTGAGAGTCTATGACGACATTGGATATCTATGTCAGCTCTCTCAGTGCTGTCTCTGGAGGTATTAGCTGTTCTTTAGTCTACATATGTGGTGTTTACGCATGTCGGCAGTGATGGGCTACGTGTGAGCTCATGAGCGATAGACCACGGGGAATGATGAGGATGAATGGTGTGGTGGTTTCAATACAGTGCCGTAGGTTAAATGACAGTGTTTAGAGTTGACTCGGGTTAAAGGCGGCATTTGGCTCAAGAACGTAGATTAAGGCTCATAATTGCTCATAGATTGCAGCGATATAGATACAAGAAGGGCAGCCAAGTGGCTGCCCTTCATTCAGTTAGAACTAATCATAACAAGTGAATCAGAGTAAATGAGAAGCTTAAGCTTCTAACTTAGCGAACTCTGATTTTTGTTCGTTGAGCTTGTCCATGTCACGCTTGAGATCGGTCATCTTAGCGCGCTCTTTGTCGATAACCTCGGCTGGAGCTTTTGCCACAAAACCTTGGTTCGACAATTTACCTTCGATGCGCGCGATCTCTTGGCCGAGTTTTTCAAGCTGTTTGTCGATACGGGCCATTTCGGCGGCGACATCAATTAAGCCTGCCATAGGGATCAGCAGCTCCATCTCGCCAATCAAACCTGTGGTTGACATAGGGGCAGTTTCACCTTCACCTAGAATCGTCATGCTTTCTAAGCGAGCAAGCGTCGTGAAGAAGGTTTGGTTTGCTTCTACACGGGCTTTATCCTGCGCGCTAACACCACGGAGTAGGGCATTTAATGGCTTAGAAGGGGCAATGTTCAGTTCGGCGCGAATGTTACGCACGGCGACAATCACTTGCTTAACCCATTCTAAATCGGCCATTGCTGCACTATCGACTTTAGCGGCATCAAATGTTGGGAACGGCGCAAGCATAATGGTATCACCTGTGACACCTACTAACGGTTTAACACGCTGCCAAATGGTTTCAGTGATATACGGCATCATAGGGTGCATCAGACGCTGCATCGCTTCGAGCACTGTCACTAAGGTGTGGCGGGTGCCGCGCATTTGCGCTTCGCTGCCGTTTTGCAATACCGGTTTGGTTAACTCTAAGTACCAGTCACAGAACTGGTTCCAAGTGAACTCATACAGGGTATTGGCCGCTAAGTCGAAACGATAGGCCGCCATGTGATCGTCAAAGGTCTTAACGGTTTGATTGAATAAACCAATAATCCAGCGATCGGCCAACGACAGTTCTAGCTCGCCGCCTTTGTACTGTGGTGAGCCTGGGCCGCAATCTTGATCTTCTGTGTTCATCAGCACGTAGCGTGAGGCGTTCCATAACTTGTTACAGAAGCTACGGTAACCGTCTAAGCGCTTCATGTCCCAGTTGATGTCACGACCCGTTGAGGCCATCGCCGCAAGCGTAAAGCGCAGTGCATCAGTACCGTGGGCTTCTATGCCATTTTCGAACTCTTTGCGAGTGCTCTTTTCAATTTTAGCGGCCAGCTGTGGCTGCATCATATTACCGGTACGTTTTTCAACTAGCGTTTCTAAATCAATACCGTCGATCATATCTAATGGATCGAGTACGTTCCCCTTAGATTTTGACATCTTGTTACCCGCTTCATCGCGGATAAGGCCAGTCACATATACGGTTTTGAACGGGACCTGTGGTTTACCGTCTTCATCTTTGATGAAGTGCATGGTCATCATGATCATACGGGCAACCCAGAAGAAGATGATGTCAAAACCTGTCACCAACACGTCGGTTGGATGGAAGGTTTTTAAATCTTCTAAATTGTCAGGCCAACCTAAGGTTGAGAACGTCCACAGGGCTGAGCTGAACCAAGTGTCCAGTACGTCTTCGTCTTGGCGTAATGTCATTGAGTCGCTGATATTGTGCTTAGCACGCACTTCGGCTTCGTTGCGGCCGACATAGACTTTGCCATTTTCGTCGTACCATGCAGGGATACGGTGACCCCACCACAATTGACGCGAAATACACCAGTCTTGAATGTCGCGCATCCACGAGAAGTACATGTTCTCGTATTGCTGCGGCACAAATTTGATGCTGCCATTTTCAACGGCTTCGATAGCGGTTTTCGCCATGGGCGCAACAGCCACATACCATTGGTCGGTTAGCATCGGTTCGATAACCACACCTGAGCGATCGCCATAAGGGACTTTCAAGGCGTGTGGCGCGATTTTTTCGAGCAGGCCTAAGGTTTCAAATTCAGCGACGATAGCATCGCGCGCTTTAAAACGATCAAGTCCGGCAAAGCGCTCAGGCAAGCTGCCATCGAGGGTTTTGTTAAAGGTGCCGTCAGAGTTAACCACTTCGGCGCTTACGCGAATGGCGGCATCTAAGGTCAGCACGTTGAACATGGGTAGGCTATGACGTTTACCGACTTCATAGTCGTTAAAGTCATGGGCAGGGGTGATCTTCACGCAACCTGTACCAAAGGCCATATCGACGTAATCGTCGGCGACGATAGGAATGCGGCGATTCACTATTGGCAGTAGAATATATTTGCCAATCAAGGCTTGATAGCGTTCATCATCGGGATGCACTGCAACCGCACTGTCGCCGAGCATGGTTTCTGGGCGCGTGGTAGCGACTTCTAAATAGTCTTTACCATCGGCTGTCAGTTCACCGTCGGCCAGTGGATAACGCAGATGCCACATGTGGCCCTGTTTTTCTTTGCTTTCCACTTCTAAATCAGAGATAGCCGTGTGCAGCTTTGGATCCCAGTTGACCAAACGTTTACCGCGATAAATCAACTCGTCTTCGTACAGACGTACAAACACTTCTTGCACGGCCTTGGACAAGCCTTCGTCCATAGTGAAACGCTCGCGGTCCCAATCAACAGAAGCGCCCATACGACGTAGCTGCTTAGTGATAGTGCCGCCCGATTGCGCTTTCCATTCCCACACTTTATCCATAAAGGCATCGCGACCTAGGTCATGGCGATTTTTGCCTTCTTCGGCTTCAAGCTTGCGCTCAACCAACATTTGGGTGGCGATACCCGCGTGGTCGGTACCGACTTGCCATAGGGTATTTTTGCCTTTCATCCGTTGGTAACGGGTCAAGGTATCCATGATGGTGTCTTGGAAGGCGTGGCCCATGTGCAAGCTGCCCGTCACGTTAGGGGGCGGGATCATGATGCAATAATTGCCTTTGGATTCATCGCCATGTGGCTTGAAGTAACCTTGCTCTTCCCAGTTTTGGTAAAGCGTTTGCTCGATGGACTGCGGATCGTATGTTTTTTCCATGGGAACGTGTCTGTCTCAAACTAATTAAGTGGATGTGTTGCTAAGTCTTGGGTCTGTAAATTGACCCCTAAGCCGCGATACTGTCGATAACGTTCGCGAGCGACCGCTTTATGCTGATCGTCATTGGCAACAAAATCGATAATGTGGCCAAAGTTTACCGCAAATGGGGGCGCTTGGTCTGCAAGATTAATCAGAACTTGGCGACTTTTGTTGGCGCCGAGGCGATCAAAACCAATTTCTACCGGCGATCCCGTCATCGGGCCTTCACCTTTGAGGTTATGAGGTACAAAGGCACTTGGCTCAAACTGCCATAAAAGTTCATCAATTGCATGGGCTTGCTGTTTATCTTGGCAATGGATATAGACCCATTGTTGCTTCACAAAAGCCTGTTGCGCCAGTTGGCATGCCAGAAGATGCATCTCGCAAAGTGCAGGGTTCGCATTCGTGGTTTCAACAGGTGAATCAGCCTTGGCTTTGGCAGGCGATGCCACTGGCGGCATAAGATAAAACAGCACTTGAGTCATGATTTCAATGCCTTGCTTCACTTGTTTTAATGGCGAACGAGAGCAGCAGTTTACACTAAAAGTCAGTATGGGTTAATGCTTAGGGCAAACCTTACGGTGAGGTTTTATCTATCACTGTCTGGCTGGACTTAATGGGATGCTTTCAAACCGTTGGAGATGAAGAGGGTAGAGCTATAACTCTTTGAAAAATGATTCTAAAACCATTAGTTGTTCAGTTTTTTATTCAAGTTCTTATTCAGGAAATCGATTTTCTGATTAAATTAAGAAAATAAAAAAGGCGAAGATGAAAATCTTCGCCTTTCATTTATCGAGCCTTTAACACACTAAGGCCGGATAGTTGGTTATTCGCCGAGTTCAACACCAGCACGATTGATCAGGAACTGAGTCAATAGTGGCACTGGACGGCCCGTAGAACCTTTGTTAGCACCGCTATTCCAAGCTGTGCCCGCAACGTCTAAGTGAGCCCAGTTGTACTTTTTAGCAAAGCGCGAAAGGAAACATGCTGCTGTGATAGCACCTGCTGGACGGCCACCTAAGTTGGTCATGTCAGCAAATGGGCTGTCGAGCATATCTTGATACTCATCCCACAATGGCATGCGCCATGCGCGGTCACCACTTTGCTCACCGGCACTTAATAGTTCGTGTGCCAGAGGGTTATGCGATGAGAACAGACCCGATGCGTGTTTACCAAGGGCAATCACACACGCGCCAGTCAGGGTTGCAGTATCGATAACTAATTCAGGATCGAAACGCTCAACATAGGTTAATACGTCACATAGGACTAGACGGCCTTCCGCATCGGTATTTAACACTTCAACGGTTTGGCCTGACATAGTGGTCAGAATGTCACCTGGACGGTAAGCATTACCCGATGGCATGTTTTCACAGCCAGCCAGAATACCCACAACGTTGATAGGTAACTTCATGTCACAGATGGCTTTCATAGTGCCGATAACACCCGCTGCGCCACCCATGTCGTACTTCATTTCGTCCATGGCTTCGCCAGGCTTCAATGAAATACCACCCGAGTCGAAGGTTAACCCTTTACCGACTAATACGATTGGTTTTTCTGTGCTATCGACAGCGCCTTTGTACTCCATCACAGTCATGATGGATTCGTTGGCACTGGCGCGACCGACTGCAAGGTATGAGTTCATGCCCAGTTTGGCCATTTGCTCTTCACCGATAGTGGTGACATGCAGAGTGTCGTGTATTTCAGCCATTTGGCGAGCTTGTGAAGCTAAATAGGCTGGATTACAGATGTTCGGTGGCATGTTGGCCACATCGCGACATAAGTGCATGCCAGCAGATACTGCCATACCATGCTCGATGGCGCGCTCACCTAAGGTTAATTCACGGCGAGTCGGGACATTGAACACTAATTTACGCAGTGGACGGCGAGTTTCACCTTTGCGAGTCTTCAGGGCATCAAAGCTATAAAGACTGCTATTAGTGGTTTCAACCGCTTGACGTACTTTCCAATACGTATCGCGTCCTTTCACGTGCAGTTCAGTTAAGAAGCAAACGGCTTCCATTGAACCCGTTTCGTTAAGGGTGTTGATTGTTTTAGTGATGATTTGCTTGTATTGGCGTTCGTCTAGTTCTCGTTCTTTGCCACAACCCACTAATAATACACGTTCACTCAATACGTTAGGAACATGGTGCAGCAATAACATCTGGCCAGGTTTACCTTCCAGATCGCCACGACGCAGTAGGTTACTGATATAACCTTCGCTAATTTTATCTAATTGCTCCGCGATACCCGACAGACGACGGGGTTCATAAACACCGACCACGATACAGGCTGAGCGTTGTTTTTCGGGGCTACCGCTCTTTACGCTAAACTCCATGAGCACTCCTAGATTCTTAAAGACAAATTTTTATATTTATTGGATAATGTCTGCTTGTCCCGAAAAGGGCCTAAGTTATTACTCCAAAGGTGATTTATTCTCGGTGCTTGAGTCACGCATTTCGTGACGTTAAGTTTACCTAGAACCCCTGAAGCTGGTCAGAAAACTATCAAAAGTAAACAGTTTACATGAAAGTTAGTCTGTTACCAGCAAAAAGATAAGTTTAGAGACCGGATCCTGCCTGTGATTGTATTTAAATACCTTATTCGAGAAGTTTTAAAGGCACAAATTGCGGTACTTTTAGTGCTGTTAACTATTTTTATTAGCCAGCATTTCGTGCGTATACTGGCCGATGCCTCCGACGGCGATTTTCCCGCCTCTTTAATCATGACTCTGATTGGGCTTAACTTGCCTTATCTGGTGATCTTAGTGCTGCCGTTAAGTTTGTTCTTGGGTATTTTACTGGCCCACGGCCGTATGTATTCCGAAAATGAAATGGTCATTCTCCACGGTGTTGGAGTCAGTGAGTGGTATGTCACCCGCGTGACGCTGATCCTCGCCGTGATCAATATGCTGTTTACTGGCTATTTATCCCTTTATGTAGCCCCTTGGGCAGAAGAACAGCAAAACCAAGTGCTCGAAAAAGCCCAGTCCGAAGCGGGTCTTGCTGCCTTAATCCAAGGGCGTTTTCAGGCGAGTCCCAATGGTCGCGCGGTATTATTTGTTGAGCGTATTGGTAAAGATAACGAGTTAGATAAAGTGTTTGTAGCCCAGTTGCCAGATCCTGATGATGAAACTGGCGTGACCAATGTCGTGGTGGCTAAAGGTGGACGAGTACAGGAAGATAGTTCAGGTGCTCAACAATTGAACTTGAATGACGGCGTGCGTTATCAAGGCAGCCCGAAGGCAAAGGACTACCAAATGATCGAATTTGGCGGTTATAAAATGCAAATTAAAGAGCAGCAAGTTGATGAGCGTCGCCGTAAATTATCTGCACTGCCCGTTGATGAACTCGTGAAAATTGAAGGTGCTGAAGCCGCTGCTGAATTCCACTGGCGTCTTGCTATCCCGCTCGCGATTCCTATTATGACCCTGATTGCTGTGCCGTTGGCGCGGGTGAATGTGCGCCAAGGTAAGTTTGCTAAGATGTTCCCAGCAGTACTTTTATATCTTGGCTATTTTGGGCTAATGGTCGCGGGACGTAAGGCATTGCAAGATGGGATTATTCCATTGTATTTAGGTATGTGGTGGATCCATGTTTCTGCGCTCTTGATGGGGTTATTCTTGCTCGGCAAAGATAGGCCTATTTTCAGTCGTATATCGTCCTTGTTTGCCAATAAGAAGGTGGCAGCATGAAGATATTAGACCTTTATATCGCCAGAATATTGTTAAGCACTTCAGCGCTTTGTTTGCTGGTGTTGACTGGTTTGTCGGGCATCATCAAATGGGTTGATCAGCTGCGTTTAGTTGGCCGTGGCACCTACAGCATGATGGATGCTGGCATCTATGTTTTATTTTTAGTGCCACGGGATATTGAAATGTTTTTCCCTATGGCCGTCTTGCTAGGCGCTTTGATTGGTATGGGAATGTTGGCATCGAATTCCGAACTTGTGGTGATGCAAGCTTCTGGCATGTCACGTTTACAGATCACTATGTCGGCGATGAAAACTGCTGTGCCTTTGATGTTATTGGTGATGGTTTTAGGGGAATGGGGCGCACCGATTGCTGAGCAAAAAGCCAATGAGTTGCAAGCTGTTAAACTCTCTGGTGGGAGTTTAATTAAGTCCCATCGTGGAATTTGGGCAAAGGATGGTGATTTGTTCGTTAATATTGGTGAAGTTGAAAACATCAATAAACTCAGCAATATCACGCTTTATAAATTCAATAGCGAACTTAAGCTCACCAACGTAGTTCACGCAGACCGAGCGGTATTTTCCCAAGATCGCTGGCGTTTATTTGACGTTAAACGTACTGATTTAAGCTATGAAAAAGTCGTGCTTGAGTATCTTGAAGAAGACCAATGGCAGTCGAGTTTAACGCCAGATAAGCTCAGTGTGGTTTCGATTAAACCCGAGGCGTTATCTATACGTGGTCTGGTCGGTTATCTTGATTACCTTAAAACTAACAGTCAAGATCCCAGCCGTTATGAGCTTGCTTTATGGCGCAAGGTGATGCAACCCGTGACGGTCGCAGTGATGATGTTAGTGGCACTGTCGTTTGTATTTGGTCCGCTGCGGACTGTGACTATGGGTGCGCGCGTATTACTTGGGGTCGTAGCAGGTTTTAGCTTTTATATCAGTAATGAGATTTTTGGCCCCATGAGTATAGTGTATGAGCTACCTGCTTATGTGGGGGCTGTTGCGCCAAGCTTGTTGTTTACTGGCGTTGCCTTCTACTTTATCCGGCGATGATACGCAGCTTATTACTCCTTACTCCGGATTCCGTCAATTAAAAATAGCCCATAAAAAACGACGCTGTTGCGTCGTTTTTTGTATTTCGGATTTACTTAAGAATAAACTTATGCCCCATGCCAGTTACGCATTTGGTTGGCTTCTTTAGACAGTACGACCACCTCTGAGCGAGTCATCATATCCTGCAGTGCGCGCTTATCATCATTGATTAAAATCCATAAATTGCCAATGCCGAGCAGTGACCAAATGATGCGAGCGTAGGCAGTGATCAGGCTTAAGTTTTGGCCATTAGGATGCTGAATTTTAAGCCGCCAAGCGCGCATCCCTAAGGTTTGACCGCCCTTACTCCAGAATAATGCGTAGAAAGTGCCGACACACAAGGCAAGCCAGAGTTGATAAATTCCCTGATAAACTGGCGTGCCATTGAGTGCATCTGAGACATGTTCAAAGCCATTCATGCCAGCCAGTCCTGAAGCGGTGAGGCCGTAGAAAATCCCAAAGCCCATTGCGCCCGCAACCATATAGACGGCCACGGCTAACATCGAATCGTAAATTGCAGCGCCTAGGCGGCGGAAGAATCCTGCGCGGGGGAAGTTAGCATGTTCGGTATTGAGCATTACAGTGTCCTGTTATTGAAGTGCTTACAGCTAATACAAAAAACAATTAATACATTAGCCTAGGCTTCAGGTTCTTCATCTCTGACAAAGTGGATATTGCTAAAACCAAAGCGGGCAAACTCTACTTTCCTGAATTCTTTTTCAGCCTTAGCACCTTTACGAGATGTCATGGCGACTTGTTGTTCCATAGCCAAAAATTTGGTCAGATCTATGCCTTCGGCTTCGGCCACAGCTTCATATAAATCATGGTGTTTGTCGTAGCTAAAGGCGATAGTTTTCGTCTTACCTTTGAAGGTATAAGTGACTTGACGGGCCATGGGAGTTCTCCTGAAATAAGTCTGAAATTAATTAAATTCACTTCTAAAAATAAAATACACAGCACCTAAGATGCACAGTCCTGCCCACAGATAATCGAGCTTCAATGGTTCTTTCATATAGAAATAGGCAAAGGGGACAAACAAACTTAAGGTGATGACTTCTTGTAATATTTTTAACTGGCCGACATTCATTACTGTGTAGCCGATACGGTTAGCTGGCACTTGCAGCAAGTATTCAAATAGGGCGATACCCCAGCTCACTAAGGCCGCAATAATCCAAGGTTTTGAGCCTAGCGTTTTCAAATGCCCGTACCAAGCAAAGGTCATAAAAATATTACTTAAGCAAAGTAAACCGATAGTGGTTAGGGTTGGATTCATTTTTCATCTCTATGATTAAATTTATAAATCATATACATAGCATCGTCAGTATAGCTGCCAAGACATTTATCGATTGCTTTAGGTTTAAAACCCATTTTAAGCCAATAGCTGTCGGCACCTTGTACGGCTACGAGGGATAAGGAATTGAGATTATAGCGATCCGCCAATAGTGTTAGGCGGGTCAGCGCCTTAGCGCCAGCGCCTAAACCTTGGGCTTTAGCCGAAATCGCAATATCGTGTAGGTATAAGGTATCAGCCTTGGGTAAATGGGTGATGGGCTGATATAGTGCTGGCGGCATATTGGCGGTCCATGGGTGGGCCAAGCAATAACCGACAACCGACTTATCTACTTCGAACACAAAACAGGACTGAGGTGATACCTGCCATTTACTTTGCAGGACGTGCAGTGGCTCAGGATCCAGTTGTGAGTAACACTCGTCTTGGATCGCTAAAATGGCATCCCAATCCTCTGGGGTGATTGCACGCAGTAACATGGCCGACATTTATCCTGTTTCAAGAGTTCTGTTGAAGGAACTCCGTGGAAAGAGTCCTGATTCAAATAAGCTCGGCATTATAACCTCAAGCAGCGTTAAAATGCAGGCTCCAGCGGCAATATAAAGCGCTTTAAAACCCGTATAAACTGAGCTTTCAGCGCTTGTATACCCAAACAACCTGAAGATACAGGATTCAGCGGGAATTTAACGCACTTTAGGCAAGGCGGTTATTTGCAGACCTAGCGGGCTAAGTAAAAAATAACCAACACAGCATAAAGTGCGTTAAAACCCGCCGGGACGGAGCGCCTAGGGCACTCCACTTCCGTGTTGCATCAATTCAAAAGGTGGCCGACATTCTGTCATTGATGCGCCTTGAATTGATGCACCCTAGGCGCTCTGAAACTCGACTCTTCAGGTAGCTTGGGTATAAGCATTAGCAGCGGTTAAATACCCAGATATCGTTGGCGCAGGTGACGCTCAAGATATTGACCATTTAGGGTTTCGCCCGTTGCTTGGCGTATCAGTTCATCGGTTGTGAGCAAAGATCCCTTAGACCAAATGTGTTCACTCAACCATTGGAATACAGAGTTCAACTTGCCTGCATCGATCAGGGTTTCAATTGGCCCTAAGGCTTTTTCCATCGCAAAACGACATTGGGCGGCATACATGGCGCCTAAGGTGTAACTTGGGAAATACCCTAGTTCACCAACGGCCCAATGAATATCCTGCATGCAACCGTCTCGGTAGTTGCCATCGGTATTAATCCCCAGTAGTTGTTGCATCTGCGTCGACCAAAAATCAGGCAAATCCTCTACGGTTAAGCTGCCGTCGATAAAGGCTTTTTCTGCCTCAAAGCGCAGTAAAATGTGGCAAGGATAGGTGACTTCATCTGCATCTACACGGATAAGTCCGGGCGCTACGCGGGTGTAATGCTGTGCTAATTCTTGGGCGCTAAAATGACAATGAAGATGTTGCGCAATTTTAGGCTGCAATTGTCGTAAAAATGCCGGATTTGCCCCGAGTTGCATTTCGCAGAATAGACTCTGGCTCTCGTGGATACCCATAGAACGCGCCAGTCCTGCAGGTTGTCCACGCCACGCTTTAGGTAAACCTTGCTCGTATCTGGCATGGCCTGTTTCATGAACTATGCCCATGATAGCACTGCTAAAATCAGCCTCATTGTAGCGGGTCGTTATCCGCACATCGCTTGGCACGCCGCCACAAAATGGATGACTGCTGATATCCAGCCTGCCGTGGTTAAAGTCAAACCCTAGAAAATCCATTACGTCTCGGCCAAGGGCTTGCTGCGCGCTAATATCGAAGGGACCATTTAGCGTTAACTTAGGCTCGTTTGCCTGTTTAGCCAGCACTTCTTGGATAAGTGTCGGTAGCCAATCTTTCAGTCCGCCAAAGGTTTGCTCCAGCTTTGGCGAGGTCATTCCCGGTTCAAATTTATTGAGCAGGGCATCATAGGGGGAAATATTCTGGGCTTCGCCGCGGATCTGCGCTTCTTCCTTAGCAAGTGCAATTACTGCTTTAAGGTTTGGTTTAAAGCCTTGCCAGTGATTATTTTTACGTTGTTCACGCCACGCATTTTCACATTGATAGGCCATTTTAGTTTTGGCTTGCACGAGATCGCCGGGCACTAAATTTGCCTGTTGATATTGGTACTGCATTTCCCGCAGGTTAGCTTGTTGTTCCGTTGTGAGAGATTCGTCCGTCGCGCTGTGTAAGTGTTCGGCTAAGACGGTTGAGGTTTTGAGTGTGTGGATATGTCGCGCCAGTTCAGCCATTGCATCGCCGCGATCGCTATTACCGCCCATAGGCATCATGGCTGCTTGATCCCAGTCACCTAGAGCGCTGAAATGTTCAAAGTGAGAAATTTTTTGAAAATGTGCTGTCAGTTTATCGTAACTTGGTGTTGGTACTTTGCTCTTGGGTGAGTCCATGGAATTTCCCTTCTGGCGCATCAAATTCTGCGCGAATAAATAACAATAACAGGATGATAATACAATGACGTCAACAGTATACTCAAACAACCTGAAGATGCAGGACTCAGTGGGCTGATATTAACGCTATAGTAACGCACTTGAGGCAAGGCCATTTATTGCTCCTGAAGAAATGGCATCCACGCCATATATGGCGATTACGGCTATTTGCAGCGCTAGCGGGGTAAGTTAAAAAGAGAGTTGTAGTGTTAAAGTGGTTTTCGATAGGGTACTCGTAGCGAAGATGGCCACGCGATTTTGGCGCAGCAGAGTGATAGTCAAAATCTATTTTAGGGACAATTTTTAGTTTGGAAATTGTGCTTGCCTTGCTATTCTGTTGTGGTTAAGTCGATAATTACAGTGAAATAAATGGAATGCTGTATTGTTCAAGGAGATGACTATGTGGGCGTTTTTAGTTGAACAGCCTAATTTACCTTACACCATAGCTTTTGCCTGCGTACTGGCCCTTGGTGTGTTTGAAGTCTTCGCATTATTCATAGGTTTAAGCATGTTAAGTGCGTTAGACCAATGGGTACCTGCTGATGTGGAATATGATGCTGATGTGGGCGCGGGTGGACTCACGGGCATTGCCGGTTGGCTGTGCCTAAATAGACTCCCATTACTTATTTGGTTTGTGCTTGCGCTGACCAGTTTTGCGATTGCGGGTTATATCGTCAATTTTATCAGTGTTAGTCTTGCCGGTTTTTTACTGCCGCAACTGTTCACTTTACCCATTGCTATTGTCGCCAGTGCATTTTCTTGCCGTTATTTTGGCCGAGTGCTTGCTGATCATTTGCCTAAAAATGAATCGAGTGCGATCTCGCTAGATGATCTTAGCGGCTATGTCGGCACTATCACCTTAGGTTGCGCAATTAAAGGCATGCCCTCTGAAGCTGTCGTTCGCGATAAACATCAACAAAAACATTACGTTTTAGTCGAGCCCGAAACTTCGGATATCGAGTTTACCTCAGGCACTCAAGTCGTGCTGCTTAAGCGAGAAGGCCGAGTCTGGTCTGCTACGCGTTTTGATAATTAATCTTCCCAAGCCATAAATCAATTGAAAGGAAATCAAATGGATGTGTTAACAAACGTAGGTTCATCCGGTAGTTTTATTTTGCTCGTTGCGGGTATGGTGCTACTCGGCCTGATTGTGATCGGGTTAATTTTCGCCAAGCTATATAAACGTGCAACCAAAGAAATGGCCTTTGTGCGTACCGGCTTTGGTGGTGAGAAAATCATTAAAGATGGCGGCGCTATTGTGTTGCCTGTATTACATGAAACCATCTCGGTAAACATGAACACTCTGCGTATCGAAGTGGAGAAAACCCAGAAAGATGCGCTAATCACTAAGGACAGAATGCGTGTCGATGTGAAGGCCGATTTCTACTTGCGTGTAGCCCCACATTCCGATGGTATTTCAATGGCAGCGCAAACCTTAGGCACGCGTACAAACCGTGTTGAAGAGCTTAAAAAGTTGATGGAGTCTAAGTTTGTCGACGTGCTGCGTGCCGTGGCAGCCGAAATGACCATGACAGAGATGCATGAGCAGCGTGCCGATTTTGTGCAACGGGTGCAAAATAACGTCGCCAACGATCTGGAGAAAAACGGTCTCGAACTCGAATCGGTTTCATTAACGGGTTTCGATCAAACTGATTTGCAGTTTTTTAATGAAAACAACGCATTTGACGCCGAAGGTCGCGCGCGTCTGGCGAAGATTATCGAAGAGAAGCGCAAGGAAACCAACGATATTCAGCAGGAAAACCGCATTAAGATCGAGCAGCGTAACCTCGAAGCTGAAAAGGAATCCTTAGAGATTGAAAAGTCGGAAGAAGAAGCGCGCCTGATCCAGCAACAGTCGTTAGAATTTAAACGCGCCGATCAAAAAGCGGAGATTATTAAGCAGAAAGAAAACAAGGCTCGTGAAGAACGCGAAGCCGAGATTGCTAAAGAGCGCGCCATCGAAACCGCTGAAATCGAAAAGACCAAAGATATCGAAACCCGTGAGATTGAAAAGTATAAGTCGATTGAGCAATCGCGCATTCAACAGCAAAGGGATATCGAAGTTTCTGAGCAGGAAAAACGCATTGCGGTTGCGGCCAAATCTGAAGAAGAATCAGCTGCCCGTGCCCGTGCAGCTGAAGCCGAAAAACTGAAAGTTGAAAAAGAAGAAGCGGTAATCACAGCGCGCCAAGTGGCAGAAGCTAATCGTCGCAAAGAGATTGAAGTGATTGATGCCCGTAAGGAAGCTGAGCGTGATGCAGTAGGCGTAACAGTGCAGGCCGAAGCTGAGAAACGTGCAGCTGAAGACAGATCGAGTGCGATTCTGATTGAAGCGCGCGCCAGTGCCGATGCGAAAAAACTGCAGGCCGAAGCGGATGAAAAAGTGTATGCCGTTGAAGCTGCAGGTAAACAAGCACTTTATGAAGCAGAAAACGTTTTAAGTGATGAGCAGATCGCCCTGCAAAAATCCCTCGCCATTTTGAAGGCCTTGCCTGAAATTGTGGCCCAAGCCGTTAAGCCGTTAGAAAACATCGAAGGTATTAAGATTCTTCAAGGTTATGGTGCAGGTCATCAATTTGCTGCGGGTGGCGAAGGTGCTCACCATCAAGGTGGCATCGCAGAGCAAGTGACCAGTGCAGCGTTAAACTATCGCGCCAATGCGCCTGTTATCGATGCCATGCTCAGGGAGTTAGGGTTAGTGAATGGCGACTCTGGAACTTTGAATGATTTATTGAACGGCAATAACACCTTAACCGCCGAAGCCTTAAGTGGTGTGACCTTGTCGAACTCTAGACCTAAGGACTATAGCCAAACGCAGGTAGTAGAGAGCCAAAGTGTGCTCAAGCCTTAATCTCAACGACATTAAACTAAGTCAAATCAAGTAAAGCACTCGCCGTTGCTCTTTTGAGCCTTGTGCGGACAAAAGATTGATAAATAGGACGAATGAAATAAAACCGCTCACCATTATGGTGAGCGGTTTTTTTTGGCATTAAATCAAATCTAACGGCTTATTTGTGTACCTTGTCGACCCCCGATGAGCGACCTTCGGCATGACAGGTTGCGCATGACTCCTGTCCTGATTGGTAAATTCGACCACCGCTGGCATCACTTTGGTAAACTCCGCCAAAGCTGCGTGCATGGACGACTAAACTATCGATAAGCGTGTGACAAGCCGTGCAGGTTGCTAAGGTCGGTGAGTACTCGGCAATTTGCCCTATGTTGGCTGCATCGGGTGTCGCAACTAACAGGGATTGTTGTGCACTTAGCCCCTCGAGACTGAGCTGTCCTGCGCTATGGCAAACACTACAGTTATTTTTTGCATTAGGGTAAGTGAGTTCGGGACGTGGATTATCAAAACCCACTACAGTGCGGGTTCCCGCATGCAGTGAATGCACCATTTCCCTGTAGCTCAAAGTATTGTTGATGGTGCGATAGGGCTTGATTTGGCTGGCCCCAGGAGTATGCATCACATTGGCATTGAGATACATAATTGCATCATTACTGTGGCAACTTTGACATTGCCCATCGGTCAGTGCGGTTGCTGTTTGCGGTGCATGACAGGTGCCACAGCTGCTATTGGGGTCAAAAATTCCTTTCATTTGATGCGCCGACAGAACTCTATCTTCTAATCCTTGATCATGACATTGGCGACAGGCCTGTTCATCGACCTTAGCTTTTGCCGTAACAGCTTGACCTTGCAGGCTTAGCGAATTAATGGCACTGAGACTCACCTCTTGATTTGCGATATTACAGTTAACGGCAAAGCCGGTATTTTTATCGGCACAGAGCACCAGTTTACTGTAGAGTTTTGACTGACTCAGATCGCCAAAATCGGCAGCCGACAGGTTAGATATAGTGACTGTTAGCTGATTGGGCGCGGTAATTTTTAAGGCGACGTCGCTCGTGTTTGCTAATAAATCCCACACTTTACGCTGGCCGTTATTGATTGGCATGTTCGCGCTATTTGTTTCACCTGTGGCAATCAACCAGAAGGATTTTATCATAGGTTGACTGGCGGGCAGTTGCTCCATTTGCTGCACTTGCAATGTCACCGCAAGGGTCTTAGCTTCAACGCTTAGCTGCGAACTCAGTAACTTAACTTGGTAATCGCTCACCAGCTTAGTGGCTGTTTTCATGGCGGCATTGTGGAAAAGCCCGACACCTTCAGGATTAGTGCTATCAGGGTGGCAGCCGCTACAGCCCAGTGCCCATGGGTTGGCAAAAATTTCCCTGTTGTGGAATAAACCCGCTACAGTACCATTCCAATCTGCGGGGATTTGCGCTTTGTGACAGTCAAGACACGCGGTTTTACTGGGGATATTACTATTGCCACTTTGCGCCGTTGCGCCGGGAATATGGCATTGCTGACATTGGGTCATATCACCGGGAAAGGTCACATTGGCGTAGTCATATAGCTGTCCCTTGTAACCTACAATTTGATATTTGGCTTGGTGGATCTGGTGTGTCAATGTCGCCATATCAAGGCTATTACCCGTTTCAGGATCGCCAGAGTAAGTCGTGTGACAGACAACGCAGCCCTCAAAGGCAAAACGTTTATTGCCGTGCATCAAAAGGCGAGTATCGGTATTGGCTAAGTCTGAGTTATGACAACGAAAACAGGCTTGTTCCGGCGCGATCACTTTACGGCTCATATCCGCCGCGACTGTCTGTCCTGTGGCGGGCACAAAATCGTACACGCTGTTGATCAACTGAGTGTCGATTGGGCTATTTGCGAACGGTTTTAACTCTAGGTAAATCCTGTGGGTGAGCTCAGGCGAGTACTGGGTATCTATCCCCGTAAATTGGGAGTAACCCGTGAGTGGTTTACTCAAAGTGTAACGGTATTGGCCCGCGCCTAAGGAGGTTAGACACGCCGTTTTACAGTTGCTTTCAATGCCTGCTTGCCACTGAGTCTGTGCATTCGCTTGGGCATTTGTGGCAGGTTCTACTTGATTATTGATGTAACTGGTCCATTGCAACGCAGCATCTGTCGCGCTTGCTGCAGAGTTAGTGACTTCTGTGCCAGTTGTTGCCATAGCATTCGCCGCGGCTTGGGTGATTTGATAGTGCTCCTGCGGCGGTGCTAATTTGGCAATACCGACACCTAAGGTATCTAGCTCCTTCAGGTTTTCTAGCCCTGTGACCGCAATACCATTGGCATTGCTGAGGAAGAAATCGACCTGTACATGGGTTTGCGCATCGATAACCACATTTTCTATTGTCGCTTTGAGTGTATCCGCTTGTTCAATGCTGATACTCACAATCCCTGGTGGACCTTCTTTCCCATCGTCACCATCGGAACAGGCTGTCATCAGACAGACTGCGACTGCCATTGGCGTAAAGATTTTCCATTGAGAACGGGTATTCGTTTTCATCATTTTCCATTCCTTTTTAATTAGATTCTGTCGGGACTCTAATCGGAATGTATGCGGTATAGATATTAACTTAGTTATGAGTCGAGTTGCACTTAATTAACCAAATTTAAAAGTTATTTGTTAATTATATTAAGGTAATTTGATGTGAGGCATTATTTGAATTTGCTAGATGTTGAATTGTTAATTCTTGAAAACGTTACTCTGACGCATGTCGTGTAACTTGATCTAATAATGCCCCAATATGGGTAATTGTGACGCAGGTTAAAAATCAAAGACATAATTACTTTAGCATAAATTGTCGGGAATCAAAGTGTATGCATATTTTAATTATATTGCTTTGACTAATAAAGGATCAAATATGATTACCAGAAGAGGAATGCTTAAAGGCGGTATGGGCGTTGCTGTCGGTACAGTTTATAGCGGAACATTAATAAGTTTTCTGACCGGTTGTGGCAGTGACAGTAATAGCCAAGAGATAGTAGAGGTCATGCCTGGTGGACTCATGGTGGTGAACCCTACGGTTTGTGTTAGCTGTAGACGCTGTGAAATTGCCTGTGGTTGGAACCATGAAGGGGATAGCAGTCCGACACTTGCCCGCGTCAAAGTAGAAAGAAATATGAACTATGGCCCACATGGTGTGCAATTTGACTATGAAATACAACGAGGAGAATGCGGCGATAAAACCGTTGTTCCTTCTACTTGTCGCCACTGCGAAGTTTGCACTGAAGTTTGTCCACAGCAAGCTATTTCAACGAATGAACAGACTGGCGCCAAAGTGATTGATGAAGAACGTTGTGTCGGATGTGGTTATTGTGCAGATAAGTGTCCTCAGCAAGTCATTAAAGTTGTTCGCAGTAAAATGAAAGCCGTCAAATGTGATTTATGTAACGGTAAACCTGCCTGCGCGCAAGTTTGTCCTACAGGTGCAATTAAATTTTATAACTGGGAAGAGGCTGAAGCTGCATTAGAACAATACGAAAAATATACCGGCTTAGTTTCTTAAATTCAGGAGAAATAATATGAGTGATAAAATAGGTGGTTGGGCGGGTAAAGTCCTCAGAATTAATTTAACAACTAATCATATATGGTATGAGCCAATCAATAAATATTATGACTATATCGGTGGTATGGGGATTGGTTATAAAATATTGTGGGATGATCATAAGGATAATATTACAGCAATCGACCCAGATAATATTATTGTCTTTTCTGCCGGACCATTAACGGGTTCAGGCGTTATTTGTACTGGACGAACAACCATTACTTCCCGTAGTCCCGTAATTGAAAAACATCTGATTGCCGATGGTCACTTTGGTGGGCATTTTTCACCCGCAATGAAATTTGCGGGGTTCGATGCGATTGCAATAGAAGGCAAAGCGAGCAGTCCTGTGTGGCTTAAAATTGTGGATGATAAGGTCACGATTGAACCTGCTGACGCCCTATGGGGTAAAGGTATATTTGATACCCACGCTATGATCGCGCAAATGATGGGACCCAATGCACAAGTCGCTGCGATTGGCCAAGCGGGTGAAAACCAAGTGCCTCTTTCTGTCATTATGACTCAGGGCGGGCATTCAGCAGGTGGTCATGGCTCGGTAATGGGGTCCAAAAATTGTAAAGGGATCGGCATTATCGGCACTGGCGCCGTTAAAATCGCCGCCAATAATGAAAAGATGCGTGCCTTAGATGACCATATTTTAGGTATTATCGGTGCCAATAATAATGGTGTCGTTCCTTCAACGCCGCAATCTTGGGCTGAGTACTCAGCACCCATCAGCCGCTGGAAATCTCGGCCCGGTTTGAAGTGGGGCGCTGCCGATCAAGAAATTGATTTAGGCGAAGTGCCATGGAATGAACGCAATCGTATTGGGTTTCGAACTTCAATGGCAGAAAGCTACATAGGTGTGGAATATGCCAATAAGTGGATGAAGCGTACGGGAGGCTGTCATTCATGCCCAATACGTTGCTTCTGCGAGCTAAAAGTCCCTGAATTGAAAAGCAAATACGGTCGTAAAACCGAACATATATCTAACGTCTGTATGGGATTCCTCGTACCACAGTATTTAATGGGCACCAAAAATGGTACAGAAGCACATGCGATGGCGGGCGCTTTAGGGGCTCATATTCTCGATGACTATGGTATTTGGTGTAACTATGGCTCCATTTCTCATCTATTTAAATTCCTAAAAACAAAGGATATGTTTAAGCATTTATTACCTGAAGATGAATTTAACAGTATTCCTTGGGCGCTCTGGGATAACCAAGATCCTGCTTTCTTACTTGATTTTTATCGCCGAGTGGCGTTTAAAGAAGGTGAAATCTCCCATATGGCCGACGGCTTATATGATTTGATCAAGCGTTGGGGGTTAGATGGAACCAATCCCAAGTTAGGTAATTGGGATATTCATAAAGAAAGTGCCACTAAGGTATTCAACAAGAAAACCAATGCTGCCGTGCACCATGCTAGTGAAACCGCGGGTCAGGTGGGTACGTTAATCAACGTCGTCTTTAACCGTGATGCTCAGTGCCATTCCCACATCAACATAGTTAACAGTGGTTTGCCACACGATATGACAGTGGCGATTGCCGAGAAAAAATGGGGTGAAGGTGCATTCGATAAGGTGAATTGGTATACCCCAATCAATGCGGCTAAGATCCGTTTTGCAAAATGGTCGCTGGTGAAAAACGTATTACATGACTCTCTGACACTGTGTAATTGGATGTTCCCATTGTTGGCATCACCGGATAAAAATCGTAACTATGAAGGCGATAGCACCATTGAATCGCAGATGTTCAGTTTAGTGACTGGGATTGAAACCACAGAAACGGAATTGGACTTTAAGGCGGAAAGAGTGCTGCATTTACACCGTGCCTTAACCGTATTGCAAATGAATGAAAGCAATATGCGCGAAGAGCATGATGTGCTCAGTGACTGGGTTTATGATTTGAATCCAGATAAAAACTTCGGTCAAGAGGGCACCATCAAGATGGACCGCGCTGACATGCAAACGGCGCTGGACATGTTCTATGAAGCCTTTGGTTGGGATATTCAAACCGGTGCGCCAACTCGGGCCACGCTCGACAAGTTTAGCCTAGGTTTTGTTGCCGATAGATTGGCGGCGCGAGGCCTGTTACCCAGTTGAACTCTATAGTTGGACACTATGATTGAACTTGTCGGTTATATCAGGGTATTTAGCCAACACGGACGCTTAGTCACGGCGGAGCAAATCGCCGCCGTGGCAGGGCTCGAGTGGGATAGTGAGCAAACGGTTAACAGTTATATTCGCCTGATCCTCAATGAGGCTTACAAGGATGTGCAGATGCGTTTGTCGGATAAGCGGTATTTCTTCTATTCCGACAGAAGCATAGTTGAACGTTACGCTGAGCAATGGTTAGCATTGGAGCGGGGTGAAGCGTTTGAGGCGATTATTGCCCAGATCCGTCGCAATAGTTGCCGCCATACTGAGGTCTATCTGGAGAGTGTACTGACGTTTGCCCCCTATCTTTATGATGAGCCTACATTAGCCAATGTGCGTGAGCAATTACCACAACAGCTTGGGGCCGAGGATATCCATTATGCAGTGGACAATCAGGGGAAAGGTTATTACTACTCGACTCTGGGATTGAGTCACAGCTATGCGGCCGTCCTCGCTAATTATGATCCTTGCGAATGGTCAAACTGAGATTCTGCGACCTCATTGATATTGATTAAGCGCCTTCGGGCGCTTTTTATCGCAAATACCTCATATAGCTAGCGTGAGATTAGCTTGCCAGCGTTTGAGTGTACTTTTTGATGATTTCGTCAATTTTACCATTGGCCTTCAATGTCGCTATGGCTTGATTGATGGCAGGAAGCAAATCGGCATGTTCTTTTCGCAACCTAAACACTAAGTCACCATCAGAATGCACTGCCGCCAGTGCGACAGGGATCCGCAACTGAGTCGACCAATACAACGCCGGGTAATTACCAGCAATAACAGCGTTGACTCTGTGTTTATCTAAGGCTTTGATCAGCTCCTGCTCTGAGGTAAAGTCTGCACGGATAAAATCTTTATCGTCGTGATATAAATAACCGCGCACTGTACCTATTTCTTGGCCTTTTATCTGGCTGATATCTTTATATTTACTGACATTCTCTGGCAATGTGACCACATATTCAGTGATTTGCATTATGGGGGTCGATTTGACAAACAGCGGCCCTAAATCCTGCTTTTCAAACCAACTAGGGCTGACGATATCAAAGTCGAGTTGACCGGTTTCTAGCGCATTATTGGTGCGCTTGGGCGGCAGGGCGAGGATTTCACCTTTGATTTCAGCCATAGATAAGATCATCGGAATAAGCTCAGTGATCATCCCCGGCGCCTCGGCTTGATCACCGATAAAATACGGATACCAAGAATAGGAGCCAGTGATATTGTATTTGAGCTGTTCCGCAAAGGCGTGCTGTTGAGTCAAGCAAAGGGTGAACAAGGCAAATCGAACTAAGTGTTTATACTGCAAACATCGCTTAACCATATTGCTTTTATCCTTGTTATCTCTGCTTTAGCCAAGACCTATCCGATAGTCATTCTATCTAAACTGTGTGAATGAATTGTTTATTGGATCACAATCAGTCACATCCGCCATATTCAAGCTATTTTCTGCTTTTCGCTGTTATACCAATCACATTAAATATCTAATCAGTTCAGAGCCTCACAGGCATCTCAATCCAAGGCGCATTGACGCAGAAATGGTTATTCCCTTTTAAGTCAATGCAACACCGGAGTGGGATGCCTGTGTGGCTCCCGAAGGGCGGCTGATGTTCACTACATGGCAACGCGCTTTATACTGCGTTTAAGGCTTTCGGCAGAGCACCACTATGCCGAAAGCCTTCGCCTTATCTAAAGCGCGTTGAACTCCCGCTGAATGAACAGATATTTAATACGATTGGTATTACCTTAAGCCAATAGCTGACACAAAGCTGGTTGCTGATTATTAGGGAAAATTTGATAGGTTTTATGGTGCTTAATCAAGCTAGTTTTTTTATTGCCTTGACTGAGCAATAACCCATGGGACAGGGCGATACGCGTTAGTGTCTGTTCATCGGCGCGGACATATAAGTTGATTGGCTTGATCAGCTGATTGTCTTTAATATGTTGATTAAATTCTTTGGCATCAATCACTAAGCTAGATTGACCATCACCATCGAGTTTCAGCTTGGCACTGATTTCAGTGTCAGTAAAGACTAACCAATCGGCTTGTTTTAAGGTTTCTATCATGGCATTTAATGCCGTGCCTAAAGCGGGCTCAGATGTCTCAATTGATTGATATTGATACACTATCCTTTCTAGTAAACGCTTGAGTTCGGCGCCCGCACCTTGGCTGCGAGCCAAACGTATCCAAGCCGTGAGATCGTCGGCTACCAGTTTAGAAAAGCGTTTTTCCTTTAAGGACTCGACCATCCAATTACACAAAAAATGACTTTCCTGCGCAGAGGTGCGCTGGGCTTTCTTGGTCTGTGCTGAAGCGGTTAAATCGGCAAGACCCGCAAGGGCGAGTTCGAGCACAGCTTGGTTATAGGTTTGAGAATTCATTATGACTCCGCCGCGGGCTGAAGTGATGTTATCTATTTGAACTTGGACGATATTGATTGCGGCGGAGCTAGTTTAGCAAAGCGGCCGCTAAATCGATAACGATTCTTAACGGCTGCTTTGATGAGGGATGGATTATTCTGGTGCACCGACGAGGCTGGCAGCCGTCAGAATCAATTTAGGTGCGGGTCTCACCTTATAGTTGGGATTCACATATTGGAAGTGGATTAATCCTTGAGTATCAGCAATATAAATTGCCGGCACTGGCAGAACTAAGCGTTTATCGCCTTCGGGCGTTGTCCACAGTGGGTTATCCAGTTTTAAGCGACTCAGATAAGTATCAGTGACTTGTTTGCTAGTGTAAAAGGCAAGACCAAAGGCTTGCGATGCCTGCATTTTTTCATCGGAAAGTAGCTGATATTTGAGTTCGTTTTTAGCGGCCGATGCCTTTAGCTGTGCGGGTGTATCAGTGGAAATCCCCACCAGTTGAAAGCCCATGTCGATAAGTTTAGGTTCGATGGCTTTTAGTTGCCCCATTTGGTTGTTGCAAAAGGGGCACCAGCCGCCACGGTAAAAAAAGAAAATGGTTGGTTTTTGTGCGGTTAATTTTGCTAAATCAACGCTTTGGCCATTCATATCTTGTAAGGTAATTGCGGGAATTTGTTCGCCATTGAGCAGTGGGCTAACCGAATATTCATCCTTAGCGATAGGTTGAGCTAGCGTGGTAAAACTGCCAAGCAGTAGGCTGGTGGTCAATAAAAAGCGCTGTAGTAGGGACGGCATAAGTAATCTCTCTTAGTTATGGGTTATTCTATCAATTCAAGCGATTGGCTCTGGTTTGTACGCTTGTTGGGTCGTGAATGGGGATGACTGCTATAAGAACGGCGAATGCTGCAATTTATTGCAGTGTGTATCCAGATATCGTGGTGTTTTTAAAGCAATGATTGCTCAATCACCCAAAAGCTCGTTTTAGTCTCATATGAGTCAATGGTGTGAGCCGATAACATGGGCTAATTGAGTAAGCTAATCGAGTCTGCTAATTAACTGAGATAAGGTGGGGCGCTGAACGCGAAAGTGATAGTATTGCCACAGCCTTGAAAGGTTGAAGTGATGTTTGGTAATTTTTTCAATAGGAAAGTGGTAAATGGATAAGGGATTATTTAAGGCGTTAAAGAAAGTCTATTATAAAAAGTCGTACCGCAAAGACGAGCATGGTTATCAACAAAGAATCGATAATGGCGATGTGTTTGATGTCGATACGGGAACTTATATCTACTCCTATCAAGGCCTATCTGATGCTGAAATCGCATTGATTGAACAGAGTGGCTATCCGGTCAACGACCGAGTTAAGCTGAGTCATGATGATGTGGTGCTCGGCTATAAAGCGATACTAAAGCAGCCGAATCTTGCGCTGGAGAATTTACTGGCGGCCTATTTATGTGGTTTTTCAAGCTTCCCTCGCGGTCGTCAACCCATTCTCAGTTATTTGTTTGCTAAGGCGCTACCAGAACATTCGATGGCAACCGATAGTGACATTTGTCCTGTGTGTTCCATCAAGCGCGTTAACTGGATTGAGCAGGGACAAGAAATCTTTTCCTGTTACGCTGGCAGTGTGTGGAACGAGCGCTGGGCGCACAATCTCATAGAATTACAAGAGTTTTGTACGCTATCGCCTTGTAAACCCAGTATAGAGGATGTGGCCATCTTCAGTGCATTAATTGAAGCTATCCGTCAGGCTCCTTTAGATGAAACACCCGGAAAACTCGAGCAAAGGGTGAAGAAAGCCAAGATTATTCCTCAATTTAAAAAGTACAGTTTCCGTGGCCAACTGACGGTGTTAGCTGAGCTTGGCATCATGCCAAATTCCTATGTTACGCCGCTTTATGAAGCATTTACGCCATTTGAAGCGATCTGCAATATCAAATACTCGGGCAGTATCCGCTCTGACATCATCTTACCGCTAGCGGGTTGGCGCGGCGAAAATCCCATTGATGAGCAAAGGCTTAAACAGTTATTTGGTGGTTTTTTCGAATAAGTGATCGGCCTCAGTTATGTAGGCTAAGTATTGACTTCGTCACAGAGTTCGGACTGAGATAAGCCATCTTTGAGAGCGAGTCACTCTTATAGCCTATGGTTTATAGCTCATTAATTCGGCTCAATAAAAAAGCGTCCCTTGGGACGCTTTTTGCTTTAATAACGAGACTGATAGGCGAGGTGCATTGCCTATGTTAGTTGTTTATTTCAGCTTTTTCGCTTTGCTCGGTGCTTGACCCACCTTCATTTTTACGCGGCGGCCCTGCATGTTTTTCTCAGCAGCAACTTGAGCGCCGACGTTGTCGGTTCTTTGTTGCTTTTTGGCAAAACTGCGGCGGGTTTGCAATTGCTTTAATAGCAATTCGCGGCTGCCAACTTCATAACCTGGCACAGTGACGCGGCGAATCTGTTGGCCAATCAATTTTTCGATATCGGCTAAGGTGCGCTCTTCTTCGCGGCTCACAAATGAAATGGCTACGCCAGTTTTACCCGCACGGCCTGTACGACCGATACGGTGTACATAATCTTCTGCGAGGAAAGGTAAGTCATAGTTGACTACGTATTCAAGGCTTGGAATATCCAGACCACGGGCGGCAACTTCGGTGGCAACCAGCACTCGTACATCTCCCGCCACAAACTCACGCAGTGCGCGGCGACGACTGCCTTGGCCTTTTTCACCGTGGACCACTTCAGATGGGATACCATCTAAGTTTAATTCTTTGACTAGCGTATCGGCGGCTTCACGGGTCGCAGTAAATACCAATACCTGTTGCCAGTTTTTCTTGCCGATGAGCTCAGAAAGCAGTTCGCGTTTACGGCGTTGTTCAACCGGATAAACTACTTGGCTAACGGTGTCGGCTGTAGTGTTTTGTTTATCAACGCTGATCACTTGCGGTTTAACCATCATGTCGTTGGCGAGTTTTTTCACCGCACTTGAGAAAGTGGCCGAGAACAACAGGTTTTGACGCTTCTTATTTACCGCTTGAAGGATCTTTTGGATATCGGCGCTAAAGCCCATGTCGAGCATGCGATCGGCTTCGTCTAGCACTAAAAAGTCGACGTTCGACAGGCTTAAGTTACAGGCGGTAAGGTGCTCAAGTAAGCGACCAGGGGTGGCAACAATCACATCGGCGCCGCGTTTCAGCTTTTGCGCTTGAGTCTCAATCTTTACGCCGCCGTAAATGGTTAAAACACTGAAGTTTAAGTACTTGCAGTAAGCCGTAACGTTGTCAGCCACTTGAGCTGCAAGCTCACGGGTTGGCGTAAGGATTAATACGCGGGCATTCGACTTTAGCGTTTCGCTTGGTTTTTCAACCATCTTTTGTAGGATCGGCAGCGCGAAAGCGGCGGTTTTACCCGTACCGGTTTGGGCACTGGCTAAGACATCTTGGCCGCGGCGAATAGCAGGTATCGCTTGCTGCTGAATAGGCGTCATTTGTTGATAACCGCAATCTGAGATAGCGCGCAAAATCTCGGGGGAAAAACTAAAAGATTCAAATCTCATTTTGGATTCCTATCGTTCACTTATTCAAACATTCAAGCGCCACTAGCCTCTTTATCACTCGTCTAAAGGAGAGAGGTGTACCGGCTGGCTCATTCTTCCACACAGATTTTATAAGAAAAATGGCGGGCGCGGAGTATAGCAAAAATTTCGGTTAAAACCTGTACTTTTTAGTGTTTTGGCATTTTATCTGCACCATTTCATCAGGAGGGGATAAAAGGCTTGGCACTGGTTCAGGTGGGCTAGGTCTTATTGATCTATACAAGGGTTGAGTAAAATATGGACTCAACAATACGGATTAAAGCTCGCTACATTAGAAAATACCGCAACCTAGGCTGCGGTATTTTGGATCTTTTACTTATTGTTTAGCCGAAGGTGCGCCTCAGGCCAAGGGCTTTTTCGGCATTGTGTTTAAGAAGATGGGCTGCATCACCAATCAGATGGGTTGCAGCTAAGTTCTCGGCGCTGGCATGGGTGATGGAGTGAATATTACTGGCGATCTCATTGACCACTTGACGCTGTTGATCGGCTGCCACTGCATTTTGTTGGGCAAAGGTGTGGATGTCACTCACTTCTTGGTAAATGGTGTTTACATTGTCGGCGGACAGCTGAATATCGCTGGCACAACGCTCCGCATGTTGACGGCTTTGTTCCATTTCTTTGGCCCATGCGTTGAGCATAGTGAACATCTTATCGACACTCTTAGAAATACTGTTGGTCGATAGCTGGGTTCTGCTCGATAGGGCGCGTACTTCATCGGCGACCACGGCAAACCCACGGCCTTGTTCACCCGCACGGGCAGCTTCAATCGCGGCATTGAGGGCGAGGAGATTAGTTTGCTCGGCAATAGAGTCAATTTCGCCCATCGCATTAGCTACTTGCTCGGCTTCTTTATTTAATTGATGGGCATTGTTGGTGGCATCGGCAACAGACTTTGCCAGTTGCTCCATTTTTTGAGTGTTGGCCTTCATGTTGGCACTGCTTTTAAGGCAGAGATCATAGGCGGTATTGATGCTAGTGGAGGTGAGATGGGTATTCTGCGCCACTTCTGTGATGGTTGAACTCATTTCTTCCATCGCGCCAGAGAGCTGTTCTAGCTGACTTTTCTCTTGATCTAGGCTGACATAGGTTTGCTCGGTCGCGACCACTAATTGATCGGCAATTGCATGTAATTGATTGGCTTGATCTTGGGTGCGCCCAAGTACGCCATTCATTTTAGCCTGCAGCATGATGAGCTGGAAATCGAGGATAGAAGAGGTATCTGCACCCGAGTAAATGTAACGACTGATAGAGTCATATTTGGTTTGCATTTCAATCAGTTTAGCGGGAATACGAAAGGCCTCATCGTAGAAAATGGCGAGGTTTAAACTCATCAGAATTGCCCCTGCGATAATTACGCCCCAGCCCCAAAAGTAGCCAGCGATCAGTAAACCTGTGGAGGCTACAACCGCAGATACGATACGTTTTTGCATTAAACTTAAGGGTTTAGGAATGGATTTGTCTAATTTGAGTCTTTGGTAAATCTCATTAGCTTTCGTGACGTAGGCGGCTTGAGGCTGAATGCGCACCGATTGGTAACCGATAATAGTGCCGTTTTCAAACAAGGGCGAAACAAAGGCATCGACCCAATAGAAGCCCCCATTTTTACAGCGGTTCTTGACTATGCCGCGCCAAGATTGGCCCGACTTAAGCTTTTCCCACATTTCTTTAAAGGCGGCGCTCGGCATATCGGGATGACGCACCATATTGTGTGCACTGCCGACTAACTCTTGGGCGCTATAGCCTGAGACTTCGGCAAAACGGGCATTAACGTAAGTGATGATACCGCGAGTATCTGTAGTGGAAATGAGTTCATCTTGTGGTGTTAAGCGGATTTCTTGATCTGATCTCTGCGTATTAACTATTTTATTCGCTGAGGCGTTACTCTGGCTCATTTAGTGTGTCCATTCAGGGCCGATGTGGTTCATTAGGGTTCAGGGCGCGGTGTTAGGCGCGAATTTTCTTGTGCTGACTCTCATCGGAGTAAGCTTGTTATGTGATAAGAGTATCATTTTTGTGTGGGTATAGGAGAGCGGTTTCTCATGGCTGACAGGTGAAAATCAATCGTTCGTCGTATTTATAAGCTATTGCAATATATAAAGTTTTTAAGTAGCGAGAATGTGGAGTTAAACGAGCGTTTATCCTGTTAAATCGTTAATTCTAGTATTTTGTATAGGGTTATTCTTTTATGTCTTGAGTGGGTATTTGTCATTCATCTTAAATATAAATTATGTTCGATGATATTGGGCTAATGTCGTTGATTCGGCTTGATATCGCAGTATTCATGGAGCGCTTTATTGGCCTTAGTCTATTCTTTAATGGGCAACAAAAGATGGCTTATTTTTCCTTGCTTCAGCGGTGTATCTTGATTTTGCTCTTCTACTTCATTAGCTCACAGCGGGAATGCTACATAAGAGGAACTTCCCATGGCGATATCACTTAGGCGTGGTGTAACTAAATTAGCCACAGCGTCCTTGGGAACAGCGGCGGCACTGCCACATTGGCGACGTTTGATCTTTGAACGTTTATTTGGCTTTCTAGCGATTCTCTGCGTGCCTGTATATATCACTAGTGTGTATTTATGCGTCATCGCCGATCTCTGGTTTATGGTGGTATTTGATACGCTGGCTTATCTGTTTTTACTGCTTTTACTGTATTTTCCTAAGCTTGCTGATAGTACGCGTTTTGGCTGTGGCTGCTTGCTGGGTTTTGCTATCGGCATCGGTTTTTTAATTGCGATTGGCCCTTCGGGAGCTGGTTTTTTCTGGTTATTTATTTTCCCGCCGTTAGTCGGTATTTTTTTAGGAAATCGAGCCAGCTTATATGCCCAGTGTTTGAATGGGCTAAGTTTGGTATTGATTGGTTTTGCCTATCATTTTAATTGGCTCAATTGGCCTGAAACCCAAGGTTATAGTGTCGGTATTTGGGCCGTTGTCGTGGTCAATTTTATCGTGACCAATGCCATGTTGACGTTAACCATCACTTATTTATTAGGTAAGTTGGCTGACGCACTCGATTCAACCTTAGCATCACGCCAAGCTACCGTATTAGGCTTAGCTAAACTCGCCGAATACAGAGATAACGAAACGGGCGCGCATTTGCTACGTATGCGGCAGTATTCGAAAATGCTCGCGTCGCAGCGACTACTGGCCGCCAATCCTCCTGCAGAATTGAACGAAGATTATATTCAAGACATTAGTTTGTCGGCCATTTTGCACGATATAGGTAAAGTCGGTATCGCCGATGCGATTCTGCTTAAACCGGGTAAATTAACGCCGCAGGAGTTTGAGCAAATTAAAGCTCATCCTGTGATCGGGGGACAAGTGCTACGCAGTTTGTTGGAATATGCGCCCCAATGTACTTTTATTCAGATGGGCCGCGATATTGCTTCGGGTCACCATGAAAAGTGGGATGGTAGTGGTTATCCCCTTGGTTTGAAAGGTGAAGATATTCCGCTTTCGGCGAGGATAGTGGCCCTAGTTGATGTTTATGACGCGCTGACTTCTCCCCGATGTTATAAGCGGCCCTTTAGCCACCAAGAGGCTATCGAGTTAATTATTGAAGGCAAAGGTCAGCATTTCGACCCTGAATTAGTCGATTGTTTTATGGCAATTCATCAGGACTTTGAAGTGTTGTCTAAAGCATCGCTGGATGATGCTTATCAGCCGATGGCACAACCTACTATGGTTTAGCGACTCATGTTTTTAAATCGTGTTTTGAAATCATGGTTTTGAAATAAGGCGTGGGTTTTAAAACACACTGATAGCGCTAAAAAAACGCCCAATGCTAATTGCCTTGGGCGTTCTATTTTATAGCGCGTAAGTGACTAATATAACGACTTAAATCGCTATTTATCAGCGGAGTGCTAAATTGCTTTAGTTACTTGATTTAACCAAGCCAATTCATCCCCTGACATCAACGGAGAAAGTGTATTGAAGACTTGCTGATGATAAGCATTAAACCAGTCTATTTCCCCTTGCGTTAACAGGCTCTTATCAATAAGGCGCGCATCCATAGGGATCATAGTCAACGCATCGAATTCATACATTTCACGCTCAGCCCCTTTAAGTGCTTCGCAGTGCTGAACGACGACGAGGTTTTCTAGGCGAATACCGAAATCGTCGGCGCGGTAGTAACCCGGCTCGTTGGAAAGCACCATGCCGGGCATCAATGCGATACCGTTGACATTTTTACCTATGCGCTGCGGACCTTCGTGCACACTTAAAAAGTGACCCACACCATGGCCTGTGCCGTGATCGTAATCAAAACCATGTTGCCATAGATATTGGCGGGCGAAGGCGTCGAGCTGCTGGCCTGAAGTACCTTTTGGGAAGCGAGCTTGGTCTAGCGCGATATGACCTTTTAGCACCAGCGTGACCATTTTTTTATGCTCATCGGTCACTTCACCTATCGCAATGGTACGGGTCACATCTGTCGTGCCGTCAATATACTGAGCGCCAGAATCCACTAAGTAGATGCTGTCCATTGTCATCATGGCTGGTGTGCCATTGTTGTGATTGTAATGGCACATAGCGGCATTAGGACCAGCAGCTGAAATCGTGTCGAAACTTGGCTCGCGGTAACGCTCATCTTCTAGGCGAAAGCTTTCCAATTTATCCGCAAGGGTGCCTTCATTGTGCATGCGATTGGCTGCCACTTCGGCATCGAGCCATGCAAGGAATCGACTCACGGCGACACCATCGCGGATATGACAGGCACGCATGCCGGCCAGTTCTGCGGCGTTTTTCTGCGCTTTAGGTAAAGCGACAGGATCGATTCCGGCAATTAATTTTGCTCCTGCCTCACGGGCAATGTTTTGTGCCCAAGCGTTTGCAGAATTCGGATCGGCAAGTAGTTTTACGTCCTGCATGCTGGCGAGTGTATCGGCAAGAGATGCCTCGCCCTTAAAGCTTACGCCAGCACCAACATGCTCCTCAATGCCCTCTGGGAGTTTGCTTAAATCGGTGAAAAGCTGCATATCGCCATTGGCGTGGAGCAGGGCACTGCCGAGTACAACGGGCAGGCGCGGTACATCATTGCCGCGAATATTGAGTAGCCAGCAGAAAGAATCTAAGGCGGCGATTAAGGCGACATCACCACCGGCTTTTTTTACTAATGCACCAATTTCAATGCGTTTTTGCAGGCTGGTTTTACCAGCACTCTCGTTGCTAAACAAAGTGATAGGCGCGTTCGACTGTGCTGGCCGATTCTGCCAATGCAAATCGATGGGGTTTTGTTCAACTGCAACTAATTCGATTTGGGATTTATTTAAGGTTGCTTTGGCATTGTCATACCAAGCTAAGGTGTGTAAGCGCGCATCGAAACCAACGCGAGACCCTGCTGGTAGCGTGTCACATAACCACTCAATTTGTGGTGTATCGGTTAGGCTTTCATAACTGAAAAGTGTGGCATCGACTTGCAAACGAACTTGAACCGTATAGCGGCCATCGGTAAATATTGCGGCTTTATCTTTCAATACGATAGCCATACCCGCCGAACCGGTAAAGTTGGTTGCCCAGTACAAACGTTCGTTATGTGCCGGCACATATTCGCCCAGATATTCGTCGGCACGGGGAATAATAAAAGCATCGAGATTAGCAGATGTTAATTCGTTACGAATAGCACCGAGACGGTTAGCGATTGATTGTGACATAAGGGCTCCAATTAAGACTGGCATGCTATGCGAGTCGGTAGGCGAAGATCGCCTAAGGATGAATGGTTTATACCCAAACAACCTGAAGATGCAGGATTCAGCGGTAATTTAACGCACTTTAGGCAAGGCGGTTATTTGCAGACCTAGTGGGCTAAGTTAAAAATAACCAACGCAGTATAAAGTGCGTTAAAAACCGCCGGGACGGAGCGTCTAGGGCACTTCACTTCCGTGTTGCATCAATTCAAAAGGTAGCCGACATTCTGTCATTGATACGCCTTGAATTGAAGCACCCTAGGCGCTCTGAAACTCGTATCTTCAGGTAGCTTGGGTATATGTTGATTTGAGTTTTAACCGGCTCGGATTATCGCAAGTCTAGCGCGCTAGATGCAAGGGTAGCGAATAAAGGATTTTGTATACAATCGTGAATTTGTGCAGGTAAGACGCTTGAGGTTATGGGATTTGTTGTTAATTTATTTATGTGATTTTGAGCGTGAAAAGTGAATTAAATAAAAGGTTGGTCATGTTTAATTATGACTTATTCCTTACAAATTAGCAACTTAAGTTTTATTCAATCGCTAACATTTGGACCCTATGCTAACATTTGCCATCTCTACTCGGGGTCAGAGTGGGGCACATGTATCAGTGGAGTAAGCGATGCAAATACTAACAATAGATGTGGGCGGTACCAAAGCCCTGTTCGAACTTCAGCTCGCGGGACATACAGAACAATATAAAATCCCCACAGGTGAAGGTTTTAAAATTGAAGAGTTAAATAATCAAATTGCGGCGTTTGAACGTGATTATGATTTACAGCATTACCAACTAGCGATTGCCGTACCTGGACTGGTACAAAATAATCGTTTGGTTTCTTGTAAATCTTTACCTGGACTCAATGGATTGAGCTTCGATACAGTCAAAACCCAGGGTGAGCTTAAGTTTATCTGCAACGATATCGATGCGGGTATGCAAGCGACTTGTGATGCCAAATATGCCTGTGAATTATTGGTCATGTGCGGCACTGGGATCGGTATGTCTATTGCCTTTAATGGGCAAGTCTTTACGGGAGCGACTGGCGTGGCGGGGGAGTTGGGGCCTTGTCGCGTGATGACAGAATCTGGCGAGTTTAGTTTAGAGCAACTGGCCAGTGGCGATTCAGTACGCAGCCGCAAAATCTCCACTCAGGATGATTTATATCGCGCGGGCAGTTATCTCGGCATGGGATTAGCGTGGGCGGTTAATTTATTTAATCCCAATCGAATTTGGCTTGCTGGCGGTATGATGAATAGCGCTCCTTACTACAAAGGCTGTCTCGAAAGCTTAAAGCAAATGGCATTGAGCGCGCCCTTAGCTGAGATGAAAATCAATCGTGTCGATGATATGGAAACCTTGGTTTGCCGCGGTTTATCTGTGATGCTCGCAAGGGACTATCCCCGTGCATAAGGATAATAAATGCCCCGCGCATAAGGATCATAATGTTGCTCGACAATGGTTTGCGCCATGAATGTTTAGTGATTGAGTTTTAGCTGCATAAGCGACGTAAATTGTGAAATATAAAGCAGGACTTATGATGCCTTTGGCATATCGAGTCCTGTTTTTTTATTTTTAAAGTATTCAGATAATCCTCATTATCCAAAGTAAATATTAGCGATAGTTTAATTTGCATAATTCCTTTCTTATCAGATGGCTAGTTCTATTTACGATTTTAGCCAATAACGCAGTTGATAATATTTTGTTGCAATTTTATTTCACTTACGCTTATTCTGATATTTGCAATGACAGCGTTGTCATTGCGTGTAAAAGGCAAACCAGTTGAAAAACTGGGACGCAAAGCCTCCGGTCTAAGGGTTCGTCTGTACCTATGATAGCGGGGATACCACAGGTTTTTCTTCGTGCAGTTGTCAGTCGTTTTGCATGGTTTTAAGAGAGTGCTGTTTCCTGTCTACGCTTTGTTTGCCTTATTGATTCATATAAAAATTCAATAGGGATATCTCATGTTCAAGACTCAAATTTCAACATCAGCCTTGCTAGTGGCATCAGCGCTGGCATCTACCATCAGTGCCAGCGTTTTTGCAGCGGCGCCCGGTAAACCGACTTTAGGTTGGGGCGAAACTAAGTTCGCTATTATTGAAGTGAATCAAGCGGCTACCGCTTACAATCAATTAGTTACGGTGAAAGATGCCGCCGATGTATCCGTCAGTTGGAACCTTTGGAGTGGCGATGTGGGCAATAGCGCCCAAGTGTTACTCAACGGCAATGTAGTTTGGGAAGGCCCATCTGGCGCGTCGGGAACCGCTAACTTTAAGGTGAACAAGGGCGGCCGTTATCAGATGCAAGTACAACTGTGTAACAGCGATGGTTGTACTGCGAGTGATGTTAAACAAATCCTCGTGGCTGATACCGACGGCAGCCATTTAGTGCCACTCAATGCTCCCCTAAAAGAAAACAACCGTCCCTATGCTAATAAATCAGGCAAAGTGGTGGGAGGTTACTTTGTCGAATGGGGCGTATACGGCCGTAAATTTCCGGTCGATAAGATACCTGCGCAAAACTTAACCCATATTTTATATGGCTTTACCCCAATTTGTGGTGGTAATGGCATCAATGATAGCTTGAAAGAAATCGAAGGCAGTTTCGAAGCGTTGCAACGTGCCTGTAGTGGTCGTGGTGATTTTAAAGTTGCGATTCACGATCCTTGGGCAGCGATTCAAATACCGCAGGCGGGAGTGAGTGAGCATTCAGATCCTTACAAAGGGAACTTCGGTCAATTGATGGCACTTAAGCAAGCACATCCAGATTTGAAGATTTTACCTTCGGTCGGTGGTTGGACCCTCTCGGATCCCTTCTTTTTCTTCGGTGATAAAACCAAGCGCGATATCTTTGTCGCTTCGGTGAAAGAGTTTCTACAGACCTGGAAATTCTTCGATGGCGTAGATATCGACTGGGAATTTCCAGGGGGGAATGGCGCTAACCCAAATTTAGGTAATGCCAATGACGGTGAAACCTATGTGACTCTGATGCGTGAACTGCGGGCAATGCTTGATGAACTAAGCGCCGAAACGGGTCGTACCTATGAGCTGACCTCAGCCATTAGCGCTGGTGACGATAAAATTCAAAAAGTCGATTATCAGGCTGCTCAGCAGTACATGGATTACATCTTCTTGATGAGTTACGACTTTAATGGTGGTTGGACTAATACTGAACTCGGCCATCAAACCAATCTGTATGAAGCGAGTTGGGATCCTAATACTCGTTACACCACAGCTAATGGCGTTAATGCGCTGTTAGGCCAAGGCGTGACCCCAGGGAAAATTGTGGTCGGTGCCGCTATGTATGGCCGCGGCTGGACAGGTGTCAATGGCTACAGTGGTAATAATCCTTTCACGGGGACGGCAACGGGCAAAGTAAAAGGTACTTGGGAAGCTGGTGTGGTGGATTATCGTCAGATAGCGAATGACTACATGGGAAGCGGTTGGACTTACAGTTACGACGAAACAGCTGAGGCGCCATCTTTGTTCAAGGCATCTACTGGCGATTTAATCACTTTCGATGATGCTCGTTCAGTTAAAGCCAAGGGGCAATATGTGCTTTCTAATCAACTTGGTGGGCTTTTTGCGTGGGAACTTGATGCCGATAATGGTGACATTCTGAATGCCATGCACGAAGGTTTAGGTCATGGTGAAGGCACCACTCCGCCAGTGAATAAAGCGCCCATTGCCAATGCTGGCGCGGATGTGAATGTCACCGGTCCCGCCGATGTGACGCTCAATGGTAGCGGTTCGCGCGATCCTGAGAATAACGCGCTGACGTATCTTTGGACGCAAGTGTCTGGCCCAACTATTACCATCGCAAACGCGGATATGGCGAATGCGGCGATTCAATTGGGTGCAACATCTGCCGATGTCGTCTATGGTTTTAGCCTTAAAGTCACCGATCCTGAAGGGTTATCTGCCACAGATTCAGTGACAGTAACCAATAAGGCAGATACACCGAACCAAGCACCTGTAGTGACTCTGGCTCCGACTGCGACAGTTGAAGCGGGTAAAACCGTCAGTATAGTAGCGAGTGCCTCCGATGCAGATGGTGATGCCTTAACCTACGCTTGGACTGTGCCCGCAGGCGTGTCGGCAACCGGGCAAAATAGTGCCACGTTAGTGGTTACTGGCCCCAATGTTACCGAAGCGACCCTCTATGGTTTGAGCGTGTTGGTTTCCGATGGTGCCTTAGATGCAAGCGCATCGACTAATCTGACTGTGACGCCAAAAGTGGTTGGTGGTGGGTGCGATGCAACCGATCCCAATGCCGGTAACTATCCTGCTTGGCAAACCAGTGTGGTGTATAACACGGGCGATACTGTGAGCCATAGTCAGTTGGTATGGAAAGCAAAGTATTGGACGCAGGGTAATACGCCATCTCGCACCGCAGACCAATGGCTGCTACTCAGCCAAGTTGATCTCGGTTGGGATGCGGGTGTGGTGTATAACGGCGGTCAAACTGCTCGCTATAACGGTCGTGTTTGGAAGGCGAGTTACTGGACTAAAGGTGATGTACCGGGTGTTGCAGCGGTATGGGTTGATATTGGCGCGGCAACCTGTCAGTAATTATCCAAAATTTTGATATTATTGGTTAAAAAATAAAGCCCTGCGAAGATTCAGGGCTTTTTTCTTTATTAAGCGAAAGGTTTTTTTATGAATACAGCCGAATGCATTAAGACAGACTCATTGAAGACTGATTTAATTAATCTTAAGCAGTTCCACATCAAAAATTAACACAGAACCACCACCAATCTTGCCCGTGCTACGGTTACCGTAGGCGAGTTCACTGGGAATAAAAAACCGCATTTTATCGCCAACAACCATAAGTTGTACGCCCTCGGTCCAACCTTTAATCACCCGATTAAGCGGAAATGCGATGGGTTCGCCGCGATCAACCGAACTGTCAAACACAGTACCGTCAATCAAAGTGCCATGGTAATGGACTGTCACTGTATCGCTGGCTTTAGGATGAACAGTGCCATCGCCCTGAGTTAATACTTGATATTGCAAACCTGAAGCTGTGGTGATCACACCTTCTTTGGTTTTGTTTTGTGTTAAAAACTCATTGCCTAAACGGATATTTTCTTGGGCGGCTTTTTGGCCGTTCATCGAGGTAAAGAAGTAAAAAATCACCCCAGCAATCACCACAACGGCAAGTAACATTTTCATATAAAGAGCACCTTAGTTAATTTTTGCCATATTATCAGTTTTTTAGCATCAGATGCTATCGGCACTCGCGTGTGCGTTGAGCGGGATATCTGGTGCTACCAGTTCAAACCGTTAAAAACTCCCTCAAGACTTTATCCTGTTTTAGAGATCGCTTAATCTGTGGGCTTAAGGCTCAATAAAAATTCAATAAAAACAAATAAGAACTAGGGCGTGTTGACGTTTTAGTTCAGATAATAAACAAGGAAAGTCTATGTTAAACAAAGCGGCAAAACCTCTGGTCAAACTCGTCGACCGATATCTACCCGATCCTTATATTTTCGTGCTTTTACTTACCTTAGTCGTATTAATTGCTGCTGTGGTTGCCGAACATAAAACCCCGCTGGAAGTCATCAATTATTGGGGCGATGGCTTTTGGACGCTGTTAAGTTTTTCGATGCAGATGCTGTTAGTGCTGGTGGCAGGATTTATGTTGGCAAGCTCCCCGCCGATTAAAAAGCTGCTCGATGCCATTGCTGGATTGGCTAAGTCGGCACCACAAGCCATTATTTTAGTGACTTTGGTGTCACTGGCCGCCAGTTGGATTAACTGGGGTTTTGGGCTAGTGGTGGGCGCGTTATTTGCCAAAGCCTTAGCTCGCAAAGTGAAAGTGGATTATCGATTGCTGGTCGCCAGCGCCTATTCTGGCTTTGTGGTTTGGCATGGTGGGCTTGCGGGTTCGATCCCATTAACCATAGCGACGGTGGGGCATTTCTCTGAATCGCAAATCGGTATCATCCCCACCAGTGACACCATTTTCGCGAGTTATAATTTATTGTTAGTGGCAATTCTGTTTGTGGTCATGCCCTTAGTAAATCGCTTTATGTTGCCAGAAGAAAAAGACAGTGTTTATGTCGACCCAAGCGCCCTTGATGACAAAGACGCTGAACTTGATGCTTCGGCGTTAGAGCTTAACTCTGCAAATGTGAGCGAGCGTCAGTCTGAAAGCCGTCCTGCGGATAAGTTAGAAAATAGTCGTTTACTCGGCTGGAGCGTCGGTGGCGCTGGGCTTGTATACTTAGGTTATTACTTTTGGGTGCAGGGCGGCAGCTTAAACCTCAATTTAGTGAACTTCTTATTTTTATTCCTCGCCATACTGTTACATCAAACACCACGCAGTTTATTAACCAGTTTGAATGAGGCCATTAAGGGCGGCGCAGGTATTGTTATCCAATTTCCCTTTTATGCGGGCACTGGGGGATCCCCTCATAATTGAGGTTTTCCAGCGTCATGAACTAAGTTTATATATTCGATTAATGCCCAGCGAAAAATTGTCTCCTTTACCGGATATTTGTCTCTTTTGCGTACTTCCTTTCCAAGTCTAACAATTGATAGCACAGCCTGCTTTCTCACTGTATTGGCTTGAAAATATCTTTGCCATCCAAGGTGTTGTGCCGCTAACCCAATACACCACAACACGATTTCAGCCAGCATAGAGATGA